>DATHHO010000233.1:0-22112 GCA_035317125.1 Puia sp.
CTTTTGGCGATCAGTACCGGGCCACCGATACGGTGATCAAAGGGAAAGGCAAGCTGACAATGACCTTCACACCCGAAGGCGGCGGCGAGCCACAGGTATTCGAAGTCTTCAATTTCAAAGGAGACGGTGTTGCCCTGAGCATGTATAATACGGACGAATCGATCAAGGGCTTTGCCAGAAGCTGTTTCAATATGGCCCTCAGCAAGAAATGGCCCTTATATCTTTCGACCAAGAACACAATCCTGAAGAAATATGATGGCCGGTTCAAAGATATTTTTGCAGACATCTATGAAGCGGAGTTCAAACAAAAATATAAGGATGCCGGTATCGTGTACGAGCATCGCCTGATCGACGATATGGTCGCCAGCGCACTGAAGTGGAACGGCAATTTCGTATGGGCCTGCAAGAATTATGACGGAGATGTTCAGAGCGACTCCGTGGCTCAGGGCTTCGGGTCATTAGGCCTGATGACCTCGGTGCTGATCACTCCTGATGGCAAAATTATGGAAGCCGAAGCCGCTCACGGAACGGTGACCCGTCATTACCGTGACCATCAGGCCGGCAAGCCGACTTCGACCAACCCGATCGCTTCGATCTTTGCGTGGACGAGGGGTCTCGCTTTCCGCGGCAAGCTGGATGGTAATGAGGAACTGATAAAGTTCGCCGATGCACTGGAAGCCGTTTGTATCGAGACGGTCGAAAGCGGCAAGATGACCAAGGATCTTGCGGTCTGCATTCACGGCAATAAAGTTGAACATGGCAAGCACTATCTCTATACGGAGGAATTCCTGGATGCCATCGATGAGAACCTGAAGAAGAAGGTGGGATAATAATCTCTGCTCAAATAAAAAAGCCACAGGAAACCTGTGGCTTTTTATTTACAATTGCAGTTGTTGCCCCATTCACGGGAGCCATCCGTGAAATATTCGCATTTCCAGATCGGGGCCTCGTGCTTGATCCGGTCGATAATATACTGATTGGCGGCATAAGCCTCTTTGCGGTGAGCCGAAGCCGTGATCACCACTACGGCCGTTTCTCCGATATTTACTTTACCAGTACGATGGTGAGCAACGGCGATTTGCAGCTGCCATTTCGACCTCGCTTCTTCAAGGATCTCCGTTATCATTTTCGAGGCGAGCACGGCATGCGCTTCATATTCCAGATAAGCCACTCTCCTGCCTTTGTTGTTGTCTCTCACTTCCCCACTGAACAGAACAACCGCACCGGCTCCCGGATGATGGGCATCCTTCAGCAATCCGGCGAGGTCCAGCGGTATGGCGGAAACATACGTAACGGGACCAGCAGCCTGCACTGGCCCGATGGGATGGCTACCCACCACTGCTGGGGGGGATGATGATAACCGTATCATGGTCGTGCAGTTTAAATTCGTTATCGATAAAGCCATCTTCCACGGCAAAACGGCAGTTATTCAGCAATTCCGTGGCATCGGCATTGATCTCCTGGAGACGGGCCTTCAGTTCATCGGTATTGTGGCCAGCGTCCTGTATTTCGAACTCGGGTTCGAAATGATCTTTCAGTGCGGCATAAACGTGAATTTTCATGATCTTTATTTTGAACGTTGAATATTAATTTCAGGACGGCCTAACCGCCGATATGCAGCATGCTGAGATCGCTGCCTGTAAACCTCAGCTCCTGTTTCTGCAGCAAGGCCAACTGTAATTTTCCGCTCCATTCCGTCGCGCTGTCTGTCATATTCAGTGGAATTGGATGATTGCTGCTCAGGCAACCATAGATATTTCCCTGACTATCCAGCCTGAGGCGGTTGCAGTCCCCGCAGAAAGGCTCGGACTCATTGGCTATGATCCCGAAAATTCCTCCCGCATCCGTCTGCCAGTAATTTGCCGTAGCAGAGCCGGAACGGGGCAGCGGCGTAAACGGGTAGTGGGCAGCAATCAGCGACAGGATCTGATCTTGTCTAAACAATTGGTCCCTGCCCCCTTCATGCAGATATCCCATCGCCATCAGCTCGAGAAAACGGATCCGGATATTGCGTGAAAAAGCAAACTCCAGCAGCGGAAGCACCTGCGATTCATTCATACCTTTCACTACCACGGTATTGATCTTTACGTCCAGGCCAGCCTGAAGAGCCGCATCGATGCCTCTGATGATACGATCCGCTGATTTTCGTTTGCTCATGAGAAAAAAAACATCTTCATCTACAGCATCCAGCGATACATTGATGGAACTCATGCCGGCCCGTTTCATCGGGACGGCCAGCTTTTCCAATAGCAGGCCATTTGTCGTCAGCTTTATATCCGCAATACCGATCGAGCGGATGCCCGCGATCACTTCGACCAGGCCCTTGTACAGCAGCGGCTCTCCGCCCGTCAGGCGGATCGTGTTCAATTTCAGCCGATCGTGCAGCCTGTCGATGAGCTGTAATAAAGCTCCTGCGCTGAGTTGTGCTTTAGTGACCGTCCTTTTTAATTCCTTCCCCTGACCGTCACCCGCGATGCAATAGACACAGCCCAGATTGCAGCTGCTCAAAAGGCTTACCCGCAAGGTCTTAAAGTTCCTCCCATATCTGTCCCCTATGGTTTCTGCTGTCATCAGGCTGATTTATTATCTGCTATAAAGTTACGGGTTTATGGCGCTATAATCGCTATTGGAAATAGCCCATCGGGCATGAAGCGGCGGCGGCCAGGGCGGTCGTGGGACCGGGGCATCCGGGTGAGCAATGAAGTGGCAGTTGGAAGGTGACGCGATGTGTTGGTCACAGCGCATAATAAAAAACCAGCGCCCCTTCCGGAAGATCTCCCCTGCCGGCAGGATGCAGAGCCAGGCCATCCGCTCCAAGGCCAAGTCTGATGTCCCCTGAACTATTGATCCGGATGGGAGTGAGCCCGGCCGGTGAGCCGGGTATGCCGGAGGATTCGGATGTGCCGGAGTTGCCGGGGGATTCGGATGCACCGCGGGTTTCGGGTGAGCCGCCTGACCGCACCGGAAAAAATTCATCCAGTGGGGTGTTCTTTTTTTTGCTTTCCCGCAAAGGCAGCGCCATCTGAACAGGAGCGGGCAGCCCAAAGCAGGCATGCAGGTATGGCCTTATCAACAGCATGAAATTTACCAGGCAGGAAAAAGGATTGCCCGGCAAGGCGAATATAATGGTGCTGGGAGCAATGTCGTTGCCCGGGATTGTCGTGCTGCCTTTTGAAATCGGGGTAACTGGCGCCGCGGCGCCGGGAGCGGGCTTCATGCCGCACCATACGGGCTTGCCCGGCTTTATGGCCAGCTTATAAAAAAGGTTCTGCACTTTCAGTTCGTCCAGCACGCCCGGCACGTAGTCTGCGTCTCCCGCCGACACGCCGCCGCTGAGGATGATTATATCGAAGGGCAGGCCGGGGGAAGCGCCGGAGCCATGAGGACCGGGATCACTGTCAGGTCCATGCAGGACCCTGCCGAGGACCTCCTTTAAGGCCTGTCTGTCATCAGGCACATGCTCCACCAGAGCGGGCACAATCCCCCACTTTTTAAGCAAGGACTGCAGCAGCCAGCGATTGCTGTTCCGGATCTGGGCAGGGTTCACCGGCGCATCAATGGGCACGACCTCGTTGCCGGTGGTCAGTAACGCTACCCGGGGCAGTCTTTCCACCAGCAGCTCATTTTTACCCAGGGAGGCCAGGAGGCCCATTACGGGCGCCTCACAACGGCAGGCCCTGTGGAGGACCATATCCCCCGACTTAAGGTCTTCGCCTTGTCTGGCTATACTTTGAAAAGGGTGGCAGGATGCAAGACGGATATGGATCTTCCCTGCATCCTCTTCTACATCTTCTTTTCTGACCACGGTATCGGCCCCTGTGGGAACGGGGGCTCCCGTCATGATCTTATAACATTCACCGGAACTCAGGGACCTCGTTGCGATGTCACCGGCATAGATCGTTTCGACTATTGAAAATTGCCGGATGCCCCTTTCGAAATCGCTGTGATGGATCGCATAACCGTCCATGGAAGAACGGTTGAATGGAGGGTAATCGCGGTCTGCCAGGATCGTTTCCGCAAGCGTGCGGCCATCGGCCTGGTCCAGCCCGATCTTTTCTTTGCCGAATGACCGGGCATTTGCTTCGAGGATCTTTTGCGCTTCTTTATAGTTAAGCATATATAGTATCCGGATAAATCATGGCGCCACCAGAAAAGTAAATTATGCGCCCGGCCCTGGACCGACCTGGTGCGCACCCTGGTGCCCTTCCCCTTTCATCATTTCCCTTGCGTGGAATATGGCTGGCAGGATCGCCTCAAGCGATTCCCGGGCGCCGTTGCTGCTTCCCGGCAGGGTTACTACCAGTGTGTTCGCGATGGACCCTGCAACGGACCGGCTCATCATCGCCAGGGGCGTTCGCATCTGCCCATAAGCGCGCATGGCCTCGGCAATACCCTCTGCATCCCGCTCGAGGATCTCTTTTACGGCGCTGACCGTATTATCCCTGGGACCCAGGCCAGTGCCGCCGGTGGTGAAGACGAATTGTATATCTTCGGATACCCATTCCCGTATCTTTTGCTGGATCCGTTCTTTATCATCGGGGACGATGGCGTAGTGTTTCACGTCGGCATTCCAGGCCTGTAGCATTTCATTGATCAGCTTGCCGCTCCTGTCCTCTCTTTGTCCGGCAGCCGTAGAGTCGGAGCACACCAGCACGGCGCAGGTTGGGGAATCGGTTATGTATCTGTTACGGTCGCTTTTCCCTCCCTTTTTTTCCAGGAGCCGGATGTGCCCGATCTCCAGTCCTGTATCCACCGGCTTCAGCATATCATAGATCTCGAGGGCAGCAACAGAGACGCCCATCAGCACTTCCATTTCTATGCCCGTGCGTCCGATGGAACTGGCGTGGGCTTGTATGACGATGCCCGTCCTTCCGGAAAAAGTTTGCCCGAAAAGGCCGCCGTGGAGTTCCTGTTGCAGGAATTCGAACTGCATATCCATTTCATCGATGGATACCGGGTGGCAATGGGGAAGCAACTGGGGAGTGTTCTTCGCGCCGAGGAAGCCTGCTGCCCTGGCTACATCGAAGAGGTTGCCTTTTGGCAACTGGTCGCTCTTTATAAGATCGATCGTCGCTGAGGAACAGAAAACAACGCCTGCCGCCCTTGCGGTACGGAGGCTGATCTGTTTATGAGTGATGTCGCGCACCTGGGGGAGGCTATTTGAATCCTTTCGCGTCGGAGAGGAACTTCGCAAGCCCGATATCGGTGAGGGGGTGCTTCAGAAGGCCGAGGATGGATTCCAGTGGACTGGTGACCACATCGGCGCCTGCTTCAGCACATTTGATGATATGCAACGGACTGCGGATGGAGGCTGCGAGGATCTCCGTATTGAAGCCCTGTATCGTATAAATATTCGCGATCTGAGCGATAAGCTCGACGCCATCCCAACCACTGTCGTCGATCCTTCCGATAAACGGAGACACATAGGCTGCTCCGGCCTTGGCCGCAAGGATTGCCTGGCCGGCGGAGAACACCAGGGTACAGTTGGTGCGGATGCCATTATCGGTAAACCATTTTATAGCCTTTACGCCTTCCTTGATCATCGGGACTTTCACCACGATATTCGGATGGATGGCGGCCAGTTTCTTTCCTTCTTCGATGATCTCTTTAAATTCCGTCGAGAATACTTCCGCGCTGATATCGCCGTCGACGATCTCACAGATCGTTTTGTAATGATTGGCAATCGCCGTCTCCCCTTTTACACCCACTTTGGCCATCAGGGAAGGGTTCGTCGTCACCCCATCCAGTATCCCAAGATCGTTTGCTTCTTTAATCTGCGCCAGATCGGCTGTATCAATGAAAAACTTCATAAAATATTATTTTTGTATCGTATAAAGATCCTAAAGATTAGTAAAATAAAAAAAGGCAAGTTACTTATATCGCACCGCTCAACCACCTACCCTTGCTGCCTTCCGGCCCTGGGGGGATTCAGCAGGAGCTGGTCGTATAAGACTTGCCTGGATGCAAAGATAATGAGAAACGAGCATTAAAAAGCCAAATATAATTATCTCTCGTGCGGGGCTGGCGCTATCGCGGATATGGGGCAATCTTATCCAGATCCGGGCTGGCATCATCTCTTGTTCAGGCTGTTAAACCGCTGAATCCCGACCAGTTCGTCGGCCCTTGCGCCAAGGGCCCGGTAGTAGACCAGTATCGTATAATCATTCTCCGTTTCGGTATGATTGCCCTCCGTAAATTCAAAGGAAGCCTTTCCGGCAGGATCATTCCTGTCTACGGTGACATAAGCATAATTATAATACCCCTGCTTCAGAAAACAGGAAGCCTCATACCTTCCTTTTACGGCATTGAACGACATCCTCGCGGCATCGTTCAGCGTATTGCCCGTAAGTTCCCCGAAAAGATAGACCTCTTTATCGGGGAAGGGTGTGTTTCCGGGCGGGGTGAAGCTGAATCTTACCCTTGCGTAATCGGTCTGGTAAAGCGGATTGATGCTTTCCGTTGTCTGGATATAATAAAATCCGTTATAATCCTTGTAAGAATACCAGGGCGCCCGGGACCGGTCCCCGTCCGGTCGCAAAAAGATCTCGGTAGATGATTTTCCATAGTTCACGGTCCCCACCCGGTCGCTCTGGAAGCGGAAGCTTTGCAGGTCCACCCATCGCCATTCCGTCCCGCCGGGGAATACGAATTCGTTATCATTTGTGTATTCGAGATTATTATTCGCATAAAAGGTAGGGCGGACATCGTGAATGGAATTATCCCAGCGATAATTCTGAAGCAGCACGACCTTGATCTGCTGCAACGGATCGGTAGGGTTCACGCCGCTGGCATTAACGCGGAATTGTATGCGCTGGTGTGAATGGGCAAGTTCGAAGTTCAGGGGCTCCAGCAGTTGGGACCTGATGTTTACCTTCTCGTCGGTGACCAGAAACCGGCGCGTGAACACCAGCTTCGAGGTATCGCTGTCCAGAAAAACCTTGAGCAGGTAATTCCCTGAATGGATGGGTATGCTGTTGGGGTCGGGCACGGCAGCCTGGTAATGCGTATAACGAGTCAGGGCCACCGAGGAGAACTGGTAAGTCCCGATCCTTACCTGTGAGAACCCTTTTATGAAATCAAATTCGCTCACCTGTGCTGGCGTCCAGTCTGCATTGCAAAGCTGATAGGTATAAAAATAATTCTTCACGTCCCCGTCAAGGTCGTCGAAATGCAGTTCCAGCTGGTCGGGCGTGTTCAACCGGAGGATAGGATAGCCCAGCTGGTTGCCAGCCGCATAGAGCTGCGGCGTTGCAATGGCAGCGGACCACACAGAATCGGGGGTTTGTCCCCTGGCGCAGCACCAGAGAGCGCAGCCGATGATCAGAAATGTAAGCTTCATGGCAAAATAGTTAAAGTGGCGAAGCCGTTAAGCGGTCATACAATGTTAGCACAAAAATGTAAAAAACTTTTATTCCTATGCTTACACGGGCTATTTTTGTCGCCACTGGATGCCAGTTGGATCATTCAGTCTTTTGATCACTCAAACATGCCGATTGAATGTAGCCGCCTTTATAGCCCGACGCATTGCCTTTAACCTGCAACACTCCTTTTCACGGTTCATTATAAGACTGGCAGTGGCGGCTACCGCTATCAGCGTGGCAGCCATGATACTTACCCTGGCTTTTGCAGGTGGTTTCCAGTATACCATCGCCCAGAAAGTATTCAGCCTATGGGGGCATATCCGCGTCCAGCATTTCGAAGCCAACAGGGCCTCCATTTCCGAGGAGCTGCCTATTTATCAGAACGACACGGTGCTGCAGCTGCTCCGTGCCAACAGGGATGTCAGGACCATCCAGCCCTTTGCCACCAAGAATGCCATCATCCGCAGCAGCGAGGGCATCGAAGGGGTATTGCTGAAAGGGGTGGCCAAAGGATATGATTTTTCCAGCCTGGGAGGGTTTCTGAAAGAAGGCCGCTGGCTCCGGTTTGCCGACAGCGGATACAGCAACGAGATCAACCTTTCGGCATACACCGCAAACCGGCTGAAACTGCGCACCGGGGATAAGGCGCTTATCTATTTTTTTCAGCCGGGACAGTCGCCGAGGGTAAGGCCTATGATCGTAGCGGGGATCTTCAAGACCGGCATCGAGGACTATGACAAGCTGATCGCATTCGGCGACCTGAAGCTGATCCAGCGGCTGAACAACTGGGATAAGGACCAGATCGGCGGATATGAGATCTTTATAAAGGACTATCACAAGGCCGATACGGTGAATTCCGTGATCTATAATGAGCTTCCCTCGGTGTGGGGCAGCCGAACAATACAGGAGATCTATCCGAATATCTTCGACTGGCTGAACCTGCAGGACACCACTATCGCCATCGTGCTGATCATCGTGATCGTGGTAGCCACGCTCAATCTCGTCACCTGTCTGATCGTCCTGGTGCTGGAGCGCACCCGCATGGTCGGGGTGCTCAAGGCACTTGGAACGCCCAACTTTACCATCCAGAGCGTCTTCCTTTATCACGGTATGATCATAACCCTGAGCGGAATGGCGGTCGGCAATGCGGCTGGCCTGCTGATCTGCTGGCTTCAGCAGCATTATGGTTTTATCACTCTTCCCGAGGATGCCTATTTCATATCCAAAGCCGTCGTCAAACTGGAATGGTGGCATATCGCGCTGGTCAATGCCGGCACTTTTCTGGTCTGCTTTCTGGTGCTGATGATCCCGACATTTATTATCCGACGGATCCGTCCGGCCAGGGCCATTCAGTTCAGGTGAGTGGGTAGATGGCGGGCTGTGGCGTTCGGCCGTGGGTTGGGCAGCTTGCCGGCGCAGGCCGGCATTTGCAGCTGGGGTCAGGCAGGTTGCGGGAGAAGATGCGATAAGATGATGCCGGTGGCCACGGCTGCATTGAGAGATTCTGCCGCCCCTGACCTGGGTATCGTGATATGATGCGTGATCTGTTGCAGCAATTCCCTGCGGATGCCCTTCGATTCATTGCCGATCACCAGCATTCCTTTGCCAGTGCGCTCCATTCCATAGACGCTCCCCCCTTCGAGAGTGGCTGCATATACCGGAAGAGATGGATATTTCCCGATCAGTTTTTCAGGGTCCTCATAGATCACCTGCACCCTTGCGATGCTGCCCATCGTCGACTGCACCGTCTTCCCGGAAAAGGCATCGGCACTGTCCGGAGTGCAGACGATCTGACGGATACCGAACCAGTCGGCGATCCGGATGATCGTACCCAGGTTGCCGGGATCCTGTATGCCATCCAGCAGCAGACTGAAAGAGCTTTCAAGATCAGGAGGTGGAAAAACGGGCTTTCTGAATATCGCCAGGACCTGGTTTGGCGTTATCAGCGCGGAGATCCGGTCCAGCTCGCCTTTCTTCAATTCAATGCATTCGGGAACCGGCGTGGTAAAAATGCCGATGGCCGTCGTGGCGATATTGACGGATGACGCGGTGCTCATACCGGCGGCCGGCGCGGGAATGCGGATGTCGCCGGTGGAAGAAAGCCATTCTTTTTCGGCATAGATGCTCAGCGGGCGCATACCCGGGGACTTTAACAATTCCTCAACTATTTTAGGACCTTCGGCAATAAATACTCCTTCCTCATCGCGGAATTTTTTCTGGCCTAAACTTTGAATATATTTGACCTGCGATTTTACCAGCATTTCTTTTCGTTTACATACAAAAGTTAAATCGAAATCGGTTTGTTTAATCTGATCAATTCGTTCCGCGGGCAAGTTACTGTATCTTTTTTCAACCGGGCATTCGTGCTGCCCATAGTATTATCGACGCTGGTTTTTTCCTGCACCATACCCAAAAATTACCAGGCCAACAAGCCGTTCGTATACAGCGTAACCATAAAAGTAGAAGGGAATTTCAAATCGGGCGAACGTCAGGACCTCGAAGCCCGTCTGGCCAACCAGCTGGACGACAGCCTGCGCACCCAGATCGTCTCTCTTGCCGGGATCCGCAAAACGCTGATCAATCCGCCGGTGTTCGACAGTATGAACCTGCGCCGGTCCCTGGCCTTCATGGTCGCCCTGCTCAATGCGAGCGGCTATTATTCGATCGCCATCAAAGACTCCGTCCATATCGATACGGTACGGGGCAAGAACCATTTCTCCGTCAATTTTCATCATGTTTATCCACGGATCCCCAAAAGAAGGCTGCCCGAGCAATACCGGGCCATGATCGACTTCCGGGTCACGCCGGGCAAGCAGTTGAAATTCGACAGCATCGGCTTTGCCCTCAACACGCCCGAGCTGCAGGCCCTGACCTTGCAGAGCAGACCTCAGTCCCTGCTGAAGAAGAACAAGCCTTTTTCCAAGCAGGTCCTGTCTGCCGAGCTGGACCGGCTGGTGGAGCTTTTCAGGAATAACGGCTATTACAAGTTCTCCAAGGACGATCTGTACATAGAAAAGGACACGGTCGTCGCTGCCCTTATCGATCCCACGCTGGATCCCTTTCAGCAGGCAGCCCTGCTGGAACAGCTGAAAAGAAAAAGGGAGAACCCTACCGTCAATGTAGTCGTGTTGCAGCACCCTGTCAAGGATTCCAGCCGGATCACCAAATACTATATCGGCCGGGTAACCGTGTACCCCGATCTGCCCGTGCTTGAGGATACCGTCACTGTCACCACAACCGACACCAGCACTACGCCAAAGTTCACGATCATTTCCCGCTACGACAAATTCAAGCATTCTTTCCTGACCAGCAATATTTATCTGAGGCCCGACCGCCTGTACAAACAGTCCGATTATAACAGGACCTTTAACCGGTTCAACCAGCTCGGCGCATGGCAAACCGCGTCCATCGATCTGGCGCCTTCGGTCAGATCAGATTCCGTCCTCGACGTATCCCTGCGGCTATATCCCGCCAAAAAGCAGTATCTGAATACTGGAATGGAGATCAGCCGGAATACCTACGATATCGTTACGGCAAGCAATCTGTTTGGGGTCGGTATGCCCCTTGGCCTGATCAACCGCAATACCTTCCGCCAATCCATCCTGAGCAACACGAACCTGCATGGTGGAGTGGAATTCGGAGGAGATTTCATCCAGACCACCCAGGTCAGCCTGTCCCATACCATTTCCATACCGAGGCTGATCGCGCCATTTAAAGTAAAAAAGGGATACCGGCTTGACAGTATCCATACGGTGCTGATCCTGAACGGTTCCTATACGGACCGTTATCTGGACAACCGTCAGCCCTTCTTCACCCTGCGTTCGCTGAATGCCGCGTGGGGATATGAATGGTCGCATAATAACCGATCCTATCTGTACCGGCCGCTGAATATCGAATACACCCAGCTGGTGCAGACGGATAGTTTCAGGAGGTATATAAATAATACCCCTTCCCTGAAGCTCGCCTTCAAAACCGGTCTGGTCGTCAGTCAGCAGTTCGTCTATTCTTCGATCAAAAAGACAGAGAACAGGACCAATTTTCTCCGCATCAGCGGAGAAGAGAGCGGCGCTCTGCTGGGCCTGATCAAGTCGGTGGATGAAGGGGACCTCTGGCGTTTTATCAAAGGAGATATCGAATACCGCCATCATATCGATTACCGGAGAACGCAGCTGGCGATGCGTGCCTATGCGGGCGCGGGCTGGGCTTATGGCCGGGAAGGCAATACCTGGGAACAGACCCTGCCTTTCTATAAAGCATTCTTTGCCGGAGGTCCCAACAGCATGCGGGGTTGGCAGGTGAGACAGCTCGGCCTCGGGTCTTCCGCATTCTATGATACGCTGGGCGGAGGTAATTTCAACGATCGTTTTGGCGATATACAGCTGGAAGGAAATATAGAATACCGGTTCCCACTGGGATTGCTGTTCGGCATCAAACTCCAGAGCGCGCTTTATGTGGATGCCGGAAATATATGGAACAGACATCAGACGGACGCTGCGCGCAGGGACATCGGTAGCGATTTTGCATTCGACAGGTTCTATAAAGAATTCGCCGTCGATGCCGGCACGGGGTTCCGCCTGGACTTCGACTGGTTCGTCATCCGGTTTGACTGGGCCTACAGGCTAAAGGACCCGGGGCGGCTGGAAAACCCGGACAAATGGTTTTATAATATGCGGTTGTCGGATGGGCAGTTCCAGCTGGGGATCGGGTATCCTTTCTGATTTTATGATTTTCTGATTTTATGATTTGCGATTTTTTTATGCCTGGCGCGCTTAAATTGTGTTGTGCAACGTCGCTGTATTTTCTCATAAACTGAGGCTATAGCCAGGCCGTATCTAATCTTGAGCCTTTAATCTTTTGAGCAGGGGAATAGCTCGAAAATAAGGCGACTTATTCATCAACACAATTTAAGTGCGCAAGCTCATTATATATGTTTCCGCCTGCTCGATGTTCATGGCCTTACCGAGGGTGAATTCGCCGATCCGGGTGCGGCAGAGGCTGCTGAGATAGGCCCCGCAGCCAAGCGCGGCGCCGACGTCGTTGGCCAGGCTTCTGATATAGGTGCCCGTGGAGCAGACTACGCGAAAATGGACAACCGGGAAATGAGATAAAGGGCTTGCAGTGGAAGATGGTCCTTGCTGCATGGGATGGGTCGCTGAGGAAATGGCATGCTGTGGAGGCTGTGTGGAGAGCCGTTGCGTTATCTCAAATTCTTTGATGGTTATTTTGCGGGGGTCGAGCTTGACCTCTTTTCCCATACGGGCTAGCTCATAGACCCGCGTACCTTCCTTCTTGATGGCCGAATGAATAGGCGGCACCTGCCAGATCTCTCCCGTGAATTGCCGGGTTATGGCAACTACTTCTTCGAGGGTGACTGATCCCGCGTCCTTTATATTTTCCGGTTCGCTCTCCAGGTCGAAGGTGGGGGTGGTCGCGCCAAGGGTGAAGCTGCCGGTATATTCTTTTTCCTGCGCCATATACTCATTGATCCGTTTGGTGAACTTGCCCGTACAAAGGATCAGCAGACCGGTAGCAAGCGGATCGAGGGTGCCTGCGTGGCCGACTTTTTTTACCCGCACGAGGTTGCGGATCTTTCTGACCACGTCAAAAGAGGTCCATGTGAAGGGCTTATCGATGAGCAGCACCTGTCCTTCGCTGAAAATATTCTCCTGTCGCTGTTCCATGCCGCAAATATAGTTAAATCGCCATGCGCGCTTTTATCTCGAGATATTTATTGACGGTGTGGACGGTGAGGTTCTCGGGGGCCGTGAGGATAGTAGCGATGCCATGCTGGTTCAGCTCCTTGACGATAAGGCGTTTTTCATAAGCAAATTTCTCGGCGATGGTCTTTACATAGAGGTGTTCCGTATCGGTGACGGCTGATGTCCGCAGCTCCTGCAAGCCGGTGTTCTCAAAGAAGACCACCAGCAACAAGTGGTTTTTGGCGATACCCCTTATATAGGGCATCTGTCTCTGCAAACCCGAGAGGGACTCAAAATTCGTGAACAGCACGATGAGGCTCCGCTGTGTGATACGGGTACGGATCAGCGCATATAATTTTTCATAGTCCGTCTCGAGGAACCTCGTCTGCTGGTTGTACAGGATCTCGAGGATATGGCTCATCTGCATCGCCTTGCGCCCCGCAGGCAGAAAGGTGCCGATCTGTTCGGCGAAAGTACCCAGCCCTGCCTTATCCTGCCTGATCAGGGCCACGCGGGAGAGGATCAGGGTGGCGTTGATCGCATAGTCCAGCAGGCTCATACCCGCGAACGGCATTTTCATGATACGCCCTTTGTCGATCATGCAATACACCTGCTGGCTTTTTTCATCCGTATAATTATTCACCATCAGTTGTCCGCCCTTGCGCGCAGTAGCCTTCCAGTTGAGACTGCGGATATCGTCTCCCGTTACATATTCCTTGATCTGTTCGAACTCGAGGCTATGGCCCAGCTTGCGTACCCTTTTATTGCCGCTCTCGGCCCTGTTGTCCGACCAGGCCTGCAGTTCAAATTTCCGCAGCAAAAAATAAGAAGGCAGCACCTTTACCATTTTCTCCGCATCCAGTATTTTTCGTCTGACGATCAGCCCGAACGGGCTTTTTATAAACACATTGATCGCGTGGAACAGGTATTCCCCCCTCTCCGTAGGCCGGAGCGAATAGGACAGCACCTGCCGTTCGCCGCCTTTCAGGGTACAACTGAGAGAAAAATCGCGGCGCTGGAACTGGTCGGGCAATTCGTCGATAAGGATGAGGCTGACCTTGAAGGGGTATTGATTCGTGACCACCAGCTTTACTTCATTGAGATCCCCGTTGCTGAATTTCTCCGGCAGCTCGCGCAGGACGAGGACGGGGACTTTGCGGAAGAACAGGAAGATCCAGTCCAGCGCGGCCATCAGACAGAGGAGCGCAAACGCCAGCTGTGCAGGCGCGAACAATAAAGGCAAGCCGTATGACAATGCAAACAGGAAGATCACGGCCACGAAGAGCCAGTAAAAGCGACGGGCGAAGAAAAGGGATCTATAGAATTTCTTAAGCATAAGATCATGCGTTTTAACGGGGGATCTCGATCGATTGAATGATCTCGTTGATCACATCGTCCGCCGAGGCCCCTTCCATTTCTTTTTCAGGCGTCAGTACGAGCCGGTGGCGCAATACTGCCGGGGCTACATACACGATATCGTCGGGCAGGACAAAGTCACGTCCCCGCATGGCAGCCAGCGCCTTGGACCCGGTGAGGATACCGATGGATGCCCTTGGGGATGCCCCCAGGTAGATGGCCTTGTGGTTGCGGGTGGAGCCGACGATGGAGGTAATGAAATGGATCAGCTTCTCTTCCACGTGCAGGCTGCGCACTTTTGTGCGCAGCTCACCGATGCGGGCAGCGGTGAGCACCGGCTGGACTTCGTCCAGCCGGTCGCCTGCAGGCATTTCGTTATGGTTAGATACGATCTGAAATTCCTGGGCAGCGTCGGGATAGCCGACGGAGATCTTAAATAAGAAACGGTCGAGCTGGGCTTCGGGCAGATGATAGGTGCCTTCCTGTTCGATAGGGTTCTGCGTCGCAATGACCATGAAAGGGGCTTGCAGCGCATAGGTCTGTCCATCGACAGTGATCTGTCTTTCTTCCATGACCTCGAAAAGGGCGGACTGCGTTTTTGCCGGGGCACGGTTGATCTCATCGATAAGCACGATATTGCTGAAGATCGGTCCGGGTTTGAACTGAAAGCTGCTCTCCCGGGGATTGAACACCGAGGTGCCGATGACATCGCTGGGCATGAGGTCGGGCGTGAACTGGATACGTGAGAAGCCAACCGAGATCGTCCTGCTGAGCAGTTTTGCCGTAAGAGTCTTTGCCACGCCGGGTACGCCCTCTATCAGGATATGCCCATCCGCAAGGATACCGGCGAGCAGCAGTTCTATCATCTTTTCCTGGCCTACGATCACCTTGCCGATGCTGGCCTTGAGCTGGCCGATCGCCTGCTGCAGATCGTCCAGGTCGGTCCGTCGTTCGAATAAATTTTCTTCCATATTATACTTGTTTATAAAATTCTTCCATCTTCTTGTTGAACCCCAGCAGCTCTTCGTCCGTCAGTGAAGTCCTTTCCTGCAGATTTTTTATATCGGTCGCCAGGGCCAGGAGCCGCTCTTTATCAAATCCCGATTTGTAGGACAGCCGGTCGAGGAACTGGTCGTCCAGCGAAGAGGCAGGCATATTGTAGCGGCTGCGGATGTGATCCTGGAAATGCGCCACTATCTTCAACGCGAGGTTAAGATTATCCCTGCGCTGATAATACAGACGGCCGATCGTTTTTACAAAATCAAGGGAATTATTCCGCAGCGCGCTGATCTGGGGGATCATTCTCTGCTTGCGCTTGGATTCAAACAGATAGATCAACAGGAAAAGCAGCAACAACAACCCCAATGCCCATTTCAATGACCGGTTGGCAAGGATAAATTGAAAGGCGGAAAAATCTTTCGCTCTTCCATAACGGAAATAATCGTCCCATTTCACCTCTTTCACGGATGCCGGAATATAAGACAGTGCATTCTCATAGTACCCTATATTATCTTTGTGGAGGAGAAAGAAGTTGGTGAACGCCATCGGAGCGAGCTGAAGATAGATCGCTCCCCCACCCTTGTACCCGAATTTCATGAAGTTGGGACGGCCCTTCTTGTCCCTTCCCAGAATAGTGGTGTACTGAGAGTCCAGCGAATGCGCATACGCATCATAGGGATCTCCGGGATAAACGAAGGAAAGGGAATCTCTGGTGACGGGGTTGTGAAGGCTCACCTGCAGGCTGTCCTTCATCTGGAAAAAATCATCGTTGGCCTGCTTGAAGTTCAGAGAACGCTGCACGGTGTCTCCAAACCAGGACGAGGAAATAAATACCTGGTTGCCATCTCCTACAAAGTTCATGATGGCGCGCCATTCCGGTTCGTCCGGGCCCATCAATGGGACTATGATGAGATAGGCTTTCTTCCCTTCTATGAGATGATCGAACTGAGCGGGAGAATTCTTGTTGATCGTGATCTCTGCGTCGGGAAAGATATATTTCAGGTTCTCGAAAGCAATATAATCGCCATAGGGGATCTTATCCTTGCGCCACAGCGTGAGGCGTCTGTCGAGTTTTTTCTGATTGCCCAGGCCGCAACCGGAAAGGGCAAGCAGCAAGGCCGGCAGCCATACCCATTTGTATATTTTTAAAATGCTCACCTGGTTCCGATCGCTTTATAAAAGTCCTGAAAATATTTTACCAGCCATCCGGACTGCTCTTCGGTCAGGGTGAAATTACCATACCAGACATGTTCGTATGCGTCTGCCAGCAGGCGGAAATTCTTCCCCTGGGGATGTTCGCTCATCTGGCCGGTATAGTCCTGGTTGGTCGCCTGGGCATGCCATGCGATCAGGTTCCGGTCCTTGAGCAGACGCAGCGCTTTGAGGAAATGGTAACGGGTCGCCAGCCTGTGGTCATGGGCCGCCAGCGCATCGCGGATCTTCTTCTCCAGGTCTGTTTCATCCATGTCCATTTCGTCCCCGGGCTCCGTTCCGTCCCTGACCTTCTGCGGCGACCGGTAAAAAAGGTGCAGGTTATTCACCGCTATTATCTTATATAATGCAAAACCCAGGACCGCTGCCAGGAGGACATAGAGCAGTAATTTGAATATCTCATTGGCGAACAGCTTGCGGAGAAAGGCGCTGAAGGCATTCTCCTTAAATCCCCCGGGCCGTTCTCTGACCCAATATGCCGGATCATTCGCATACTCAAAATCCTTATCTCGTTTATAGGCTTTGACGACATCATGAGGCACCCTTCTGAGCGAGGCCGAATCTTCCGCGGTTATGAAGCTGGTCTGCAGATTGGGATCGGTGATGGAGTTGCTGGTATCCACCCGGCTGGAATCCGACACAGGCGCTTCCACGGAAGGCGTTTTGGGGGCGCTGTTCTTTGTTTCGACCGGCACGTTGTCCACCTCCGTGCTCAAAGAATCCGGCAGGCGCTGGTCGCTCTGGGCCGCGCAGGGTGTGGGCGTAAAGGTAAACAGCATGACCGCGATTACGGCCAGGCAGGCAGCTCTCTTTATGTAAGATGAAGGGACGCGCATGTTACAAACGGTGACCCTGGCTGATTTTCTTTTCCAGGCGAACAGGATAGATAACAAAATACCAGATGATAAAAAATAAAGAGAAAAGTAAAATAGAGCTACTGATCAAAACCGGCATGGTCGAGTAACGGGTAACGAAGCCTTCCAGAAAAGCGGCGGCAATGAATACCGGCACGAGGCCGACCATCAGCTTCAGACCATCTTTCGCTCCCCGTTTAAGAGAATGGACCCTTTTATGCGTACCCGGGAAAAGAATGCTGTTGCCCAGGACCAGACCTGCGCCGCCCGCAATAATGATAGAAGAGATCTCCAGCGTTCCGTGGATCCAGATCACGAGGATGGATTTCAGTCCCAGCCCCTTGGAAAAAAAATAATACTGGAAAGCGCCAACCATCACGCCGTTCTTGAACAACATCCAGACTGAACCCAGCGAAAGAACGATGCCTATAACGAAGGTAAAGAAAGACACCTTTATATTATTCAGCGCAATCCGGAGGAACATGCTGAACTGATCGTCGCTCTTGTAGACCCCGAAAGGGTCGCCTTTGGAAATATTCTCCTCGGTCATATCCACATAGCGGTCGCCCAGCACGCCCCGGACAAAGGTCTCGTCGTGGGCCGCTGAAAAAGCGGCGAGGATGGCAAAAGAAGTAAAAATGAGAAAGGCATAGCCTATTTCACGATGATATTTCCGAACGACGAGGGGCAGTTCGCTCTTCCAGAAACGAAAGATACGCGAAGATTCTTCTTTTTTATTCCGGTAGATCCCCAGATAGATCCGCGAGGCCAGTCCGTTGAGATATTGGGTCACTTTGCTCTGGGGATAGAAGGTCTTCGAGTAGCCGAGATCGTTGACCAGCTCGGTAAACTGGCCCGCCATTTCATCGGGGTCTGTCGCCGGCAGGTATTGATACTCTTTCCACTTATCAATATTTTTTTTAATAAAAAGACCTTCCCTCACTCAAAAAGATTTTAGCATTATATTTACCAATAAATATAGAAGGAAAATCTGAACTATCCCATAATGGTATCGGTAAAATTAGATACTGGCTTTAATATAGAGGTAGATTTTGCCATAACTCCATTCCACAAGCGATTGCTGGCGTGGATGATCGACATCGTGATCCTCACTGCCTATAGTATAATCGGCAGCCGGATGCTGAATGGCATTACCCCGGAGATCCTCGCGTCGCAGGTGGGTGTCGCCTTGTTCGGGCTGCCTCCCCTCTTCTATCATCTGATCTGCGAGACCAGGCTGAACGGACAGAGCATCGGGAAGAAGGCCCTTGGTATAAAAGTGATCACCGCAGATGGCGGTCAGCCAACGCTCAGTCAGTATCTGGTGAGGTGGGTATTCCGTCTGACCGATTTCCCGGTGTGGCTGATCCCCGCTATTTATTTTGGAGAATTGCCCTGGTGGTGCAGTATCTTTCTTTTTTCGGGTCTTGCCTGTGTGCTGATGTCACAGCGTACGCAACGCATCGGGGACGTAGTGGCGGGCACGATCATCATCGATACCCGGAACAGCACATCCTGGGAAGACACGGTATTTACGGAACTGGAGACAGGATATCAGCCCAGGTATCCCCAGGTGATGCAGTTGACGGACAAAGATATCAATACGCTCAAAAGCATAATCGGGACCGTCCGGAAAAGAAGCGACTACGATCTTTCCATGCGGATCGGGGAAAGGATCCGGACGAAGCTGAATATAGAGTCCGACCAGGACTCCCTTGAATTTCTGGAAACCCTGCTGAAGGACTATAATTACTACTCCACGATTTAGCGCATAACGACGCGCCCCGGCTTATCGGAGGGACGAATCCTTGCCTCAGGGAAGACCCCTGCCAGAAGAAATGCTCTTACCGGAAAGAATTCCCGATCACGCCCAGGATAAAGAATAAGATGCAAAGGCACAGCCAGATGACGGTCAGGATCCCGACAAACCGGTAACAGGATTTGAGGTTCTTGAAAGACTGGGTCAGTTGATCCTGGTCATTGCTGCGCAGGGCAACCTGCATTTTTGCTGCAAAATTAAAAAGGTAAAGACAAGGAAAGAAATAGAGGGCCGCAATTATCAGGTAAATAACGGTAAAAACCGCTCCGAACCCTGCACCCAGCATGCCAAAACCGCTTGCCTGACCGAGATTCGAAAAAAGAGAGCCGGCAAAAAGGGCGATCAGCACGAGAAACCCGCAGGTGATAAAGCCGATTATCGACAGGAATTTAGCCCATTTGGCCGTTTCTTTGAGATAGGAAGATGAAATGTTGTCAACCGCTAGTTCAAATAGATTGCTTTCCGTGTTTGGTTCCATAAATGGGGGTTATTTAATGAATTGATGGACTGAAAGTAAAAAAAAATAGTTACAACCTTTAATGATTGTAACTATTTTCCGTCCGGTGGGAGCATCCGACTTTTGGGGGCTTTTCCTCAATAAGCCCTTGCGAACAATACCCGCTGCTGGCTTGGTTTGCCCGTCAGGATACATTTACCCTCTTCCGGGGAGGCATTCAGGGGGATGCAACGGATCGTGGCCTTTGTCTTATCCTTGATGGCCTCTTCCGTCTCCGCCGTCCCGTCCCAATGCGCGAGAAAGAAGCCGCCTTTTTCATCCAGCAACTTTTCGAATTCCGCCCACCCGTCCACCTTTGTAATATGTTGTTCTCTGAAAGTCAATGCTTTATCGTACATGGCTTGTTGGATCGTGGCCAGCAGCTGGACGACCGTGGCCGCCAGCCCTTCGGAACTTGCGTTACTTTTCTCCCTGGTGTCCCGGCGGGCTATTTCCACGGTGTTGTTCTCCAGATCCCTCAGCCCCATTGCAATCCGGATGGGCACGCCTTTCAGCTCGTATTCGGCGAATTTCCATCCGGGGCGGTTGTTATCGTTGTCGTCGAATTTAACGCGTACTCCGGCAGCCTTGAGCTGCGCGGCCAGTTCCTTTCCTTTTGCGATCAGCAGGTCTTTCCTGTCGTCTCCTTTGAAGATCGGGACGATCACTACCTGGAAGGGAGCGATCTTTGGCGGCATGATCAGTCCTTCGTCATCGCTGTGGGCCATTACCAGGGCGCCTACGAGGCGGGTGCTTACCCCCCAGCTCGTTGCCCAGACATATTCCAGCTTATTATCCTTGTCCGAGAATTTAACGTCGAAGGCCTTTGCAAAATTCTGTCCGAGGAAATGGGAGGTCCCGGCCTGGAGCGCCTTGCCATCCTGCATCAGCGCCTCGATGCAATACGTATCCACCGCACCGGCGAAGCGTTCGCTCTCCGTCTTTACCCCTTTGATCACCGGCAGGGCCATATATTCCTCCACGAACTCCGCATAGATGTCCAGCATCTGCCGGGTCTCCGCAACGGCCTCGGCAGCCGTAGCATGAGCAGTGTGTCCTTCCTGCCACAGGAACTCCGCGGTGCGGAGGAACAGACGGGTACGCATCTCCCATCTTACCACATTGGCCCATTGGTTGATCAGCAGGGGCAGGTCACGGTAGGACTGGATCCAGGTCTTATAGGTGCTCCAGATTATGGTCTCGCTGGTGGGGCGGACGATGAGCTCTTCTTCAAGCTTGGCGTCCGGGTCGACGATCACGCCGCCACCGTTGGGGTCATTCTTGAGCCGATAGTGGGTCACCACGGCGCATTCCTTGGCAAAGCCCTCCACATGGGCCGCCTCCTTGCTCAAAAAGCTCTTAGGTATGAACAAGGGGAAATATGCATTCACATGGCCAGTATCCTTGAACATCTTGTCCAGCTGGTCGCGCATATTCTCCCAGAGGGCAAACCCATAAGGCTTGATCACCATACAGCCGCGGACAGCCGAATAATCGGCCAGGCTGCCTTTGATGACCAGGTCATTATACCATTGCGAGTAATCCTGCTGCCGGCTTGTGATTTCTTTGCTCATAAATTGGATGATCGGGTGGTTTGGCTGAACTATTTATCGTAACTTTACTAAGACAGATGAAGCGCGAAATTAGTAACTTCAGTCTGAAAATATTTAAAACCTTTCGCCATGAGACCTATATTTATTTTGCTTGCCGCTGCTACCCTGATACTGAGCAGCTGCTCTTCGGTGAACAAAGTGAGGCAAACGCCCGATGACGTATATTATTCTCCCGGCGCATCCAAAGCAGCCGGCGCAGCCTCCTCCGAAAACCAGGACGAGTACTACAGCACGGCCCCCAGCGATAATTATGTACGCATGAAGTCGGTGGATCAGGCCCGCTGGTCGACTTTCGACGATTACAGCAATTACGATTCTTATTATTCTCCCGTCGGAGTAGGCGGATATTATGGTTCTGCATTCTCTCCTTATGGCGGTTACGGATTTTCCGGTCTTGGTCTGGGCCTTGGATATTTCAATCCTTATCTCGGCTGGAACAGTTACTTTATGTGGAACACCTGTTATAACCCCTATTTCTACAACCCCTATTATGGCAGCGGCGTCGTATTCGTGAACCCTAAGTTCTCCAATCCGATCCTCAGCTCACCACATCTGACGAGCTTCAACTCTGCGAGCTATCGTACGGCGAACAGTTCCGTCAATGGCGGCAGCGGCAGGTTCTACAGTCCCGGTGGCAGCGGCCGTCCCTCCTATTACAACAATCCCAGCGGTTCCGGATCCGGCAGCAGGTATAACAATACAA
>DATHHO010000234.1:0-7153 GCA_035317125.1 Puia sp.
TATTTTTTTGATGCTGTCACTACCGAATGCCTTCAGTTCGGCCATGATCTCTTTTACCGTCATGTTATTTTTATTATGGTTATCCAAGATAAAAAAAATCAGCGGAAAGATGGCAGATGATCAGTACTGTCCGCCGGCGCCACCGCCGCCGCCCGAACCACCCCCAAACCTGAAATCATCAGGGGGCGGCGCTACCGGCCGGAAGGTCTCTGCGATCACGAGGGTTTCGAGATGGAGGCTTTCCAAAAAATGGCTGTCATCCGTCGCCTCGCCCGTAAACCCGTGCCGGGGCGTCCGCAGGTACCGGATAAGACCCCAGGCCAGCACCACGAGAACGATACCGCCCGCAACCATGGCCAGCTCCAGCGGCATGACAGGATAGTAATGCCGGATAGTATATACCGTGGCCGCGATCAGGACCAGACCCACCCATAAAAAGATGGCATCTTTTTTCCGGACCCCGCGATAGATATAGAACAGGGGAGTGGCGACGGTAAGCATCCAGAACAGCCAGCCCAGTGGAATGCCCTGTACATCCCGCAAGGGCGCATGCAACAGCAGCACGCTCATTTCCCGGACCACGAGGTAATTACCGGCGAGATAAAAACTGATCAGGCTTGCCGCTCTTACCAGCTCCAGCGAAGACCGGTAATGCCGGTATCGTTTATCTTGATGAAGGAAGGTGACCAGGAAATATCCGGCAACAGAAACAGCCATAAGCAGGAAAGAAATAAAGAGCTTGCCCGTTCTGCCCGATTCCGCGACGATATAGAAAAAGACGGCCAGCAGCGCGACCCACGCGATCAGCGCCATGATCCTGTCGGCAAAACGAAGGCTGGTAAGAAGGGCCAGCGCAAAGATCATAACCGACCAGGAAAGATTGGAGATATTATCGACAGCCACGCCGATGCCCGCTAACAGTAAAACCACAGACATCCACAGCAGGGCATCATCTACCCCCGAACGGAAATGTTTTTTTGTAAAGACCAGATATTCCAGCACGCCGTAACAGATCAGCCCTGAAAAGATCAGAAGGGCGCCGATGATGTACTCACTACTCATGGCCATCAGGGCCAGCAATCCCAGCGAAAAGGTCGCGATAACAAGGGTCAGCAAGAATAATCCGATCCGGATATATAAGTTTGGCGTATAAAATGCAGAAGGGTGCGCCGTCCCGATCTGCGCATACTCTTCCTTGCTGATACAATTTGCGGCAAGGGCGCTGGCTGCCTGGTCCCGGACCGCTTTATTATCCAGGCTGGTTTCGTTATACGCTATCATGTGCCCGCATTTTTCGGTTAAGGATGATCAACACCCGCACCACGCCAATGGCAGAAAGAATAAAGTAGATGAGGCCAAGATAAAGCGGCCCGGAATCGGAGAAAGACATTTTTGCTATCAGATGCACGACGGCATAGCACAGCGCTATATAGGTATATAAAATGGTGATCAGGAGAAAGTAAAAAGACCGTCGTCTGAGCGCCAGCCGGTAAAATAGCAGGCCCATTCCCAGCAGCAACAGAAACCAGAGCAGGTTGTCCTCGATAAACAGCCCGGCCAGTCCGGATATGAACAGGAGATGTGTGCCGAAATTGGCGTAGGTGAATTCAAAATGTTTTTTAAAACTCCTCTTTTCGCTGACCAGCCCTGCCAGCACCAGGATCGCACCGAGGAGGAGCCCTGTATAGATAAGCTGGGTATCGCTGAAGGGATTATCTTTCAGGATGTGCATGGGGGTTATGGCGATCCCCATCCAGGCGGCCATATTGGTGATGGCCACGCTCAGCACCCCGAGGTGATCGAAATAATATGCGCTGATGAACAGGATCACCATGGGAATAAAGCTGGCGAGGCCCCAGGCCTCTCCAAAAAACCGGTATTGGAATTGCAGGTAGCCGATAAACGTAAGCAGCGTAAGACAGCCCAGAAGCAGAATATAATCATAGAAGGAATCGGGCGGCAGGACTTTGAGCCTCGAAAAGGGTAAGGATTTACGCAGACAGTAATAAAAACATCCGCCGCAGACCAGGGCAATAAAAGCCAGGACGGCCTGATGGCCGATCGTATCGATATTTTTATAGACCAGGATGCCCAGCCCTCCGCTCAGCAGGGTAACGCCGAGATACAGCAGGGTCTTCAGCTCCCAGTGCAGGGAAAAAAGTCGCTGTTCCTCGACTGTCGTCACTTTCTGCAAAGAGTCGTCTGAGATCAGGCCACCGGCGTGAAGCTTTTGAAACGTATTCAGGTCCATAACGTAAAATTCCGGGGAAATATAAGATAATTTCCCGGATTGCGGGTATCCGCAGGACCGGCGCTGGCATCGCAGGACCGGACGTGATGCGCGCCCGATCTTGTCATTTTTTTACATAGAACGGAATATTGGCGGTGGCAATATTATTATGCCCATCCGTGATATAGACAAAGAGGCGGTATGCGCCTTCCTGTGCAGGGGCCTTCAACTCCGCCGCGCCATCTGCGCCGGGCATGACCAGGCCTTCGACAGGCAGGGGCTTCGATTCGAAATCCCCTCCGTTGCCCACCTTTGTGGGTTCAGACAACAGCTCCCAGCGCCAGGATAATTTATCCTTGTCCGGATCGGCAGCAACAGCCAGCACTTTATAGGATGTACCCGGTACGAGGTAAACATTCTCTGACGCCTTCTTCTCATTGATCTTCAGGGAATAGATATGCGGGGCCTTATTCTCGGGCCATGTCCCCGACCAGAGATACTGCATCACATCCACCACTTCGGATTCCTCTCCTTTATCCGTAAACAATCCATACCAGGTAGGCGTACGTTCCTGTTTCTGGCCCCAGAGAAATACATAAGAGCCGAGACATCTTTGCGTATCCACTTCAATGGACTTTTCATAGCGGCTCTTGTACACGGCGGCTTTTTCGCTGCTGGTCTCTTCTATAGGCATTTTCCATATCGTCTGCGGACCCTCCCAATGGCCGGTAGGTCCCCATTCCGTAACCAGATAAGGGCCTTCCCATCCAGCCTGGCGGAGGGCATGCGGAAGACCGGGCAGACCTCCATAGGTATTCACTGACAACAGATCGATATCGGGCACTCTCGCCTTAATATTGTCGACCAGTCCCTTGTTCACGCCGGCAAGCACGGTAGTCGTCGGATGATTGGGATCGACCTGGTGGATCATCCGGGAAATTTCGTTCACGGCATCCCATACTTTGGGGTTGCTGTATTGCAGGTTCAGCTCATTGCCGATGCCCCAGGCCAGCAATGCGGGATGGTCCTTATATTTCAGCACTTCTTCCCGTATGCGGTCCAGCTGTCTTTTGACGGCAGCCGAATCATCATATTTAAAGCCATGCCGTTCGCTGGTGACCTCGAGTCCCACGAGCACCGTCAACCCATGCGCAGCGGCGGAATCCAGCACTTTTTTCGAATCCCGGGAGCTCCAGGTGCGTATGGAATTACCGCCATAAGCGGCTATCCGGTCGGGATAAACGCTGCCTCCTGCACCCTTTACAAAATAGGGCTGGCCGTTGCGGATGAGTTGCCAGGAACTGTCCGTCCTGCGGATCTCGACCTTTACAGGGCCGGATGGGGCGACGAAGGGGTGGGTGGCTGCGGCCGGGAGTCCTTTGTCAGGGCCGGGGGCCGTGGGGCCGGTTTTCGGGGCAGTAGTGCCGGCTTTTGCGGAACGGGGCTGTGCGAGGGCCGTGGACGTCTGTGCGTTTGCCGTTATCAGCGCGAGAAAGAAAACGACCGGTATAGACAATGCTGTTTTTTTCATGTGTTGTTGCGATTATTTGTGATCTGTTTTATTGCTGATAGACTCTTATATAATCGAGGATCAGCCATTGGGGAAATATAGAACTGGCATCCGGCGCGCCGGGAAGATTGCCTCCGACGGCAAGATTGACGATCAGGAAAAATTGTTCGTTGTACGGATAGATATTACTGCCCACATCGGCTTTGGTGACCGTCGAATAAAGGATATTATCCACATACCATTTCAGCTGGTCCTGCTGCCATTCGAGGGAGAATACATGGAACTGATCGTTGAACGTAGCGCCGGTCAGGGAGTAGTTCCGGCTGATATAGGTACTGTTGGGCCCGGGGCCATAATGGGCTGTGCCAAGGACCTTGCCGGGTTCGCTGCCCACTTCTTCCATCATGTCGATCTCGCCGCTGGTGGGCCAGTTGCCATAAACATTATTCTGTGGCAGTAACCAGAGCGCGGGCCACAGGCCTTTTGTTGTCGGCAGGATGGCCCTGATATCGATCCTTCCGTATTTGAATGTTTTTTTCCCCTGGGTCTTGATCCTGGTGGAGGTGTAGTTCTTGCCGCCAAAAACTTCCGATCTCGCCTCGATGATCATCTTTCCATCCTGAAAGAACAGGTTATTGGGTGGGGCCGTATAATATTCCAGCTCGTTGTTGCCCCAGTTGCAGATGCCGGGGCAGCCATCGCCAGATTCCCAGGACCAGTCGGTCGTGGACAAAGAGGTGTCGTTGAATTCATCGCTCCAGGCCAGGGTATAGCCGGGATAGGAGGTAGGCGCATCGTAACCCGTATTGGCGAACCCTACTTTGCTGTCATCATTCTTCAGGGTCACGGTACAGGTCTCCCTCTGCAGGGTAACGTTAACGGGATTGGATAACCGGACAGAGAACGTTTCATCGGCCTCTTTGATGTCATCGGCGACGACGGTGATCTGGATCTTTTTTTCCGTTTCATTGGGCTGGAAGGTCACCGTCTGTCCGTTGACGGCCGTATAATCCGCTCCGGACTTTGCCGTGCCATCTACCGTGGAATAACTGACGCTGACCGCCTTTGACGAAGCATGGTCGAGGGTCAGCACGATCTCAACCGTGCCGGAGCCACCATTGCCTTCGGCAACCGATACGTCCGCGAAAGTCAGCTTTGGCAACGTAGCGCTGCCCGGATCGTTATTTCCTTTGCCACAACTCGTGATCGTCCAGAAAAGCAAGGGTATCAGCTTTACAAGTTTCATTTTATCCATTTATCTGCCTTTTAAAAAAAAATCGTTGTCTGCGGTCTTAGTTCTTTCTGATCACCTGCACGGCCGCGTCATTCTTTGAAATGATGATGGTGCTGCCGGTGCTTCCTTTCAGTTCCACCATATCCCTTACATCGCCGGAGATGCAGAGCCCTGTCATCTGGCGGTCGACCGTTGTAAATCCTCCTTTCCCATCGCCCCGGAGCAGGGTCCCCAGACCTGCGTCGCACTGGCCTTGCTGCACCCGGAAGGGGAAAAAATTCCCGGCGAGGAAGATATCTTCTTTCCCGTCCCCGTCATAATCTTTATACAAAATGGCGCTCATCATGCTGAACTGTGTTTCCATGGGCAATGCCCTTAATTCGAATTTACCGCCCTTGTTGATCAGCAGGGAGGTCCGGGTGTTGTAGACATAATATTTACTCGCTTTTGCGATCTGTTCCGGGCTGAGTATATCGCCGATCGTCGCCGTACCATAAGCGGAGTATCTCAGGAATTTCTTTTTCAGGATGGGCATCTGCTGTGTCAGCTCATCCCGGGAATTGAACGGGTAGCTTATATTCTGGGTGTACCAGGTCATGAGCGGCCATACCCGTCCGTCGTTGTTGAAGTCCCCGGCATAGGTGACCAGCGGCTGCTGTTCCGTTGTCCTGAACTGCGTATTGGTTCCAAGGTTGCCGACGATAAAATCCATATTGCCATCCTTATCGACGTCGGCCGGTACGATCTTGCACCAGAACCCGTCCGACTTACCGAGGCCGGCCGCCGCCGTGATGTTGGTAAACGATCTTCCATGGTCGTTATGAAAAATGCTGATGGGCATCCAGTCCCCCACGATGAGCAGATCGGGCCAGCCGTCCTTGTCGATGTCGCTCCACACCGCATCGGTGACCATGCCCGTTCTGAATAAAGGGTCGCCGCCCATGGCCTTTGTAACATCGGTGAAATGCAGTTTACCGGTGGTCTTGTCGAAATCGTTGCGCAGGACCATATTGCCTGCGCTGAAGGGATAATAACCCGGTATGCACCTGGCGCCTATAAAGAGGTCGAGATCACCGTCATGATCGAAATCCGCAGCCGTCACGCAGCTGCCGCTGAAGGCCTCTGTCGGAAGCACATGCTCCGCTTTTGTAAAATGTCCCTTGCCATCGTTCAGATAAAGGCGGTCCTGCAGGGAAGGCCCGGGCTTGTCCCATTCGTTGCCACCGCTGACGACATAGAGATCGAGGTCTCCATCGTTGTCGGCGTCGAAGAAAAGCGCTCCGATGTCTTCGGCAATGGAGTCGGCCTGCCAGGGTTGTGAGGGAGCAGGCATGAATTTACCATCGGCTACCTGGAGCCATAGGCGGCCACCTTGTCCCGATGCTCCCCCGATGAATACGTCTTCCAGCCCATCTTTGTTGACATCTCCTTTGGCCATCTTTGGCCCTTGTCTCGACAATTCATACGGGATGAGGAATTCGCGTTTGAAATCCACATATGTATTTTCGCGGTGACGGAATTCGAGGCCGCTGGTCTTTGTAATATCCGTGAATAGGGGAGGCGGCAGGCTGACGGGAAAGGCCGCAGCGGGGGTAAGCGGCATCCGCGAGGCGTCCTTTTTTGCCACCGTAAGGGTCTTGTTGACAGCGGGGTTGGGAATGATGGAGACAAGACCGGGGAAGTCGGACGAATTGGCAGCGTCGGAGAGGCCATGATCCGCCGGCCAGAGCACTCTTATTTCCCTGATCTTTTGCTGGTGGCCCAGGCCGAAATTGAGCAGGTAATCCACCGAGGACTGATAGCCTCTTACGGGATACATTTCCTGCATCTGCGAACTGCTGTCGGTGACCACGATCACTTTGGCGCCAATGCCAAACCTGTTTTTCCCTTCTCCTGTGAGCTTGATCTTGATATAATTATTCGATTGCAATTTATCGGCATGGTTCTCATATACCGATACGGGATCATTGTTATGACAGACGATGAGGTCCATGTCGCCGTCGTTGTCGAGATCGACATAGGCCGCGCCGCTGCTGACCCCTTTTTCATCCAGTCCCCAGTTCTCCGTTTCATTGGAGAAGGTCAGGTCGCCTTTATTCCGGAAAATATAGTTGCTGATCTTTGTCGAAGGCATATTTTTTACCAGTTCGTAAAGGGGCATGTTCTTCGCATAGGATTG
>DATHHO010000235.1:0-4204 GCA_035317125.1 Puia sp.
CCCGCTTCGCCTTTCGCATCCCGGCTCCCACCCGCTTCGCCTTTCGCATGCTGACCGGCCAGCGACGGCGCCAGCATTTTCGCCACCTCGAAATAGGCTTCTCCGGTCATCGTTATTCTTCTTTCGCCGCCTGCAAAACTGGTCGGATAAGTTATAGAGGACGCCGCATTGAGCCACACCTTCGTGCCATCGGGCAGCTCCAGCTGATATTGCCCGCCACGCGGCGTCGTTAACGTGTTATATAAAATGGCAACGGCCTTTCCGTCAATAGCCCCGGCCTGCGCCGCTTTCCCAGTTCCGGCCACCGTTCCGGCCGTTCCACCTGTCCCGACCCCCCCCGCACCCACGGCGCCACCTGCTCCGGCCGTTCCGGACGCACCACCCGCTTCCCCAGAACCTCCCCGGGTCCCCGCACCACCAGCTCCCGCCTTGCCGCCCGCTCCGCCATCTTCATAAGCCAGTTGCCCGTTCTTCAGTTTGGAGATCTTTGCGTTCCCCTGCTCGGCCAGCAGGCCATCGGCCGCGCTGTCCAGGACAATGACCGATCCATTGGACAAGGTGAGCATCGCCTTGTTCCCGCCGGGAAGCGCATCATGCTGAGGAGGTTTAACCAATGGTTTTTGAGCGACCGGCGCAGGAGCATGGCCGTCGAAAAATATATAACCCGCTCCCGCCAGCAGCAACAATACAGCCGCAGCGGCAGCAGGCCACCATCTTCTCTTCCTGGCCTGTAACGTAAACGCGTACACCGGCGCATCAGATGAAGCGGATGGTGCGGATGGAGTGGGATCCTGAGGCGTGGAGGCGGATGCTGTGGACGAAGACGCTGATGGCCCCGAAACTACGGAAGGTGTCGCCACGATCAGCTGAAAGAGCTCTTCTGCCCTTTCCCTGCTTAATACTTTTGTAATGGGGACCTGACCTTCATCGATCGCGGCGGCATCCCGGCTGATCAGTTCTTTCAGCGTAGCCGCAAGGTCAGGTTTACGGACCAGCGCCATAAAGGCCTGCCGTTCTGCAGGGGTACAGGTTTCATCCTTATACCGTTGATATAAATAAGCCAGTTTTTGTATCTGATTCATATGGAAAGCAGCCCGGTTATCCAGGTTCGCTCAGGATCAGACACGCAGCACAAACAAAAGGGGTAGTAGAGAATTAATTTTTTTTTAACACAGCATCAGCCAGCAGATAAAATAAAGCACTTCCTTTCCTTCCCGGCGGAGGAATTCCCGGATATTCCGGATCGCTGCCATGATATGCTTCTTCACCGTTTCCCGGGATATATGCAGCTCCTTCGCAATTTCATCATGCTTATACCCTTCGATCCGGCTGAGCTCGAACACCCGTTTTTGTTGCGGGGGCAGATGCCAGATCGCTTCCTTCAACGTCAGCTGAAGTTCACGCAGCTCCGCCGGGTCCATCACCCCACCGGGCAGATGCTCCACATCGCTTTGCAGGGTCTCTGTTACAAAGGATTCCTCACAGGCCTTTCTGCGCAGACAATTGTACACGTGATTGCGGATCAGCGTGTTGAGATAAGCGTTGAAATTATCGATCTCCGGTAATTTTTGGCGGTTCACCCAGAGCTTGGTGAAGATCTCCTGACAGATGTCTTCCGCTTCGTCTTCGGTCTTGAGCAGGTGCCAGGCCAGGAAATAAACCTTCTTCCGGTAACGCTCGTAGAGCTCCCTGAAAGCAGGGGTATCCCCGGTCGCAATAAGGGCCAGCAGCGTTTTATCAATATGAATGATTTGTAAAGGCACAGCAGCAAGCATGGTTAGATTACGAATATAAAACTAATCAAAAGATGGGAATTTAATAGTTAACACAAAAAAAATGCCTTGCTAAACCCTATAGCTTTCCCCCGGCCCGCCCAAAACGCTTACATTCATGCTCCCATAAATTTCTAACACTCTGCCATGCATACGAACAAGCTCCTGTCGCTGATCATTTTTACCACCTTATCCTGGCCGATGGCAAATGTACAGGCCCAGCAAGGGGCTTCCCCGGCATACGGCTCAGGCTATACGGGCACAGCCAGCACAGGCAAAGCAGCCAGCACAGACCACACAGGCCATACGAGCAATACAAGCAACGCAGGTCGCACAGGCAATACGCAAAGCGCATATTCCCTGCTCTGGGGCAAGACCGGAGAGAAATGGGACACATCCCGCATCCCTGACTTCACCAGCTCGGGCTACCAACAAGGCAGGAAGCCCATCCCCGCTTATCCCCTATCCGTCAACGTCAAAAAAATGGGCGCCGCCGGCGATGGCCTCACCGACGATACCCGCGCCATCCGAAAGGCGATCGGCGCTTGCAAAGAGCATGGCGCCGTATATTTCCCAGAGGGCCGTTACCGGATCACCGATTCTATCCAGATCGGGAGAAGTAGCATCTGCCTGCGCGGCGCTGGCCGCGACAAGACCATCTTACTGATCGATAAAGGGCTCGAGCAATTATATCCCCTCTATGGCATCACGAACGCAAAACAAACCCAATGGTCCTGGAGCGGAGCGATGATCCTCTTTACCGGAGATATTTCTGATGCAGGCATCGAAGACCTTGGAATACGGTTCCCGGACAGTCTGTGGGCCGGTCATAACTTTCACGAACGGGCATATAACGCCATCGGCTTCAGCAACCATGCACATGACGGATGGGTCAGGAACATCACGCTGACAGGCTGTGACGTGGGCATCTGGATCGAAAGCACCGCCCACCATATCACGGCGGAGAACTGGTTGCTGGATTTTGGCCCCAACCGCAAAACGGAGACCATCTCAGGACATCACGGCGTCAATATCTATGGGGGATACAACCTCCTGCAGCATTTCGAGGTCAGCGGAAAATTCTGGCACGACCTTTCCGTCGAATCCATTGCCAGCACCCACAATGTCTTTCACCATGGCAAGGGCGCCGACCTTTGCATAGATCATCACAACCACGACCAGCGGAATAATCTTTTTACCAACCTCGACGCCGGCCAGGGCTCGAGGATCTGGTTTTCGGGAGGAAATTCCACTCCACGCGGGATCAGCTTTCACGAAACATACTGGAATATAAGGGCCACCGGCAAAATGCTGTATTGTGATCAATATAACGATGCGCGCGGCAGATCGTTGAACAATGTCGTTGTAGGTCTTGATACCGACCTGCCTTCGCAATTCAATAACCCCGACGGCAACTGGTTCGAGACCATCGATCCAGCAAAATTGATCCCCCAGGATCTCTACCAGGCCCAGCTGGACCGGCATCACACGATAAGGTGATAATTGTTCTTGTTCTCGAGCAACAGGTTCCAGTTTCGGTTGTCTGTAAGCATAGTCTCCGAGACGATATGAAGGACCCTCGCCTGTTTTTTATGGCAATCCTCATCGCTGTGCAGGCTCAGGTTTTCCGGCAGCAGATGCTCAGCCTCTCCCAGTCTTTTGCCAGCGACCTCTGAATGTTTTTTCAGCAGCGCCCATTCGTTAAAATAGATCACCCCCTCCAAGGCGGCATAGCTGGCCGGGAGCAGGATATTGAAGAAGACGCTCAGATCATACAGCCAGAAATGCCAGGCCTCTTCCTGTACGGACAGATGGATCAGGTGCGCCGCCAGATTGACCACAAAGGCGACGGCGATGAACAGATTGATGCGCTCGGCCAGTTCATGGGTATTGCCGATGGTCTTTACCTTATTGTGGTGGTAGCTGCACTGCTCATGGATCAGCGTCCGGATTACATATTGCGTGTACCATTTCGATCGGTGTCCGGCCACTCTCAGGCTCTGGTTGATATCCCCTGCGCTGGCCGCCATGGAGCTGTCCTCTTTCGCCTTGTCGGAAATATCGATCCTGACACCGGCATGGTAGAAGCAGAACAGCAGCCGGCAGGTCTCCGCCTTCATCCGTTCACCCAGATAATGACCATGGTATTTCCGCTTCTTCGCATAAAAGGTCAGCGCATACACGGCAACGACGAACAGGAATTCGGACAGGGTCAGCATATACCCCGCAGTGCCTTCCAGATGAAAGGCCGTTTTGCAGGCAAAGCACACCACCGTCAGCCAGCCCAGAAAAATGGCCCATTTCCAGACCCGCTTGTACTTATCTCTGGCTTTCATGGCCAGGTTATTGGCCCTTTCATATTTACGGATCAGGGCACAATGCAGTTCATCCTGCTGAGCCGGTTTCACTTTTACAGGATCGACAGGCAGATG
>DATHHO010000236.1:0-19644 GCA_035317125.1 Puia sp.
CATCGCCCTGTTCACCATCAGCTTCCAGGCCATACGTACGGCCCTGGCCAATCCCGTTAAAAGCTTAAAAACAGAATAATATGTTCCAGAACCATCTTAAGCTCGCACTGCGCAACCTGGTCAAACGAAAAGGATATTCGGCACTGAATATCTTCGGCCTGGCCATCGGTATCACCTGTTGTCTGCTGATCTTTCAGTATGTCGCCTGGGAGAAGAGCTACGATGGCTTCCCGCCAAAGGCCGGCCAGATCGTAAGGCTCCGCCTCGATGCTTACCAGAAAGGCAAACTGGCCTGGCAGTCCGCAACGGTCTACCCCGCCATCGCCCCCACGATGAAAAAGGAATTCCCCGAAGTGGAGAAATTCTGCCGCCTCATCGATGCCAACCTCCTGCTGTCGAATCCGGCAAAGAATGTAAAATTCAATGAGACCAAGGGATACTATGCAGACCCCTCGGCCATCGGGATGCTGGGCATTCACCTCGTCAAAGGCGATCCGGCCTCTGCCCTGAACGGACCGGACAAGATCATGCTCTCGGAATCCACGGCCAGGAAATATTTCAGCAACGAGGACCCGATGGGAAAAAGACTGACGATCCGGGACGGACAGATAAGATCATACGAGGTCACCGGCATCTTTAAGGATTACCCGGTTAACTCGCACCTCATCCTGAATCACATCGTCTCCTGGTCTACCTTCGCCAAAGAGCTCCGCCAGCAGGGAGATTCCTCCAATGTCCTCGAGACGGCCTGGGGCTGGTATGACTTCTATGCCTACCTGCAGCTGAAGCCGGGCGCCGACTACAAGGCCCTCGAAGCCAAACTCCCCGCCTTCTGCGACCGCCACATCAACAACGACGAATGGAGGAAGAAGAACAATGCAAAAAATGAGCTCTACCTCATACCGCTGACCGATATTCACCTGTATTCGAATTTTAACCAGGAGGCTGAAGTCAACGGCAATGGCAAGGCCGTCGGTTTTCTCTTTCTCATCTCCTTTCTCATCATCGCCATCGCCTGGATCAATTATACCAACCTCGCCACGGCCCGTTCGCTGGAAAGGGCCAGAGAAGTGGGAGTGCGTAAGGTGCTGGGGGCCATCCGTGCCGATCTGGTCCTGCAATTCCTCACCGAGAGCTTCCTGCTGAACTTCCTTGCCTTCGTCATCGCCCTGGCGTCGGCCTGGCTGCTGGCCCCTTCGTTTAACCGGCTGATCGGATCGGAGGCGACCTCTTTCTCGCTGCCCGCCAACTATGCCCTGGCCTTTACCGGGATCTTTCTGGCAGGGTCGTTATTATCGGGCCTCTACCCCGCCTTCGTACTCTCCGGCTATCATCCCATCAGCGTGCTGAAGGGATTGTTCAAGAACAGCTTCCGCGGTCAGATCCTGCGCAAAAGCCTGATCACCGGACAGTTCGCCGTATCTGTCATCCTCATCGCCGGCACCATCCTCGTCTACCAGCAGGTACAATATATGCGCCGGCAACAGCTGGGCGCCAATATCAACCAGACCCTCGTTATCGAAGGGGCCGGCTCGCTGCAGGATTCCGTCTACAAAGCGGTCTTCCAACCCTTCAAGACCGGCCTGCTCCAGCAGACCGGCATTGCCAGCGTTACGGCATCGACGAATGTCATGGGACAGGAGATCTACTGGACCAGCGGCATCGCAAGGCTTGGCGAAGGCGCTAAATCCGCCGTCACGCTCTATCATCTGGGCGTCGATTATGATTTTCTGCCGGCCTATGAACTCAAACTGGCCGCAGGCAGGAACTTTTCCGCAGCTTATGGCACCGACAAAAAAGCCGTGCTGCTCAATGAAAAAGCAGCCGACCTCCTCGGATTCAAAGACCCCGCCGGCGCATTGAACGCCCTGCTGAAAAGAGGAAGGGATACGCTCCATGTCGTCGGCGTGGTCGCCAACTATCACCACCAGGGGTTGCAGAAGGCCATCGATCCGATGCTGATCCTGCCGGTGCCTAACGTCCGGAATTATTATTCGGTGAAACTGCACGCGGCCGATCCGCAGCTGACGATCGCCGCGATCAAAAAAGACTGGGACCGCTATTTCCCCGACGACCCCTTCCATTATTACTTCCTCGACGAATCGTTCAACGAACAATATAAGGCCGACACCCGCTTCGGCCAGGTCTTCGGCCTGTTCGCCTTTCTGGCCATCCTGATCGCCTGTTTCGGCCTGCTGGGCCTTTCGGCTTACAACGTATTGCAGCGCACAAAGGAGATCGGCATCCGCAAAGTGCTGGGTGCATCGGCGCAGCACCTGGTCTTCCAACTGTCGAAAGAATTCCTCTACCTCGTGCTCATTTCGCTGGTGATCGCGATACCGCTCACCTGGTGGGTCATGAACAACTGGTTACAGGATTTTGCGTACCGCATTTCCATCCATTGGTGGGTCTTCGCCATTGCAGGGGTACTGGCCATATTCATCGCATTTGCAACGGTGGGCTTCCAGGCGCTGAGGGCAGCCCTCGCCAACCCGGTAAAAAGTTTAAGAACGGAATGACCGTGCGCACCGGCCCTTCAAATGCCGGTCGTACGCGCGTGCCGCTTCGGAATAGATATCGTTCATTCTCTTAATTATCATACCATGGTCTCGAATTTTTTAATTATCGCCCTGAGAAACCTGTTCAAGCACAAGGTTTTTTCTTTCATCAATATCTTTGGGCTGGCCATCGGCATCGCCGCCAGCCTGCTGATCGTTCAATATGCCCGCGTCGAGCTGAGCTATGATCGTTACGAAGCCAACAGCGGCCGGATCTACCGCCTCCAGCTCGACCGGTACCATGATGGCAAACTGGCCACCCGCTGGGCCGCCGGCGCAACAGGCATCGGGCCGGCTGTCAAGGACGCCTTACCGGAAGTGGAGAGCTTTGCGAGGCTGATGGGCAACAGCGCGATCGTATCGTATAAAGACCATGAATTCCGGGAACAAAAAATGTTCTTCGCCAACGACGCCTTTCTTCCCATGTTCTCCTATACTGCCATACAGGGTACAGCAAATGGCGCGCTCAAAGAGGTTTTTACGGCCGTCATAACGGCTTCCACCGCCCGTAAATACTTTGGCTCCGAAGACCCGCTGGGAAAAATGATCAGCCTGAATAAAAGGGATAATTTTAAGGTCACAGCCGTCATACCGGATCCCCCCTTCAATACGCATCTGAAATTCGATATCCTTCTTTCCTGGGCCACCATGGTGAAATGGAGGGGCTCCGACGTGGAGACCCGCTGGGATTGGGATGGGTTTTATAACTACATCCTCGTCCGGCCCGGCACCGATCCGGCCAAACTGGAAAAAAAGATAGCCGATGTCGTACAGGCCAGGTGGGGTAAAGAAATGGCAGCCGGCCATGAGGGAATGATCTTCAACCTCCAGGCCCTCCCGGATATCCACCTCTACTCGAATTATATGTTCGAGGCGGAAGTCAACGGTGATGGGAAAGCGGTCTACTTCCTGCTGATCATCGCCGTCTTTATCATCGTCATCGCCTGGATCAATTATATCAACCTCGCCACCGCCCGTTCTATCGACCGGGCCAAAGAAGTAGGCGTCCGGAAAGTCCTGGGATCCCTCCGCCGTCAGCTGATCGGACAGTTCCTTTTCGAATCCCTGCTGATCAATGGTCTGGCCGTCATCCTCGCCTTCGGCCTGATCGCCGCCTGCCTTCCGCTTTTTAATGCCATTACCGGTAAAGGCTTATCGTTCTCTCTTTTGAAAGACCCTATATTCTGGTTATTGCTGGGCGGCCTCTTCCTGACCGGCACCTTCCTTTCCGGTCTCTACCCCGCCTTTGTTCTTTCTTCTTTTAAACCCATTACCGTACTGAAAGGGAAATTATCAAAGACAGGTCACGGCGCCTTCCTCCGCCAATCCCTCGTGATCGTTCAATTTATAGCATCCGTCATCCTCATGGTAGGCACCTTTGCCGTATACCGGCAACTGCACTTTATGCAAAACCAGGACCTGGGCGTACAGATCAGCCAGACCCTCGTACTGAAAGGGCCCGGCGTACTCGATTCCACCTATACGGCAAAACTGAATGGCTTCAAGACAGAGACACTCCGTCTCCCGGGCGTGCAAAAAATAGCCCTCTCGACGGAAGTTCCCGGCAGCAAGGTCAACTGGAATGCAGGCGGCATCCGCCTCGTTGGCAGCGACCCGACTACCGGCGACCAATACCGGATCATCGGCATCGACCACGATTTCCTCGATGCCTTCGGGATGAAACTGTTAAAAGGAAGAAATTTTTACCCCGGTATGGCCGACTCCATGTCCGTCCTTTTCAATGAAGCGGCCGTCAAAAAAATAGGCTTTAAAAAACCGGAAGACGCGATCAGCAAAAGGATCGAATTCTGGGGCAACCAATATACCATCGTCGGCGTCGTATCCAATCATCACCAGGAATCCCTGCGTCAGGAATTTGACGCCCATATATTCCGGTATATCCCCGACGTCAACTCCTACTACTCCTTAAAGCTGACGGCCAGCCAGAACAACTGGTCCGGGATCATCGCCTCCGTACAGCAACAGTGGAAGACCTTTTTTCCCGGCAACCCCTTCGAATATTTTTTCCTCGACGACCATTTTGCGCAGCAATACAAGGCCGATCAGCAATTCGGAAAGACATTCGGCCTTTTCGCGGGACTCGCCATCTTCGTTTCCTGTCTGGGTCTCCTCGGGCTCGCCGCATTCGTCACCAACCAGCGGACAAAAGAAATAGGGGTGCGCAAGATCGTCGGAGCAAGCGTTTCCAGTATCCTTCTGCTCCTTACAAAAGATTTCATCCGGCCGGTGCTGATCGCATTTGTGATCGCGGTACCCCTCACCTGGTACCTGCTGAAGAAATGGCTGGAGAACTACGCATTCCGGATCACGATCAGCCCCTGGCTGTTCATACTACCCGGCCTGCTCATCCTGGCGATCGCCGTACTGGCCGTCAGCACCCAGACCCTGAAGGCGGCTTCGGCCAATCCGTCCAAAAGCTTAAGAACGGAATGACCAGTACACATTGGCTGGCCCTTCTAAGATCGGCCGCTTTCGCGTCCTCTGAACGAATGATCAGTACACATTGGCTCTTACCTTTTGAACAGAATACAACAATTCCATTGGCTCCAAACTACAACCATAACCGCAAACGATCCCCATGTTAAAGAACCAATTCCGCTTCGCCTGGCGCAGCCTCTGGAAGAACAGACGCATCAACTGGATCAATATCGCCGGCCTCTCCGCGGGCATGACCTCCGCCATCCTTATTTTTCTATGGGTACAGAACGAAACGAGCTATGACGCTTACCATCCCGGAGCGGACCGCATCTACCGCATCACCAGCAATATAACCAGCGCTAAATGGAAATGGGCTACGGCCCCTCTTCCCCTCGCCGACGCCATGACCGCGGAACTGCCCCAGGTGGAAAAGACGGCGGCCGTACAATCCGCCTATGGCATCTACTTCCATATAGGGGATGAATTCTTCGAAGAGAAGGACGCGGCCCATGTTGGCAAGGATTGGTTCGACCTGTTTCACTACGATTTTATCGAAGGGACCGCGGCTACCTTCCTGCAACACCCCTTCAGCCTCGCACTCACCGAATCCAAAGCAAAAAAATACTTCGGCAACCGCTCCGCCATCGGTCAGAAGATCCGCATCGACTCCGCCGATTATGAGGTCCGCGCGGTCGTAAAAGACAACCCGTCCAATTCCAGTTTCCAGTACGACGTCCTCATCCCCCTCGACGCCTGGCTCGCGGACCCCGGACAGCGGAAGAACGATATGACCTGGAACAATTATAATTACTTGGTATTCCTGAAATTGCGGCCCGGGGCCAATACCGTGCAAACGGCCAAAAAGATCACAGACCTGGTGAACAGAAGTCAAAAGGAACCAGGCACCGTTATCGATCTGGAGCCTTTGCGCCAGATGCACTTTGAAACAGATCTCACCTCCAGCGGCACGGCGGTTATCGATCACCGGACGGTCTATATCTTCAGCATCCTGGGTATCTTCCTGCTGGTCATCGCCTCTATCAACTATGTCAACCTCACCACCGCCCGGGCCAGCCTGCGGGCCAAAGAGATCAGTATCCGGAAAATAGTAGGCGCGGACAAAAAAGGACTTTTTATCCAGTTTATCCTGGAATCCTTTCTGATCAGCCTCGTCTCCCTGCTGATCACGGTCCTGCTGGTAAGGCTGAGTATTCCGGTCTTTAATGAACTGACGGGTAAACATTTCACCGACCCCCTCACTTCCCCCGGCATGTGGAAGATCGTAGGGTTCACCGTACTGGCCGCGACCGCGCTGAATGGGATCTATCCCGCCATCCTCCTTTCATCCTTCAATCCCCTGAACGTCTTCAAAGGCTCCAGCATCCTGAAATTCAAAGACGTTTACCTGCGCAAAGGACTGGTGGTCCTGCAGTTCACCTTTTCCATCATCCTGATCATCAGCACCATCATCATCCAGCGGCAGCTGAATTATATTCATACGACCAACCCGGGCTACAACCGGTCCCAGGTGTTCTCCTTCCGGCTTCCATGGACCCTGTTCCGCCACAAGACCAACGAGGAAAAAGCTTCCACGCTGAACAGCATTAAACACGAACTGCTTTCCCGCACGGGCATTTCCGGCGTATCGATCGCCAGCCAGTCTATTGTCCACCTGAGCAGCTCGAATTCCGGGTCCGCGGATTGGGAAGGCCATGACAGCAGCTTTAAACCCACGGTATACCAGTTGTCCGCCGATGAAGACTACCAGCAGGTCTTCCAGATCAAGATGAAGGAGGGCCGGTGGTTCCGGCCGGAAAACACGACGGACCTCCATAACTTTATCCTCAACGAGACGGCAGTGAACGACCTGAAGATGCGCAAGCCGGTCCTTGGCCAGCGCTTCTCCTTCCAGGGCGATACCGGAACGGTCATCGGCATCGTAAAAGATTTCCACTACGCCAGCCTGCACGACCGGATAGCCCCTCTCGTACTGTTCAACCGGAATGGCTGGCGCAGCACGTTCTATATAAAAACGCAGGAAGGCAAGACGGCACAGGCCCTGGCGACAGCCAGATCCCTGTCGCAGCAGTATAACCCCGGCAAACCTTTTGACTACAGCTTCCTCGACGACGAATTCAATAAGCTCTACCAGGCCGATACCAAATTATCCAGGCTCATCCTGGTATTTTCCATTATTGCCATCGTCATCTCCTGTATGGGGCTGTTCGGCCTGGCCGCCTTTGCCAGCGAACAACGCGTAAAAGAGATCGGGATCCGGAAAGTACTGGGCGCCACCGTGACCAATATCCTCACCCTCTTGTCCAAAGATTTTATCCGCCTGGTCGTCCTGTCGATCCTGATCGCTACGCCCATCGCCGGATGGGCCATGCACAAATGGCTCCAGGATTTCGCCTACCATATTCCGGTCAGCGTGGACATATTCGTTCTGGCTGGCATCCTGGCCGTTCTTATCGCCCTGACAACGATCAGTTTCCAGGCCATAAAGGCAGCCCTCAGTAACCCGGTAAAAAGTTTAAGAACAGAATAATTCAAAATTCGAAATCGTTTATTCATGCTCAGAACACATCTAAAACTGGCCCTGCGGAACTTCCGGAAATACCCGGCCTTCTCCCTGATCAACCTCGGTGGACTGGCTACCGGCATCGCCGCTTCCTTCGTCCTGCTGATCTATTCCCGCCGCGAAATGAACTGCGACCGGCATTTCCAGGACTCGGATAAGATCTATCGTGTCGCCACCGATTTCTTCAACATGGGAGGCTTCGCCAAAAGCCAGCCCATGCTCCGCGACCTCCTCCACATCTCCTGCAAGGACGTCGAGTACGCGACAGCCCTCGACCGGTCTTACCAGGATGTCCTGATGAGGGTCAGCGAACAGGAAAGGGCCTTCACCGGCAACTACCCTTATTATACGGACCCCTCCTTCTTCAAGGTCTTCTCCTTCCAGACAGCCTCCGGCGCCATACCGGAGAATGGCCTGCAGCCCGGTGAGATCATCCTCTCGGAGAGCTATGCCCGAAAATTTTTCGGCACAAGGGACGCCATCGGAAAGACCCTGCTCATCGGGAAAGAGAGCACGCCCGCAAAGGTCGTGGCCGTGTTGAAAGAAGATTTTCAGAAATCACACCTCGACCCACAGATCGTATTGCCCATGACCCCCGACAAGACCAGTGAAACCATCAACTGGTCTTCCGCCGCTGTATACAATTATGTGAAGCTAAAAGGCAACGGATCGGAATCCGGGCTGAAGAGCTGGCTGGACCGGCTGCTGGAAAAAGTCGTTTATCCCGCCTCCGGCGCCAACACCCCCTTCGCGCAATGGCGGCAGAGTAACTCGGCCGTGAAATTTATCGTACAGCCCCTGACCTCCATCTATTTTAATTCCGACCTGAAATTCGAGATCTCAGCCGGAGGCAACTTCACCCAGGTAAAAATCCTCGGCGGCCTCAGCATTTTTCTCATCCTGCTCGCGATCATAAATTATGTGAACCTCGTAACGGCCCGCTATACCATCCGGGCCCGTGAAATAGGCGTGAAAAAGACCTTCGGAGCCTCCCGCATGGCCCTCGCCTCCCAGATGATCCAGGAGTCGCTGCTGTTCAGCCTGCTGGCCATGATCCTTGCCTGCGGCCTCATCCAGGTGATCCTTTTCGTCTATCACCGGGCCACCGGTTCCGCGCTCACAGGGCCCATGCCCCTCACGGCCGCACATTACGGAGGACTGGTCCTCTTCTCGCTGTCCGTGGGCCTGCTGGCCGGCATCTACCCCGCATTCTATCTCACCGCATTCCGTCCCATAATCTCCCTCCGCGCCAAAGGCAAGCTGCCTGGAAAAGGCAATCCCCGCGTCCGCAACGCCCTCGTGCTGGTCCAGTTCATCATAGCTGCCGGCCTGATATTCGTCTCCATCGTCGTCTATGGTCAGCTGCAGTATATGAAAAATAAGGACAAGGGATTCCGCGCCGAAGGCGTCGTGCTGGTGGAGAACGTGGGCTCGCTGGAAAAGCAGGCGTCCGCCTTTCAGCAGGCGGTGGAGAAACAGGCGCAGGTGGTCAGCACCAGCTTCTGCGAACGCACTCCGGCAGGCAAGAGCATCTGGATGTACACCTACCGGACGACCGCCATGAAAGAAGACATGACCCTCCAGACCTTTCCCGTCGATGATAAATACATTCCCACCATGGGCATGCACCTCACCAATGGAAGGAATTTCAGAAGAGACCTCATTACGGATACCAATTCCCTCATCCTGAACGAGTCCGCCGTTGCCGCCCTTGGATTGTTCAACCCCGTCGGCGCCACCATCAACGGCAGCGAAAGGGTCATCGGCGTGGTAAAAGATTTCAATTTCGCCTCGCTCCGGCAGAAGATCGGCCCCGTCGTGCTGAAATACTCTCCCACCGGCAGCTATCTGGCGATAAGGATCAGCGGGGGCCATGCCGCCGCCTTTCTCGACCGGCTTAATGAGATCGGCAAGGGATTCACATCCGGCGAGCCCCTCCGGCTCAGCTTTCTCGACGACAACTTCGCACAACTGGCCGAAAAAGAGAGGCTGCTGGGCCGCGCCATAAATTTCTTTACCATTTTAGCCATCCTTCTTGCAACAGGAGGCCTGATTGGGTTGACTTTGTTTAATATAGAACAGCGGACAAGGGAGATCGGCATCCGGAAAGTGCTGGGCGCCGGCGTACAAAATATCCTGGGCCTCGTATCCAGGGACTTTATCCGGCTGGTAGCCCTGGCCTCGCTGATCGCCCTGCCCCTGAGCTGGTGGGTGATGAACCGCTGGCTGGAGAACTTTGCGTTCCGTGTCCCGATCGGCTTCTGGACCTTTTTTATAACGGAGGCCGTCACCGTTTCGATAGCCATGTCCGTTATATGCATCCTGAGCTTCCGGGCAGCCATCGCCAGCCCAGTGGAAAATTTAAGATCGGAATGAGCGGACATCACCGCCCCTGAGCCCGCGAACACGCAACCGACCCCTGAGCCCTGCCCAGTAGCGCCGCACAAAAACATACGACGACCGAACAACCTATAAACGAACAAACACATGCTGAAAAACTATTTCAAAATTGCCTGGCGAAACCTGATAAAGAACAAGACCTTCTCCTTTATCAACGTCTTCGGCCTGTCCATCGGACTGGCCGCCTGCCTGCTGATCAGCGCCTTTCTCTACGATGAGCTCCACTATGACAGCTATTCCCACCAGGCCAGCCAGCTCTACCGCGTAGAGCTCCACCTGCTCGAGAATGGCGGCGCAACAGATTTCGCCTGCGTGGATGCAGCCGTCGGACAGGGCATGCAGCGGGCCTTCCCCGGGATCCAGGCTTTTACCCGCTGCCATTTCGAAGGAGAGGTCCTCATCGACTATCAGGGAAAAAAATTCAAAGAGACCACCATCGGGGTCGCCGACTCCAACTTCCTTGAAATTTTTTCTATCCCTCTCGTCGAAGGCGACCGCATCACTGCCCTCAGAGAGCCCAATACGATCGTCGTCAATAAGGCCTTTGCCAAAAAATATTTCGGCGAAGGCTCACCCGTCGGAAAATTACTGACCTTAACCAATACGAGCTACAAGGTGACCGGCGTCATGTCGGATATTCCCGACAACTCCCATTTTCATTTCGACGCACTGATCAGTATGACCGGCATACAGAGCAGCAACGCAGGCACCTGGAGCAATATTGGTTTCTGGACCTATCTCCAGCTCAAAAAGGGCACGGACGCCAGGGCGCTCGAAGCAAAATTCCCGCAGCTGGTCACACAATTTGTGGCGCCCGAAATAGCACATGATATGGGCATACCGCTGGCCGAGGCGCAAAAGTCTGCAAACACCTTTCAGTTCTATCTCCGGCCGCTCAGGGATATCCACCTCCATTCCAATGACAAATATGAAATGGAAGCCAACGGCAACATTCATTATATCTATATTTTCGGCGCCCTCGCCGGCTTCATCCTGCTGCTGGCCTGCGTCAATTTCACCAATCTGTCCACGGCCAGCTCCTCCAAACGGTCCCGGGAAGTAGGGATCCGCAAAGTGCTGGGCTCGGTCAGGCGACAACTGATCGGACAGTTCCTCGCAGAATCCATGCTGCTGACCCTCATCGCGGTGATCTTTGCCATCTCCATCGTCCTGCTGGTGTTGCCGTATTTCAATGACCTCGCGGGCAAACGGTTTCACCCCGGCTTCTTCCTGAATTATAAGGCCGCCGGCGCCTTCTTTGCGCTCACCCTCGTGGTAGGGATCGTTGCCGGGATCTATCCGGCATTCTTTCTTTCCGCATTCCGCACCATCGCGGTGCTGAAAGGCGGAGGTGAATCCCTCAGGCCCGGCGGGAAGAAACGCCTGCGCAGCGGACTGGTCGTCCTTCAGTTCTCCATCTCGACGGCCCTTATCATTTCCACCATCGTCGTTTACCGCCAGCTGCACTATATGCAGAACATACAGCTGGGCTACAACAAAGACCAGGTGCTGGTCATAAAGGACAGCTATACCCTGCCGTCGCATACCGAAAAAGTATTCAAGCAACAGCTGCTGCGGGACAGACGCATACTAAGCGCCAGCATCTCCTGGACCCTGCCAGGCAGTACGGGCATGGATGGCACCGTCATCACCCCCAAAGAAAAAGAGGGCGGCACGGGAGGCATCCATACCAACATCTATCATATCGACTACGATTATATCCCCCTGCTGGATATGAAGATGGTCGCCGGAAGGAATTTTTCCCCCTCCTTCCCATCGGACTCCGACGCCGTCATCATCAACCAGACCGCTGCACGTGAGCTGGGATGGATTCATACCAACCCTATCGGTAAAGGCCTCGCCCGTTCCGCAACTTCACAATACACCGTCGTGGGAGTAGTGGAAGACTTTCATTATGCATCAGCCAAACAAAAAATAGCGCCGCTGATCATGTTGCTGGGCCACAACAGCGGTTCCATCCTGGTCAAAATACGGACCGCCGACATCCAGCCCCTCCTCGCGGACATCCAACGGCAATGGGATGCCTTCAAGCCATCCACCTCCTTCAGCTATTCCTTCCTCGACGAGGGATTTGCACGCATGTACTCAGCCGAGCAGCGCACCGGCCAGATCTTCACCGTCTTCGCCATTATAGCCGTCGTCATCGCCAGCCTCGGCCTGTTCGGTCTCGCAGCCTTTACGGCAGAGCAGCGGGCAAAGGAGATCGGCATCCGCAAAGTCCTTGGAGCCTCCGTACAACAGCTGCTGCTCCTGCTCTCCGGAGAATTCCTCCGGCTCGTGGGCATCGCCTGTGTCATCGCCATCCCCGTCACCTGGTGGGCCATGCATTCCTGGCTCGAAGACTTTGCATACCGTACCCATATCCCAGCCTGGATCTTTGTCGCAGCAGGATTGCTGTCCATCGTCATAGCCATGGCGACCATCAGCTTCCAGGCCGCCCGCTCCGCACTGGCGAATCCTGTAAAAACGTTACGATCCGAATGAACCGCCCACACCCTATTCAATTCATCACGACCAAAAAACGCAGCGCATGTTCAGGAACTTTATAAAGACCGCCTTCCGCAATCTCCGCAAGAACAAGACCTTCTCGCTGATCAATATCGCCGGGCTGTCCATCGGTATGGCCGCCTGCCTGCTGATCCTCCAGTATGTAAGCTTCGAGCTGAGCTATGACCAGTACAATAAGAACGCGCCGGACATCTACCGCGTCGCCAACGACCGCTATCAGAAAGGCAAGCTGATCCAGCATGGCACCATCACCTACTCGGCCATCGGCAAGGCCATGCAGGACGATTTCCCCGAGGTGCTCGACCACACCCGGGTAGAGCCCGGAGGCAAGTCCATCATCACCGCCGCCAGCCCGAAAAAGATCGGAGACCTGGACCTCCTCTATGCGGATAATTCCTTCCTGTCCATGTTCACGTATCCGCTGATCGCAGGCGATGCGGCCACGGCCCTGCGGGAACCCCACAGCATCATCCTCCCGGAATCTTCCGCAACGAAGATCTTCGGGGCCGGCGCAGAAAAGGACTGGTCATCCCTTATCGGCAGAACGATCAACCTTGGCATGGACTCCACTCCATATAAAATAACCGGCATCGCCCGCAATGTGCCGGAAAATACACACCTGCCCTTCGACCTTCTTGCTTCTTATTCCACGCTCTATTCCGGAAAAGATTCGTGGAAAGAAGCCGATTACGATTTTAAGGATTCCGATTTCTGGCATTATATCCAGCTCCGGCATGGCACGGACTATAAAGCACTCGAAGCCAAGTTGCCCGCATTCAGCCAGCGCCATTTCCAGGGAGACAAAGTCTCCGGCAGCGAAGAGAAATTTTTCCTCCAGCCCCTCTCCCGCGCACACCTGTACTCGGATTTTGAATACGAGATCGGCAAGACCGGCAGCGCCACTGTGGTCTGGGGCCTGCTCATCATCGCCGCCCTCATCATCGTGATCGCCTGGGTCAACTATATCAACCTGGCTACGGCCAAATCCATGGAGCGGGCCAAAGAAGTGGGTATTCGAAAAGTATCGGGCGCTACGAAAGGACAGCTGATCCGGCAGTTCCTGATGGAATCCCTCATCATCAATATCACGGCGCTCATCATCGCGGTGCTGATCGTATGGTTTGCCCAGAAAGGCCTCAACGACCTGGTGCAGCACCATCTCTCTCTGGCATATTTGTTTCAGAAAGGGCTCAACGGATACAGCATCACCTCGGCGCTGGCCGCACTCATTATAGCCGGTATTTTTATCTCCGGTCTTTACCCGGCCCTGGTGCTCTCCGCCTTCAAGCCCATCCTTGTGCTCAAAGGGAAATTTACCCGCTCGGTAAAAGGCGCGTGGCTGCGCAAAACCCTCGTGATCGGTCAGTTTGCCATTACCGTTGTGCTCATCATCGGATCGTTCATCGTCTATCAGCAGATAAAATTTGTCAATGAACAGAGCCTCGGGATGAATATCTCGCAAATGCTGATCGTAAAACCTCCGGAGCTTACCAGGTGGGATTCCACATTTATAGTCAGGGAGACCAGTTTTGCCGAAGAATTGAAAAAGATAAACGGTGTGAAAGGCGCGGCCACTTCCAATCGGGTCGCAGGAGATGAACTGGGAAGGAATTTTAATGTCAGGAGAGCGGAGGCGCCGGAAAATGAAAAATTCACCATGAGGAATATGAGTATAAGCTCCGGCTTTATCGATATTTATGGCATCAGGATGCTGGCAGGCAGGAATTTCACGGAGACGGACTATAGCCCGGACTGGAATCACCTGCACAATACCCTGATTAATGAGAGCGCCGCCAGACTCCTTGGATTTTCCACACCCCAGGCCTCCATCGGAAGGACGATCCTCACCGGCAACAAAAAATGGGATATCATAGGCGTCATCGCCGATGTCCATCAGAAATCACTTCGCTATCCCATCGAACCCACTATATTCCGGCCTTCCTTCGGCACCGACAACCCTATCTCCGTAAAAATCACCGGTCAGAACCTGCCCGCCACGATCGCCTCGGTCAAAGAAAAATACGAATCGTTTTTCCCGGGCAACCTGTTCGATTATTATTTTGTGGACGAAAAATTCAATGCGCTCTATAAGACCGATCAGCTGTTTGGAAAAGTATTTGCGCTCTTTTCCGGTCTCGCGATCGCCATCGCCTGCCTCGGGTTATTCGGACTGTCCCTGTTCGCCACGGCACAGCGGACAAAGGAGATAGGTGTGAGAAAAATATTGGGAGCGTCCATCCCCAATATCGTATTATTGCTGTCAAAGGATTTCTTCGGTCTGATCCTGATCGCCAACGCACTGGCCTTCCCGGTTGCCTGGTTGATCATGCACAACTGGCTGAAAGACTTTGCCTACCGGATAACCATTTCGGGATGGATCTTTGTCGTGGCAGGCCTGATGGCCATGGTAGTCGCCCTGGTCACGATCAGCCTGCACTCCATCCGGGCAGCCCTGGCCAATCCGGTGAAAAGCCTGAGAACGGAATGAGCCACCCCTTTTTATGTATCAAAACCGGACAGTTCCTGTATCGAAAACGGACTGTTCCCTATGTAATTGATAGATAGTATCTTGCGTATCATCAGATTGTATTCTGGCATGTGATTGAGAGTAACTATAACCAGTTGTAAAAACGAACGATTATTATGATAGATTTAAAACGCATCTCTAAATGGATCACGGTCGGTGGGAAACCAAATTTTATTTTGAAGGATATCAATCTGCATATCAAGGAAGGAGAGTTTGTTTCGATCATGGGACCCTCGGGTTCCGGTAAGTCCAGCCTGCTCAATATCATCGGAATGCTGGACGACGCTTCCGAAGGAGAATATTATTTTCTGGAGCAGAGCGTACACTCGCTGAAAGAAAAACAACGCGCACAGTTATACAAGCAATATATCGGCTTTGTATTCCAGGCATATCATCTGATCGATGAGCTGACCGTCTATGAAAATATCGAGACGCCGCTGATCTATCAGAATGTCAAATCCTCTGAGCGCCAGGCCATGGTAGCGGATATTCTCGACCGCTTTCAGATCGTCGGAAAGAAAGCGCTTTTCCCCACCCAGTTGTCCGGTGGACAGCAGCAACTCGTAGGCATCGCCCGCGCGCTGATCGGCAAGCCCAAACTGTTGCTCGCCGATGAGCCAACCGGCAACCTGAATTCGAAGCAGGGAGAAGAGATCATGGACCTTTTCAAACAACTGAACAAGGAAGGCGTCACCATCATACAAGTCACCCATTCGGAAAAGAACGCGGGATACGGATCGAAGATCATCAATCTCCTTGATGGCAGGATTGATAATAATTAAACGGTCAGGCCGGCAGGGCTGACCAACTGGACCGGGAATGAACTATTAATAAGTGCAAACATGAAAAAGAAGCATATTTTATATGTAGGAGTGGCCATACTATTGTCTTTTACAAAGACACAGGCACAGAACAATTCAGGCGCAGGCACACCGGATATCGGAACCTCGCTCAGCCTCCAGCAGGCCGTCAGCGTCGCGATCAGAAATAACCTGGTTGTCAATCAGGCGGATATACAGGCGCAGATCAGTAAGGTCACGCTCAATCAATCCTGGGGTAATATGCTGCCCAGTATCTCTGCTTCTGCGAGTCAGGGCATCGGCTTTGGACGTAGTCTTATTACCTCGTCCTATACTTACACGGATCAGCAGACGGCCTCGGGCTCCTATCAGGCCAACGCCGGCCTCACGCTGTTCAATGGATTGACCTTGCAGAATACGGTCAAGGCAAATCAGTACACATACGCGGCCAGCAAAATGGATCTGCAGCAGCAGAAGGACAATATAACCCTGAATGTATATCTGGCCTATCTGCTGGTCCTCAGCAGCCAGGACCTGCTGAATATCGCGCGTGAACAAGCCGATATCGATGTCAAACAGGCAGACCGGCTGGAAACCCAGAATAAGGAAGGAGCCCTCTTACTTCTCTCCAATCTGACCGATCTCAGGGGACAATACGCAGGAGACCAGGCAAACATCGCTATCGCTGTCAATAATTTGGAGGCCGCCAAGGTCGGTCTTTTCCAGATAATGAATGTCCCATATAAAAGGGACGTGGAATACGACCGGGCTGCTTTCACCCTTCAGTTGAACGATTACCAGCAAAGCCCGGACAGCATTTATATGACGGCCATGCAAATTCTTCCATCTATCAAATCCGCAGATCTCAGGATAAAATCCTTCGAAAAAGCGCTCAGGGCGGCCAGGGGGCAATATTATCCCAACCTTTCCTTTTACGCCAACGTCAACAGTTATTACAGTAATGCCGCAACACAATCCATACCCTCCAATAGTTTCGCCAATGATACAACGGCCAATTATGTTTCCGTGGGCGGGAATCCCTATAACGTGATCAATAAGAATCAGATTTTCAACACTTCAAATACTTCATGGGGCGACCAGTTCAAGAACAACCGGCAAACATCCATCGGGCTGCAGATAAACATTCCTATTTTAAATTATCTGCGCGCACGCAACGGTGTCAAACAGGCAAAGATCAACCTTAGAAATTCGGAGATCGTTTCAAATTCTACACGTCTTGCTTTACAACAAAGCGTAGAGCTGGCTTATCAGAATATGATCGCCGGTTATAAGCAATATAAATCCTACATGGACCAGGCGGCCGCCTACGCCGAATCCTTCCGGGTGGCAGAGATCCGCTTCAACGAAGGGGTCATCAATTCAGACATATATATTATAGCAAAGAATAATGCCGACCGGGCCAACACAAGCCTGTCCCAGGCAAAGTATAACTATATCTTACGGACAAAAGTGCTGGATTATTATCAGGGAAGACTGAACCCTTAGCCGCCAGCCCCGGCAATCAACCCTTATCCGAGCCTGCATCCGGTTCCCGGGCTGCCCATCCGCGGAGACTTTCAACGGGTCTGCCCGCGACACCGGTCGCAGTCGCCGACCCGGCCATCCGCCCCTCATTCCTCCATCCATTCCCCCAGCAGGGCGCCGATCTTTGCGCCCTCCACCATAAAGCCGTCATGGCCATAGGCGGAGCCGATCTCCGACAGCCGGGCATCGGGCAGATGACGCGCCATGAACCGCTGCTCTTCCACCGGACAGAGGATATCGCTGCCGATCCCGATGATCAGGGTCTTCTGGGTGATCCCCGCCAGTACCCCCTCCAGCGATTTTCCCCTCCCCCTCGCCAGCTGATGACTGTCCATGGATTTGGTCAGCAGCCAGTAGGAATATGCGGCAAATCGGGTCACCAGCTTGTCGCCCTGGTAATTCACATAGGATGAAGCCTTGAAATGGTCCAGTTTTTCCGTATCGGGATCCGTCTGTTTTTCCACCAGGATGCCATAGTTGCGGTAGGTAAGAATGCCGATGGCGCGTGCCGCCTTCAGCCCCCGGATTCCAGCCTCCGCAGAAGGGTCCAGCCAACTCGCGTCCGCCTCGATGGACAACCGCTGCGCCGTGTGTACGGCAATGCCCCAGGCGCTTTCCGCCGGAGAGGTGGCGATCAGGAACAACCGGCCGATCACCTCTTTTTCCAGCACACACCATTCCAGCGCCTGATATCCCCCCATGCTACCCCCCATTAAAAGATGGATCTTCTCGATGCCCAGATGGCGCCGGAGCAGAATATGCGCCCGCACCATGTCCCGTATCGTTACCGGTGGAAAATCGCTGTACCAGGGCCGGCCCGTCAACGGGTTCTCGCTCAAGGGGCCCGTCGTGCCATAGCAGGAGCCCAGGAAGTTGGCGCACACGATAAAATGCTTTTCCGGGTTCACCGGACTCCTCGGCCCGACCACCCCAGGCCACCAATGGGCCGCATCGGAATTAGCCGTCAGGGCATGACACACCCACACCACGTTACTTTTATCGGCATTCAGCCTGCCATAGGTATGATAAGCTATCGTAATACCGGGCAGCGATTGCCCGCATTCCAGCTCAAAACCTTCCTCATTAATATAATGGTTCATTGTCTAAGTTCCTGTTTCTCAATAAATGCGGACGCGCGGAGCCCGTGACCCAACGTGGTCCACAGCCCGTGTGCTTCCGGTGGCTAGTCCAGGTCCGGCGACCCGACGAAGGGCCGTATCAAGGTGCCTTTCCCGATCTCTTTCCCAAATCCTCCGTTTATCCGCCGGATCGGTCATCTGATCCATGCCGGGATCTCAAATTCCTTAATTCAGGATGCAAAATAAGGGCTTAGGTGAATTACCTTTGCAAAAATCTTTTTTATGATACAGATCGAGCTGAACAGGGTGAACGGAGACTTTGGGTTTGAGGCCAGGGATGCAGGCGGACACATCGCCCGTATGGATACCAGCCCGGATACCGGAGGGCTCGATTTCGGGATCCGCCCCATGCAGATGCTTCTCATGGGCCTGGGGGGTTGCAGCGGCATCGACATCGTATCCATCCTGAAGAAGCAGCGCCAGCCCGTCGACGGGTTCCGGATGCACATAGAAGGGGCGAGAGAGCAGGGTATAGAACCCTCCTTGTGGAAGACGATCAATATCATCTTTGAATTGCAGGGAGCCATCGATCCCGATTGCGCAAAAAAAGCCTGCGCCCTCTCCATGGAGAAATATTGTTCCGTGGCCGCCACGCTGAAAGAAGCCCGCTGCAACATCACCTGGGAACTGCGGATCGTTTGACCGTACCGCATGCGGGCAACACCGCCCCGCCAGTCATCCGCGCGGTTCTGCACACCGGCCAGCAAGCACCGCATCTCAACGCATATAATTAATCACCAGCTCCGGCTGACAATTAAAAGTCCATGTCAACATCGAAGTCCAGCTCGCAATCATCCAACCCAGATCCCTCACCGATCCCGGGTCCGCAATCCGCCCCTCCATCGCAGTCGGCCCAACAACCATCACCGGATTCACCATCGGCACCGAACTCATCACCGGCCCCGCAACAGCCGATAACGCAGGCCATCCGCATCCGCACCGGACGCACCGCCGAAAGAGAGCATTCCTCACCCCTGTTCCTGACCAGCAGCTTCTGCTTTGACGATGCCGAACAGATGCGCGCCGCATTTGCCGATGAGACGGACGACAATATCTACAGCCGGTTCAGCAACCCCAGCGTGCAGGAATTCATCGACAGGATGTGCGCCCTCGAAGGAGCGGAAGA
>DATHHO010000237.1:0-27659 GCA_035317125.1 Puia sp.
AGGCGTCTTTGGCCTGGCTGGCGAAATCGGCGGCATTGCGTACATCGAGGATCAGCAGATCCGTGCGGGCTGGGGCAGCGCCGCCAGGTGCCGTGCCAGGTCCCGCGGTTGCGGCCGGAGTGGATGCAGTGGCGTTCGGTTTTCCGGCCGGAGCGGTTGCGACATTTGCGGTTGTGGCAGGAGCGACCATTTTGTAAAACTCTTCGGGGCTGAGCACCCCGTATGCGGTGAGATGCTCGGTCCATCCGGTCTTGCAGGACAAAGCCGCGGGATCGCTGAGGGACCAGCGGTCCATCCCGTTGAAAAGGATAGCGAGATCCTTATATCCTTTTTCAGCCAGCAGCCGGGCCGCCCGCGGGCTGTCGTCTCCCGAGCCATCGATCAGGATGACCTTCTTGTTCTTTGGGATGTTGCCCAGCGTTTCCGCCAGGCTGGTGAGTGGTATGTTCACGGACCCGCGCAACCTGCCATATCCGTTCTGCCGGTCATCGCCGGAGATCTGGCGATAGACGGAGTCGGGACGAATATCGAGCAAAACATACGTGCCGGCCGGAAGCGCACAAAGATCCGCAGGTGACAGGAAGGGCCAGGGGATGGATGATTCATAGATGGACTGCACGCAGGGGATGCTGGAATTCTTCAGCATGTTGAACATCGTCATACCTCCATTGACGTTGACCACTTTTGTAAATCCTTTTTCACTGAGCATTCTCGACACGCGGCGGCTTCGCTGGCTGTGGGAGCAATAGACGTAAATGGTTTTGTCTTTGTATGCATCCAGCTTGCCGATGCTGTCAGGCAGATTGTTTATATCGATATTCAGCGCACCTTTCAGATGACCGATGTTGAGGTATTCGGCCGAAGAAGTATCCCGGAACTCGCCGCGCGAACGGACATCGAGGAGCAGATGGCCATCGGGCTTCTGCAGTTCCCGGCAGAGGTCGTCCCAGAATATTGTTTTGAACAGGTTGTTGTCATACTTGTACTGTGCCGGGACTTGCTGCAGGCTGACGAAGGCGAGGAGGATGAACAGCGTTTTGCGCATAAAAAGAATTTATGAATAAGATGGGCAATCCAGCCCAAGAGTAATCAATTGATCCCGGACCCTGCCGGTAAAATATCCGAACCCTGTACTTAAAATGGATGAATGGCATAAATAATGGGTTTTTTGTTTATTTTCAAGCATGGCATTAAGCAGGATATGGGCGGCGTTTATCCTTATTTCAATATTGATCGCGGGCATCCGGTATTCTTTTTCCGCAAAGGATAAGAATATCTTCAGCGTAATGGTGACGGGTAAGGCGGGGGATACGATCCGCACCGCACCGGCGCCCGCTGCGGCCATGATCACTGTTATGCCCGCCGCACCCCCAGCGGCTACAGTATCCCCAGTTCCCTACACGATCCAGAACGCCAACGGGATCATCGAGACCTGTAGCTCCGCCGTAAACCTGTCGCTAGGGCTTATCGGCATCATGGCCTTGTTCATGGGTCTGATGAGCATTGCGGAAGCTGCCGGAGGGATACGCCTCCTGTCCAGGATCGTGGGGCCATTCTTTTCCCGGCTGTTCCCCGAACTGCCAAAAGGCCATCCCGCCATGGGGCACATGGTGATGAACTTTTCGGCCAATCTGCTGGGCCTCGACAATGCCGCCACCCCGTTCGCACTCAAAGCCATGGAGAGCCTCCAGGAGATCAATCCCAATAAAAACACCGCTTCCAATACCCAGATCATGTTCCTCTGCCTGCACCAGTCCGGGCTTCAGCTGATACCGGTATCCGTCATTGCGCTCAGGGCATCGGCCGGCGCGCACGATCCGACGGATGTGTTCATACCCATCGTCATCGCAACGTTTGTCGCGACCATGGCCTCCATGTTCATCGTGGCGTACAAGCAGAAGATAAATATATTTCAGCCCGCGATCCTCTCCTGGGTCGGGGGGCTTTCCGTGCTGATCGGTTCCATCGTCCTTTATCTGCGGACCCTGCCGGCGGATGGCGTACAATCCTTTTCCCGTGTGCTGGGCAATGGCATGATCCTGGTCATTTTCGGGCTGATCATCGGTGGTGCGGTATACAAAAAGATCAATATTTTCGACGCCTTCGTGCAGGGGGCAAAAGGCGGCTTCGATACGGCCATCCGCATCATCCCGTATCTGGTGGGCATGCTCGTCGCCATCAGCATGCTGCGCACCAGCGGAACCTTCGACGTGGTGATCGAAGGGCTGCGGCATCTGTTCGGAGCGCTGGGGGTGGATACCCGGTTTGTCGAAGGCTTGCCGACGGCCCTGATCAAGCCCCTCAGCGGGGCGGGGGCGCGGGGCATGCTGGCCGATACGATGAAGACCTATGGACCCGAATCGTTTGCCGCTCATTTGTCCAGCATCATCCAGGGCTCATCGGAAGCTACCTTCTATGTGGTGGCCGTTTATTTCGGTTCGGTCTCGATAAAGAATACCCGCTATTCCATCGGCGCCATGCTGCTGGCCGACCTCGTGAGCATCGTCACGTCCATCCTGCTCTGCTACCTGTTCTTCGGGCATACGGGCTGACCGCCGCCACCCATCGCGGTTCTCACCCCAGTGTCTATTGCCGGCCGTCTGGTTTGCAAGGCCGCTCGCTTGCCCACCCGGCATTTGATGTCTGCATTTCGTCATAGAGGTTGAACTTTTTTCAATACCCTGAAAATCAATTTGTTCAAAAAAGTTCAACTACTATGGGGCAAAACGCGTGTGATCCGGTATGGGGCAAAACGCATGTGGCCCGGGCCAAAATCTGCGTGCGATCCAGGCCGTCGGGTCCCTATGCCAGGCGTTCGCCAACGCGCCGCTCAAACAAAGGCCGCCTTCTCACCCTGGAGCGGTCACCCCAATAAAAAGGCTGCCCCGGAATCCTCCCGGAACAGCCTGAAGCAGTGGTCGTCCTGCTCTTCTTTCTCATGTGTGTCTGTAAAAACTAAAAACTGCGAACCTTCGCTACCAATAGAATTATTTATTTAAGGTATCCATTGTATTCAGCATCTGTTGCGCAATCCCACCAAACGGGCATGCTCCAGATATTCGGATCGGTGGCATGGGGGTTTAACGCAAGTGTATTGATAGAGTTGTAATTTATTTCATAGGTTGGTGGCAACGCCCAGCGGCGCATCCAATATCTGACATCTGTTGGGGCTGTGCCTGTCAACTGAGACTGACCTGTAAACAAGGGTCCGCGTTGATAGCCTGGGTAAACGACGCCAAAGCTGCCGACATTGCCTGCGCTGAAATTAAGGCGGCGCATATCGTTCCAGTTTTCGATGCTGCAACCCATAGCAAGATATTTCTGCAACATGATATCCGACATGGTAAGATTTCCTGCCGTTGCAACTGCTGCACTGGCGAGATAAGCGCTTATATCTGCGGAATTCATCGGCGCCATATCGGGATTCGTAACCGTATAGCCAGCTGCTTTCCAGGCGGTCAGCTTATCCTGCATCATATTCATATGCGCCTGAATAGCCGCCAGGTAGGCCGTGGAAGCATTCCCGATATCCCCTTTTCTCATATAAACCTCAGCCTTGATAAAGTTCATCTCATGGAAAGTCAAAATCTCCTGGTCGGAAACGGGACGGACCTGGTACGAGCCGGTGGAAGCAACGGCGCCTGCAGTAAACGCAGCTGCGTTTACATACCAGCTGACATCCGTGGCGCCCTGAGCGGGTATAGCCGATGTGGCCAAAGCGCTGCTGCGCAGGTTTACATAAACAGTATCTCCGGCATACACATAATTGGTACTGTTTATATAGATGGACCCTGCCTTGTAAGTAACCGTTACGTTATTCCCGCTGGTCGTGTAGGTACGTCCTGACGCAACCTGGGCAGCAATGAAATTCGCACGGTCCGTACCATCGGCAATCGCATAGGTTAGATTGGTATTCCCAGTGGCATACACCGGCGTTACAAGAGAAGTAGCACCTCCTTTCACCAACCGGGCTGAGGGACCATATTGATCCACCCCTATTGAACGGGTCCAGGTATAAGATGCTACTTTACCAGTGCCATCCAGTTGAATACCGGTCATGTAAGAAGGTACAATTTTGGTCATGCGGGGATCTGCTACACCGGAACCACGCATATTGGTCAGCAGGTTGTAATAGTATTGAGAAATACGGACGGAGCTGCCATAAGCTACATAATCAAAGTTGCCGTTTGTTACTACCGGATCTCCAATTAAATAATCGGTTACGGTACTGTTGTTGAAACCCGGCCCTACTATATTATCGGCATTAGACTGTGGTCCTTTTAACAAGCAGTACAGAATAGAATCCGCATTATACAAATCTGCTTTTTTTGACAGCTTGAGCATGTAGCGGGCTTTTAATCCCCAGCACATTTTTATCCATTTGCCAACATCGCCGCCACTCCACAAATCCCCGCTTGCAAGGGAGGGAGCCCCGGTTTCCTGTGTTTTAGCAAACAACCCGATGGCCTCATTCAATTTTGCCATACATCCGTTAAAAATGGTCTTACCGTCATCAGGCTTGGGACTTGGATTGCCTGTTCCTGCCTGTGTGTAAGGCATTTCACCATATAAATCCAGCATTTCCATATAACCCAGTGCATTGAACACATCGGCCGCCGCCATGTAATGATAGGCGCCTATTTTCTGGGCGGAATTGTACATATCCACCAGGTTGGAAGATACTTCTACAAACCATGTCTGGTAGGAGGTGGTTGAATTGAGGTTTGTGCATTGCCAGGTTGTGCTAAATGTATTGGGATTAGCGGAGTTGGTATAATAAAGGCCTGTCTGGCAGGAAGTACGATAATTGGTGACTCCTGCAGAATACTGGTAGAAATGTTCTATCCAGGGTAACCGGTTTTGAGCCAATACGCTTTGATTGTTTGGATTATCCGGATCCGTATTCACATCCAGCCACTTTTTACAGGAGGTGGAACCCAGCACAAACAGGCTACCTAATATGATATATTTTAAATTTTTCATGATTTACTTTTTTCGTTGATTATAAAGAAACATTTATCCCGAATGTGAAACTGGCCACGGCGGGTACGCCCAGGTAATCGATACCCTGGGAACCCGAGCCGCCTGTTCCTCCCGCGGCGCTTACTTCAGGATCCATTCCTTTGTAATTTGTCCATGTAAACAAATTGGTGCCCACTACTGTTGCCGAAATGCCTTTGATAACTTTCGAGTTCTTCACTATGCTGGAAAAGTCATACGTCAATGACAGCGACCTTAGCTTCACCCAATTTACTGAAGTAATAAAGTTATAAGAGTTGGCCGCGTAGTTCTGCCAATATTGCTGAACCATATACGCACCGGCATATGTTGTGCTGCCAATGGTATAACTCTGACCTGCGGTATACGTTTGGCTAAAAGCAGCTCCTGTCACGCTGTTAACGCCGGTGACCGTTGCCGATTGGCGATCGTTCAACGTGGTTTTTTTACTTAGGCCGTTTACAACCAAAGCATACTCGGTACCATTATACACATCTCCGCCCTTGCGAATGTCGAGAAGGAACGATAACGAAATTTTTTTGTAACGGAACGTGTTGTTAAAGCCACCGATGAAATCCGGTTCGCGGTTACCCACCACCGGACTGTTCGTGTTAAGTTTATAGAAGCCGGTGGTAGGATCTACCTGGTAGCGGCCCCCGGGTATTTCAACTCCTTTTGCGTTGACTTCACGTAAATAAGGCTGACCGGTCATTCCAAGAAAATAACTTCCGTTGGGAATCGAAGCCGCTTTTATTGTTCCGAACTGAGCGTCCGTCGGGTAGAAATAAGCTACACCTGGAATGAAAGCCCCCAATCTGCCTTTGTTATAGGAGTAGTTCAGCATTACATCCCATCCGAAATCCTTTTTTACTATCGGTTTGCCCGTGATGGCTATTTCCATTCCATTGTTGATCACCGTGCCCGCATTGAGGGTGCTGAAAATAAACCCGCCGGATTGGGCTAAGCGTGGTTGTCCGATCTGATTCTTTGTCTGGCTATGATAATAGGTATAGTCCAAACCGATAAGACCTTTCATAAATCTAAATTCTCCGCCCACTTCCCAGGAGTCCTGAATTTCAGGTATCAAAACAGGATTACCGGCATAATACTGGTTACCAACTCCGGTAAAAGAGCCAATGCTGATGGGGGGATTTTCATACGTATTCGTCGCATACGCATTTGCGTCTTTACCAACTCTTGCCCAGCTTCCCCGGATCTTGCCGAAAGAAAGGATAGTATGTACGGGTAACAATTCCGTAAACACAAAGGAACCGCTTACAGAAGGATAAAAATAGGAGTTGTTTAGTACTGGCAATGTTGACGACCAGTCATTGCGCCCGGTTACCGTAAGAAAGGCCATGCTTTTATAAGAAACGCCGGCTTCTCCATAACCTCCTACCAAACGCTTTCTTGTTGTTCCATCGGTAAAAAATTTATTGGTTGTTCCTATATTATTAAAGCTGATGGTACCGGCTGTGATAAAGTTATATCCCCAATGGTTCTGACTTACTATCTCCGTGTTTTCCGACGTAGTTCCCAACATCAGGTGCGTATCAAAATCACCAAATGTTTTATGAAAATTACTCATCACGGTGGATGTAGTATAGGTATAGTTATACAGGTCTTTACTCAGACGCCCGTTCTGGTAGAGCGCGGCCACTGCAGAACCCGGGGCGATATACGTATAATCATTGGTGCCATACTGGTCATAACCCAAACGTGCCGTCACATCCCACCAGTTTGCAATTTTGTAAGAGGCGTTTACACCTCCGGTGATACGTTTGGTTTGTGATGTTAACTTATCCTTATTGATGATCCAGTAAGGGTTGTCGTTATCGTTTTCCAGAGCCAGTGTTCCGGCGTATATCCGGTGTTGCGTTCCGTCAAGATTCTTATAATTTTTCATATTGAACGTTTGAGGGAAGGTATACAGTGCTTGCATACTCCCAACGCCACTTAAATACAATCCGGAAGTAGTTAACGTCCTGTCGGTATTGGCGATGGAATAGGCAACATTTGCACCTAATGTCAGACCCCCATATTTCTGTTCGCCGTTAAAACGAAAAGTAGTTTTTTCATAATCCGTGTTGGGAACGATACCGGTTTGCTTGAAATTAGAACCCGATAAAAAGAAAGAACCGTTCTTCGTTCCGCCGGCTACGTTTATGTTGTTGTCATATACGGTGGCATGCCGGAAGAAATTACCGATATTGTTATGGATGCTGTCCGGTGATGTGATCTTTTGTCCCCAGGAGTTATAGGAAATGTTGTTAAAAACGCCGTTGCTGGCATACACGCCGTTTCCAAATTCCGTCTGCACCTCAGGCAATTTATTTGCCCATGAATTGCCTATTTTACTGGCAACATTAACCCTTACAGCGCCTTCTGCGCCTCTTTTGGTGGTGATGATCACCACACCGTCAGCCGCGCGCGAACCATACAAAGCTGCCGCTGCGGCGCCTTTTAAAACCGACATGGTTTCAACATCCTCGGGGTTGACATCCATAACGCGATTTGAGAAAGTGGTGTTGCTGCGGGTAAGGCCATCGGTACCAGAATTGCCGGTCACCGTAGTGGAGTTGTCATAGATAATGCCATCGATAACAAACAAGGGTTGGTTTTGTCTGCCATCCGATGTGGAATTACCACCGCGAATGGTGATAGAAGCACCTGCGCCTGCCGAACCGCTGAATTGCGTAATGTTTACGCCAGGCACTTTACCCGCCATGGAGTTGATCACATTGGTATTTTTATTTTTCATCAGTTCCGCCGCACTCAGGTCGGAAACCGAATACCCTAATGCCTTACGTTCCTTTTTAATACCCATTGCCGTAACAACGACGTCCGTCATCTGGCCGGCGTCTCCTTTTGATAAGTGTACGGCCATACCAGCCGTAGCTTTTATCTTTTGAGGCGCATAGCCTATATAGCTAAAATTCAACATAGCGCCTTCCTTTGCGCTGATGGTGAATTTGCCCCTCTCATCCGTAGTAACCGCCCGGTTTGCGCCACTTACAGAAACCGTTACCCCCACCAGCGGTGTACCGTCGTCTGATAGCACCGTTCCACTGATGGGAACCGTTTGAGCCATCAGGTTGTTTGTAATCATGCTAAGCATAGCAAACATGATCACACTAAAAAGCTTCCATTTTCTCATACATTTTAGTTTTTGGTTTTTTTATAAAAATCTACATAACTGAGTCTGACAGATTACCGGTCTGGTTACAGATCCAGGGTCTGACAGTCATCAAACTGGCAACAGATCATCAGGGCGTTTTAAGGCGGCTTTTAGCAGGTAGCTTTTTCAGGGATCGGTTTCCTAAACGAGGACAGGTTTTTTTCTTTTCCGTGGATCAGGTTCTTGTTGCTTGGTTCGGATGGCGGCGGTATCTCAGCGGCGCAGGGTCTATAATACCTGGATGCCTTTCTTTCTGTAGGGTTCCAGCAATGGGTCGTCGGGTCTTAATTCCGTGATCAGCGTGTCGATCTCCTGCACCGGGCAAACGTGAAAGGGCTGGCAGGAGTTGATCTTTTCCGCGATCGACAGGCAGATGACTTTCGATGCCGACTCGATCATGGCTTTTTTGATCTGCACCACGTCCCAGTCATTGTCCGTTATTCCGTGCTCCGCGTCAATGGCGTTGACCCCAAGGAAACAGAGGTCCGCCTTGATCTGTTTTATTTTGGCAATGGCTTCACCGCCCACCGTTATTTTTGAATTCTTGGAAACCTTATCGCCGATGAGGATCACCTCGATATTGGGGTGATGGGTGTATTCCATGACCACCGGGATGCTGCCGGAGATAAAGGTCGCCTTCAGCGACTGGGGCAATGCTCTCGCCAGCTCGATAAGGGTGGTCCCGCCCGTCGTCAGGACGAACATGTCATTTTTGATCAGCGCCACGGCTTTGCGGGCGATCATTTTTTTCTGCGGGTGCGCATATACATTGATGGCAGGGTAATGAAAATCATTAAAGGAAAGAGAGAGGGCGCCTCCATGGACCTTGATGATCTTGCCATTGTCGGAGAGCTCCTGGAGATCCCTGCGCACGGTGTCTTCCGATACGTTCAGGTCCAGGCCCAGGTTAGCCGAAAGCACCTGATTGTGCAGGTTTACCTGATGGAGTATATATGCCTGTCTTTCCTGTTTGAGCATGTTGAATTTTATTCGCACCCTAAAATAATGTTTTTTCTTCCATCCTATCCATTACCATCCCGGATTTTGCATCTGGGGCTGGACAGCAGCCGGATATAAAAGGATCTGGCCGGTGGGTATATTGGACAAATAATTCCTGGGATCTGCAAATGCCCTGGTCACCGGTAGTGCATACGGCGAGATATAGCCACTCGGGTTAAGCACGACACTGCCATTGGCCGGAACCTTGGCGCCCAGGTAGGCATTCGGGTTCAGACCAAAATTCAGGTTAGGACCTTTTTTCCAGCGCATCAGGTCATTAAACCGGAAGCCATCCATCATTAATTCCACACGTCTTTCCCGGCGGATCTCCCAGATCAGGGAAGAAACGTCGGCATCTTTATTTGGATCGGTGAAGCCGGGGTCCTGATGACCCGCCAGCGTCATATGAGCAACACCGCCTCTGTCGCGCAGTTTGTTGATTGTTTTGTCCAAGTCGGCCTGGTTGATCGTATATTTTCCCATATCATCCAGCTCGGCGGCGGCTTCGGCATAATTAAGATATACTTCCGCCAGCCAGAACAGGGGCGCATCCGTGTAGTTGGCGCCGATGCCGGTAGGGATCGATTTTAATTTATTCGAATCCGGCAGGAATTTGATGGGCCGGTAGCCGGTGCTGGAGCTAAAGCTGTTCTTTACATGTCCTTTGTAATAGAGATAGGTGGTGTCGAAAGCGATGCCAAAACGCAGGTCCCGGTTGGTCCTGACGTTGTCGATCGAGGCATCGCCCTGGTACATGGGGGAAAGACCGATGGGAAGGCCATCCTTGCACAGATAGGATTCCACGGCGGATCTGCTCGGACCGCTCATGGCGGTGCTGCTATAGAGATAGGCGATCAGCGAATGCTGCAGTAGGGCGGGTTCATACCTTTTGTACAGGATCATCTCCTTGTCCGTGGCTAAGTTGTCGGAGTTATAGGCTGTCTGATAACTCTTGTCCAGGGCATAGGTGCCGGATGCGATCAGGGTCTGGGATGCATCTTTGGAGGCCGAAAGATATTTGTCTGCGTCCGGCATGCTCAGCTCCGTATGATATTTCCGGAACGTGCCTTCCCACAGGGCGACCCTTGACAGAAGGGCTAATGCCACATTCTTCGTGATGGTATTGTCCTGGTCTACCGGGCGGACATTCGCCACGGCAAAATTCAGATCGGCCAGTACGCTGTCCATCACGAGCTGGTGGGTGTCCAGGAGTTTGTAGATCTGTGTGGAATCGCTGATGTCCAGGGAATGGCTGAACCAGGGTACTCTGCCAAACTCCTGCACCAGTTTAAAATATTGGAAGGCGCGGAAAAAACGGGCAACGCCCTTCCAGTGGTTCTTGGCCTCATCGGGCATCGCTACGATGTCGATCCGTTCAAGCATGATATTGGCCTTACGGATATAACCGAAGAACCAGTCGCCATTGGAGGCCAGGGCGCTTACAGGATAGTTGTACAGGGTAGGGGAGACCTCATCATCGTTGAGCGTGGGGAAATAAAAATCCCCGTTCAGGCTGCTGCCGTTGCCAAAGCCTGGGAACAGATTATAGAATTCCCAGTTATAGGACCGGACACTGTTCTCCGTCTTCCAGAAATCGGGATCTACTTCCGAATCGGGGTTGTTGACGTCCACGTATTTCTTGCAGGCGGTGCCCATGCAGATTGCAATCAGTATAAGGGTCCAATGCGTTGTTGATAATTTCATGGTCAAGAATTATACCTGATGAATAAAAGCTGTTTAAAATGAAAGTTGTAATCCTCCCGAATATGTTCTCATGAAAGGATATACCCGGCCGGTGAAGCCGGATGTCGAAGACGCATCCGTGATCTCGGGGTCCAGCGGCACATTGGTATGTCTGATCTCTGCGATATTTTCCCCGCTGACATAGAAACGCAGCTTCGTGATGCCATAGCGCGCAAATAATTTGCTGTTGATGGCATACCCGATGGTCACGTTCTTCAGCCTGGTATAGGCGAGGTTCATGAGGTATTTCGACTGCGGGTAGAAGTTATTGCCACCTGCCGAAAGACCGGGGACCTTGCCTGTTGTGTTACCCGGGTAGGGATTTGGATAAAAAGCTTTGGTATTCGTCGGCGTCCAGAAATCCATCTGATTGGCATACAGGATGTCGATACTTTGCCACAGGGGACTCACCGTCTGACCCACACCCCACCAGTCGCGCTTGCCCACGCCCTGGATAAAGATGTCGATGTCGAAGCCTTTCCAGGTAGCGCCTACCCGGGCGTTGTACTGGTATCGGGGCTGGCTGTTGCCGATGACCTTCAGATCGCCGTGGTCCCCTAATGTCACGCTTCCTCCATCGATCTTGCCGTCCTTGTTGAGGTCTTTAAACTTGATATCGCCTGCGCCGTATACGAAGCTTCCATTTTGTAAAGCCACCTGCGAGATCTTGCCTGCATCGGTGGCATCCGTGAAAAAGCGGTCGGTCTGGAATCCCCAGATCTCTCCATAGGTCTTGCCCTGATAGTTGATGCCGGCGGCATTGGAGATGGACTTACTGGGATTGCTCCATTTCGTGAAGACTGTTTTGTCATCGGAGAACCCGATAGAGCCGTAAATGTTCAGATCCTTGCTGAGGGAATAGTTCGCATCGATGCTGATCTCATAGCCGCGTGTGCGGAAATTGCCGGCGTTGATCTTTGGTCCGCCGGTGCCAAAGGAGAGGGGCACGCTGGTAGGCTGGATCATGCCGTCGTTATCGCGTTGATACCAATCGAAGGTCACCCCGATATGGTCATTCAGGATACGCGTGTCCAGACCGAAGTCCAGGGTCCGGATCCTTTCCCATTTCAATGATTTGGCAATCGACTGGGGCTGCCCGATGGTTTGTGCGTAGGTGCCTGCGCTGGTCAGCCAGGTGGCCTGGCTGCCGGTCATGATCGCCTGGTAAGGGCTGAGACCATTTGTTGTTACATCCTGGTTACCCAGTTCGCCATAGGAGGCGCGGATCTTCATGTCGGAGATCGTGCGTTTCAGGGGCTCGAAGAACTTCTCCTGGCTGATGCGATAACCTGCGGATCCAGAAGAGAACCATGCCCAGCGATCCTCGGGCGAGAAGTAGGACGAACCGTCATAACGGCCATTCAGTTCCAGCAGGAATTTATCCTGGAAAGCATAGTTCACCCGTCCGAAATAGCCTGCAAATGCTTTATGCCCATGGCCATTCGGGTCCCATCCCAGAGGTACACTCGAGCCCGTAGGGCCGCTGGTCTGGGCGCCATAGGTCAGGCCAAGTTCGGCCTGGCTGGGGTCCAGCAGACCCGCTCTGCTGGCAAAGAAGTTGATATTCTCGTTGCTTTCCGAGTTGATGCCGGCAATTGCCTTGAGGTGATGATCGGTGGCGAAGGTATGCTGGTACGTAAGATAGCCGTTGAAGGTATTGACGATCGCCCTTCCCGAAGTGTAAGTCACCGCATCCGAAGCGGCGGTGGCAAGATTCGTCAGCGACAGGGCGCCGGCGGTCCAGAAGTCCCAGCCTGTGACGGGGCCTCCTGATTCATGTCTCAGGGAATTGTCCCTTCCGATAGTATAATCAACGCGAAAGTTCAGGTCCCTGGTAATTTTCACGGTAGCGCCCAGATCGATCCTGGAATAGTTGTCGCTGAGGCCGTCTTTACTTGCCGCATCCATATAGGCCGAGTTGACCCTGAAATATTTTCCCTGGTAGGTGCCGTAGGGAAAATAAGCGCCCCAACGCCAGAAATAATACCAGTAGTCCTGGTATGCATGAGGATAATCGTACTGATAATTGCGGTACATCACCTTGGCGCTGACATCCAGCCAATTCGTTACGCTGGCGTTGAGGCCCGCCGTTACATTGTATTTTTTAACGGCATCCGGGTTCATTTTAAACATACCGCCGTCATAGCTATAGCCGCCGGACAGGTAGTAGCTCATTTTTTCGCTGCCGCCGGATATGGCGATATTGTGGTTCTGGGAGAACGTGTATTTATTGAGGAACTCTTTCTTAGGGTCCCATACTTTGTAGAAATAGGTACGTCCGCTGGGTCTTACGTCCCAGTCTTCCCCTTTGATCATTTCCAATCCCGTATTCTTCCCTTTGTACAGTTTTTCCCAGTTGGCTATGCCCGCTGCCAGCGTATCCATGTCCATGCCGAAGGTTTCCGGGGAAGCCGTTCCACCGCGTATACCCGCAGCGTTCAGCGCATGCAGTTCATCAACCGGCTCTGCAAAATCCGGCAGGATAGTGGGTGTATTGGTGGAGAAATTATTGGTGTAGCTGATCGTGGATTTCTGATTTTTCTTTCCGGTCTTTGTCTTGATCAGGATCACGCCGAATGCTGCCCTGGCCCCATAGATCGAGGCAGAGGCCGCGTCTTTCAGTACCGAGATGCTTTCAATGTCCTGGGGATTGATGATGGAGAGATCATCCGTCTGTACATTGTCCACCAGGATCAGCGGCCGGCTTTGCCCGTTGATGGAGCCGATGCCCCGGATCTTGATATCCGCCCCGGCTGTCAGCCCGCCATTGCCGTAGAGGATGGTCAGTCCGGGCACGATGCCCTGGAGGGCCTTCGTGGGATCGTTCATGGGCTTGCTGGCAAAGGTTTTGTTGATATCCACTGTAGCCACGGCACCCGTCAGGTCGGCTTTTTTCTGTGTGCCATACCCTACGACGACCACCTGGTCGAGCGCCTGATTGGATCCTTCCAGTTCGACGGAGTAAGATGCAGCGTCGGTAATGGGTATGGTCTTCGCCTTATATCCCACGGATGAAACAACAAAAGATTTGGCGCCGTTGGCCTCGAAGGTAAATTTACCCTCCGCGTTGGAAGTAACTCCTTTTGTGCCGGTGATGATAATACTGGCGCCTGCGACAGGGGAGTGGGTGATCTTGTCGGTGACCTCACCCTTGATCTGTTGCCCGAACGCCTGGCTGCTGAACCAGCAAAGCAGTCCGAACAATGACAAAGCTTTGTAATTTCTCATAACGTGTGATTTTAAGTTTTTCCGGCTCAAGTTGGTTATGTTGATTGATAGTTTCCTTGTCTGCTCACCGTCCCGGTGCTTTGTATTCCTGGATGCTCCCTTCGATAAGGCTGATCCAGATATTCCCATCCGCGTCGGCCGTGATCTTGTTTATGGAAGAATTGCCTGCCTTGTGCTCAAGCAGGATCTTTCCCGTTGCGGCATCGGCTGCGATAAATACTCCGTTCCGGGTTCCCGCATAGACCACACCGTTGTTTTCTAAAATAGGGCATGGATTATGTTCATACCCGAATTTTGCATCGGCCTCCCAGTTGAGATGAAAAGCATCCCCTTCTGTGGACACGGCGATGATCGTATCGTTCATCAGTTTGGCATATACCTGCCTGCCATCGGTGGAGATTCCCATGGATTCCCGGACATGGCGGCTGTTGTCGCGCCAGAGGGTCTTACCACTGGCCAGATCGATGGCGGTCATAAACCGGTCGGGTGCTACGAGGAACACTTTTCCATTCGCGATAGCCGGCACGGTGTTGCCGGGTGAATACAATTTCTGGGTCTTTCCATTGTCCCATTTCCATTTCAGTTCGCCCGTCGCCGCATCCAGGCAATAGAGATGGCGGTCCCAGACGCCAAAAAGGACGGCGTCCCCGGCGGGTGATAAAATGGGTTTTGCCTGCAGCTGTCCTTCGGGCGTGCTGTTCTTCCACAGCAGCTTGCCCGTAGTAAGATTGAGCTTGTAAAAATGGCTGCCCGTGCCGATGTACAGGGTATCGTCCTTTACCAGCCCTTCGCTGATGCCAGGTTCGCCGGTGGCGAAGCTCCATTTTTCACGACCGGTGCGGATGTCCAGTCCTGTTATATGACCCCCGACATTGCCGAAGGCGACAATGCCTTTCCCATAGACAGGGGTGGAATAGATGGAGCCTGTGTATTGATTCCGCCAAAGCAGCTTTTTTGTAACAGGATCCAATGCGATGACCTGGCCTTTTGAGTTGCCATAGATAATGGTATGGCGGTCGACAGGTACAACGCCCGTAAAGATGGAGGCGCTGTCCTTCATCCGGAAGGGCAGGACGGCAGGTCTGTATGCGGTGTTGACGGTCGAGTCGGGGCGGGGAAAGGATTTCCGGCTGGCCGTTACGGGAGAAGGGTCGGCGAGCGAAAAAGCGACAAAAGGCGCGGTGATGGGTTCATGCAGCTTTTTTTCAAAGACAAGGGCGCTGTCATGACGGAGGACCAGCACCTGGTAGCCTGGGAAATCCGAACCGTTGATAAGGACTGCACGCCCCATGATGCCGGGAAGACCGTCAAAGTTGTGCAGCGAGAGCCGGTGTCCGTGACCACAGAGCACCAGCCGGGTATTGTATTGTTTGAGGAGATCCGTCACTTCGAACCAGTTGTCGAGCCCGTCACCAAGGGGATAGTGAGAAAGGGAGACGACGGTCTTGCCGGGGCGGGCTTCTCTGGCCAGGGTCTGCTGGATCCAGCGTACGTCCTCTTCTTTCACGTGGCCGTCGCCCATTTTCATAAAGGGGCCTGTATTGAAACCGATGAAAAGGTAATTGCCGGCTGAGAAACAGAACCGGTCGCTACCCCACAATTTAAGAAAGGTCTGACAGGCGCTTTCGGACCAGTTGGTCTCATGGTTGCCCGGGACGACGTGGAGGGGGATCTTCAGATCACCCAGGATGCGGTGGACGGTGACGAGCTCGGTATCCACACCGGTATTGGTGAGGTCGCCGGTGAGCACGGCGAAATCGTAATCACCTTCGTTGATCTCCGAGACGATGTTCTGAAGATTGGGCTCGCCGGCGGCACCGGGGGAGACATGGATATCCGTTAGAAAGGCGATGCGGAGGCCACGGGCGGGGTCTGCGGGCTGCGAGGATGCAGGGGTTGAACAGACTATTAAAATGGTGGACAATAAAGTATAACTGCAAAATAGCGCAAAGGAAGCCTTTGCGTTTCCGGAAAAAAAATTGAATAAAACCGGTCTCTGCATGGTAGTCTTGGTTAAACCTGCGTTAAAGTTGAATGAAATTAATGCAAAATGCCGCAAATAATTGCAAAATGCCAAAAATAACCGAAAAAAAACGTAAACAAGGGCAGGTTTGGGCTCGGGTACGGATATCCGGACTGCGTTTTTTTGCGGGTTTATCCGGCTGTCAGAAGAGGGATGTGAGAGCTGCGGAAGTGGTTTTTCAGGCTGGTGGCGGGTTCGTGGCGGGGAACCTGCGCTGGAGCTACGGGGTGCGTCGCTGCGGCATACAGGTGGGGGCCGGCGCGAGATACGGATGGGGCTGTCGCGACATGCAGATGGGCCATCGCGAGATGCAGGCCAGAAGCAAAAGCGGACTAGAAAGTAAACCGGGCCGAGAAGGCAAAGGCGTCCGGAACGAAATTGATGGCTGGAATGATGTCCAGTTCCGGCTTCCAGTCGAGAGAGATGTTCAGCGGCGCATTCTGGAATTTGTAATCGAGACCGACAATACCGGTCGGGCCTAGATAGGTGTTGCGGTCCTGAAATCCAAGATAGCCGCCGGCTCCGTAGAACCAGGTCAGGGCGGGGGTATTTCCGATTATCTGGTGTCTTTCGTATAATCCGCCGACCCCGAAACGGGTCCCGAAGGACAACAATCCTTCGAGGGCGTCGCGCTCGTTCATAAAATATTTTACCGTGACGGAATTGCTCAGGGTTGGGGAGGCCGAGCTCAGCCGGACACCTATTGCTACTTTGTAATCCTGTGCTGACAAGTGATTGAGCAGGCCGCCCATAAGCAGGAAGATCAGACAAAAGGTGATTATTCGCATAATATACTATTTTGATTGGAGGGGTAACGAATATATTGCCCATTGTATTCGAACCGATCTGTTAGAAGTTTCTTAAAATGGAGGGGCCTGCAATGGAGGGGCCTGCGGATCGCCAGGGTCGGTGTGCTGCGGGCTGCCGGGGTGATCGACGGTGGGCTTCTCCAGCAATTCGAATTTGCTCTTCGGCCTGCGGTCCTCCAGCCATTTGAACCCGCGCAGGCGCATGTCGTCGAAGTTCACTTTTTTGAACGGGACCATACCCCCTTCGACGTCACTTCGAAAGACCACACGGTTTAGTTCCTTATTGACGAAGATCATATCGATGATATCGGCATGGGCCTTGTTGACCCCGGTGTAGGCCTTGTGCTCGTCTTTGACATAATAGATGCTTTCCGCATTGCCTTTGGCCCGCATAAAATCCATCACCCCATCCTTGAAATAAGCGTTGATGGTGGTGCCTTTGATCTGGTTGTAAAAATTCTTCCCCACTTTATTGATGGCCAGCGCGTTCTCAAACACATAGAGCCGGTCGGCCTTTTTGTTCTTCGTGTATACGAACATGGTGTCTCCGGTGACCTGGTACTGCCCGCTGCCCCAGGCGACGGGATCCTTGTACAGCCGGAATATGGAGTCCTTGCCGGAATAGTACATGCTGTCCGCAACGGCCTGCAGGGAGTCCGACCAGATCCGCACATGGCTATATCCCCTGATATAGCGGAGGCTGGTATCCGTTACTGCGGCCGTGCTGCCCGTGTCGCTGCCTATCGCGTTCCCCCGTATTCCGCCCCGGGCGGCCTGCTCGGCCGCGTTGCTTGCGCTGTCGCGCGCAAAGGCTGCGGCCGCGAGTTGCGCGCTGTCCGGCAGTTTGACCAGCGGACTGTCAATCTTACTGACCCTATGGCCTTTGAGCCCGGCGCTGTCGCGTGCGGGGGTTACGACGACGGGTTTCGCGCTGTCGCGCATCCTGGCTGAACTGTCTTTGGCATGGACGGCCCGTGAGCTATCCCGGACAATGGCGGCCCCCGCATTCCGAGAGCTGTCGCGCAACTTGATCAGCGCGCTGTCCTTCGGCTTACTCCTCACACTGTCGACGGAGGTTCCGCGGTACTTTTCCGGCACCTCGGGCACCTGCAGGGTGTCGCGGTGGATCTTATGGCTCTCGTCCTTCAGCGTGATATGATGTGTGCTGTCGCCTTCTTTTCCACTGCTGTCGGGCGCGCTGATATCGGCCTGGTGGGAAGTGTCCGCCGTTAACCGCGCCAGGCTGTCCGTGGACCGCTGAAAAAGGCTGTCTACATAATGCTTGTGCAGACTGTCCGCGATAAATGCCTTACGCTGGCTGATGGCCAGGTCCGACAACCGCCCCGAGAAAAAGGTGTCCGCTACAATATATATGGAATCCTTGTCCTGCTTGAGGATCAGCAGGGGTTTCTGCGTCGCGAGGAAGGTGCCGTTCTTCTTGTCGGAGATCATGAGATTGGCGATCATGGCAACTCCCTGGGCCGTGTCCGTATACACCGCGTGTCCTCTGGCAGTGCTGACGCCCGTGCTGTCATCGAACTGGATGTCATCCCCCGTGATCCGCTGGGTACCGTCGGTAATGATGGGGCGTTTGCCAAAAGACGCCTTCCGGTTCTTCAGGTCGTAGAACCCTTCCCGGGTCCGCACGGTGCGGCGGGTACTGTCCTTGAATAATATATTGGTCTCCGTAATAAAGGTGGAGATCTGGGTTTGGGTATTGTACAACAGGGAGTCTGCGAACAGGTCATACTGCGGGTCTTTCATCACCACATGCTTCTGAAAATAAACATCCTTTGTTGCCTCATAATAAGTACCCTGATCGCTGGTGAGAATGGTCTCCTTGTTGACGACTTTACCCCCACGACTGTACACGCCTACTTTGGCATTCAGGTCATAGGTCAGCTCCTGGGTGGTGAGAACGCCTTTCCCGTCCGTAAGCTTTACGTTTTTCTGGAACAGGATCGTCCGCTTGTCCACCTGGTATTTCATATAATCCGAGTAGATATCCGTGGAGTCGTTGTCGTTGATATGGACGCGTCCGAAAGATTCGATGGTGTTTTCGCGGTCATTCGAGATCATGCTGTCGCAGTAGATCAGGGTCTTCCCTTCCTGGAATATAACGCCTCCCACCCAGGTGTTGAGCTTGGTGAGGGAATCTTTTTGCTCGTAATGATAGGTGTTGGCATTCCGGATGATCACCACTTTCACCGAGTCGCTGCCCGGCTTTCTGAATTCGATCGTCCCTTGTGACCAGGCTTCTCTGCCGGAGAGGATACAACAAACCAGACAGACCGCAAAAGCCAGGATCCTTATCTTCATCCGGTTATTTATTTGGTGGTTTTGACGCGCTGTCGGACAACGGCGCCATCAGCGGACCGCTCTTGTCCTTCTTGCCGAATACGGAGATGCTCACATAGCGTTTAGGATGGAGCCGGACATCGTCCAGCAACGTGTTGAGGCTGCGGGACGTGGCTTCCAGGTTCTGATAAAGTTTCTTATCGTTGAGCAGTAGTCCGAGACTGCCGTTGTTGCTTCCTAATTTTGCGATCAGCCCCTTAAGCTCGGTGACGGTGGCCTGGAGGGACTCCACCGTTTCGGGGATCTTTGCAGCGGCCAGGTTGGAAGTCGCCTTCTCCACATTGGCCATGGTCTGGGTGACCTTTTCGTTATTTTTGGCGAGATTATCGGTAAAGGCCTCGGTGTTCTTCAGGGTTTTCGCCAGCATGCCGGTCTGCACATTCAGCAAAGTCTGCAGGGAGGCGGATGACGCGGCCATATTGGCGATGATAGCGCTGAAATTATTCTTTAGCCTGGGGTCGAACATGGTGCCGATCACCTGTACAAGACTATCGAGTGAGGTCAGGGTGCCGCCGAGCTTCAGGATAACGGGATTGACGCTTTGTTGCACCTGCGACAGCAGATTGGACTTTTTCTTGGTCAGCAGGGTGTCCCCGTCATTCAGGAACTGAGGATCGTCGCCTTTGGTAATGACGATGGAAGAAGAGCTGATGAGCCCTGAATTGATCTCCGCTATGGAATTTTTGGGGATATGAACGTCTTTTTTCAGGATGATGGTCACCACGATGCCGGTCTTCAGGTCCTTATCTCCCTCATTGATCGCCGACACGTTGCCGATCACGAGGCCGTTGATCTGTACGGAATTGGAAACTTCCATTCCCTGCACGTCATCGAATATGGCGTAGAGGTTTTTTTTGTGTTCGAACAGGCTGCTGCCTTTCAGGAAATTAAATCCGAGGATCAGCGCAATGATCGCGACCACTGCCAGTACGCCGATCTTCGTTTCGTTAGAAATTTTCATTCAGTAATGGTTTATTGGTTGGATCCACCCTTTTGCCCAGGGCAGGGCAAATGTAGGAAAATTGCCTTGTCCTATGCCCAGGACGAAGTTAAAGTATTCTGGGCTATTCTACCTTCTTGTTGAGGGCCTTGCCGCGGATGGCTGGCTGATCCTCGCGACAGAATTTCTCACCGTGCCCAGCGCCCGCAGGCTGTTATCTCCGTTGCCGGTATTTTTTCCTTCCAGCGTATCCTTGTAATGTTTGAACGCGTCGACGATATTGCGGACGATCTCATTCTGTCCATCCTCGCTGTTCAGGAATTCTTCCTCTTCCTTGTTGCTGAGAAAGCCGGTCTCGATCAGGACGCTTGGCATACCTGTGGCCTGGAGGACCTGGATACCTTCATCCCTTTGTTTGACCCCATAGCTCTGGCGGCCGGCTTTGACGAACTCACCTTCTACCAGCGAGGCAAAAAGGGCGCTGTTGGCGAAGAATTTTTTCTCATAGAGCTGGGCTTTGATCTTTGCTTCCGGGGTGGTCATATCGAAGGCCTCCTTTGTGGTGCTGTCTGTCAGATCGTTCTCCTGCCCTTCGCTTTCTTCCCGCTGGCCGATGGCTGTGCCTTTGAATCCGCTGCGGTCCGCCTTCCAGATATAGGATTCTGTGCCGGCGCGGGTATTTTTTACATAGTATGTTTCGTAAATGGGTACCCTTTTCTTTCTTTTCTTGCCCACCAGTTTATGTCCGATGACCCTTTTTACGGCATAGGTGCCGGGGGAATGTCCGTCATTATTGGCGTGGATACAGATAAAGAGATCGCCGCGGGATTTATTGGCCAGTTCTGCCCGGTAATGAAGCCCTTCTGTTTTTGTGGGCATGTTGCCCGGCATAATATCTGTGGTGCGGGTATAGATGATCTTCATATCCGGGAACTCCTCCTGTAAAGCTTTGCCCAATTTCATGGAAATGGCGAGGGCGACGTTTTTTTCCTGGGAGAAGAGGCCGCTGGTGCCTGGGTCGAACCCTCCGTGACCGGGATCGATAATAATAGTGCGGAGGGGAGATGATCTTTGTTTGGGATGTGTATGGTTGGGATCGGTGTTACCTGGGTTGGTGTTATGGGGATGTATGTTAAATGAAGAGATGGCGCAGGCAATACCGGACAATATCAGCAAGACGGTCAACTTTTGAATCGACGGGCGTTTGATCATAGTCATTTAAATTTACTAATTAGCGGCAATCTTCACAAAATCTTATGGGTCTAATGGCTATTTTTGTGCAATCGCAAACAGACTGAATGATTTACGGACGCAAAATTAGCTCAAAATATCTTCTGGCGTTGATTTTTACTGCTTTATTCTTTTCAGTAACGTTCAATAGTCCGGCAAATTATTCAGGCATCCCCGGTTTTGGCAATTTATTAGCAAACGGCCTGGATACGGTGCCCCGGGCCCCCCGGGCGGCCAGGGACAGTAGCCGCAGCGACAGCCTTCCACCCATCAAAAATGCCTTGACCCGTGCAAAGGATTCCCTTGCCGCCAGGCTATCTTCCGGGCTGGCTGTGGATAGCGCGGCTATGGACTCCCTGCTGATCAGGGCAGGGGATACGACCCTCGATTCCGCCCATCTGCAGACGGACACCATCGATATGAAAGTGTCCAAAGACACGCTGGATGCGGCTATCGACTACAAGGCTTCGGATTCCGTGGTCATGGACGTCCCCGGTAAAAAGATCACCCTCTACAACAATGCCAATACGAAGTATAAGGATATGAACCTTTCGGCCTATCAGATCCAGCTGGACCAGCCCCGCGATATCGTGACGGCCACTTATATCAAGGATACGGCGGGAAAGGTCATCGGGCTCCCCAAAATGGTGCAGACGGACAATACCATGCAGTCCGACAAGATCGTTTACAACATGAAGACCCAGAAGGGGATCACCACCGATACCTATACCCAGTCGGATGACATGTATATCCATGCCGAGGCCATGAAGAAGATGGACCCGGAGAACTATTTTGCCTATCATGGCAGGTTCACCACCTGTAACCTGGATACTCCCCATTTTGCCTTCCGGGCCAATAAGATGAAGGTCATCAACAAGAAGATGGCCATCACGGGGCCGATCCACCCGGAATTCGAGGGAGTGCCGGTGCCTATCTATATACCCTTTGGCTTCTTCCCTATTTCTGCCGGCCGTCATTCCGGTCTCCTGCCCCCGCAGTTCACGACCAGCGATCAGTTCGGCGTTGGCCTGGAAGGACTGGGATATTACAAGGTGCTGAACGACTATTTCGATGTGACGGTGCGGACCAATGTTTATTCCTATGGAGGATGGACCTTGTTCCTGACACCCACCTACCGGAAGCGGTACAGCTATAGCGGACAGCTGAATTTCACCCTCCAGAACACCCGTATCCTGAGTGATTTTGGAAAGGACGAGTATATTACCAGCAAGACCTTCAGCCTTAACTGGAGCCATACGGTGGACAGCAAGGCGCGGCCCGGGACCAATTTCTCGGCTAACGTGAACGTGGCCTCGACGAAATTCAACCAGTATGTCCTGAACAATCCAACGATCAACTACCAGAACCAGATGAGCTCGTCCATCACCTATTCGAAGACCTGGGACGGGAAATATAATTTAACGGTCAGCGCCAATCATAACCAGAACAACCAGACCCGTTTGATCAACGTGAGCCTGCCCAACCTTACTTTCTCCGCCCCGACGATCTATCCGCTGGCGAAAAAGGACTTTGTGGGCGAGCAGAAATGGTATGAGAAGCTGGGGATAGGGCTGAGCAGCACGGTGGCGGGAAGCACGAGCTTCTATGACTCGCTGTTCAGCATAAAAAAGATCGTCGACACCTTCCAGTGGGGCGCGCAGCACAGCATTCCCATCACCCTGGCCCTGCCGTTGAAAGGGGCGATCCAGATCACTCCCGGCATCAGCCTTCAGAACAGGATGTATTCGCGGAAGCTGTACCGGATATGGGACAGCGCTAACAACAAAGTTGATACGCTGGCGATCCAGAAAGGGTTCTATACGGCCAATGACGTGTCGTTCAGCCTGAGCCTGAGCACTGCCATCTTCGGTACCTTCCAGGGCTTCAGCAAGCATAGTTCGCTTATGGGTATCCGGCATGTTATCCGGCCGACGTTCAGCATCAGCTATAAGCCCGATCTGTCCGCACCCTATTATTATGACCTGCGCACCGACAGCAGCAAGAACTTCCGGACGCAGCGGGTCTCGTATTTTGACGGGAGTACCTATGGGGCGTTCGGGGAGGGGCGTTTTGGTGGTATATCGTTCGGGCTGGACAACCATATCGAAATAAAGGTGCATTCGAAAAAGGATACAACGGATGCCGGCATCAAAAAGATACCGATCATCGACGGGGTCGGGTTCAATGGCAGCTATAACTATCTGGCCGACTCCTTCAAGCTGTCGCCGATCAGCTTTTATTTCCGGAGCACGCTGTTCGAGAAGATCAATATAACAGGCGGCGCAACCCTCGACCCATATCTGGCGGATAGCATGGGCTTCGACAAGAACGTATATGCCTGGTCGAAGGGCAAGTTCTCGCTGGGCAGGATCTCGAATGGCAACCTGGCCCTTTCCACGAGTTTCAAGAGCAAGCCGAAGGATGATAAGAAAGCAAAGGAACAGGCACAGCAGCAGAGCGACCAGATCCCCATGACCATGGAGGAGCAGCAGTCGCAGTTGAACTATATCCGGAGCAATCCCGCGGAATTTGCGGACTTCAATATCCCCTGGTCGTTCAATATCGCTTTTGCGCTGAACTTCACCAGTACGGAGAAGCCGGATTACAGCGGATTTCAGAGTCTTATCACGTCCAGCATCAACTGGAGCGGAGATTTTAATCTGACGGAGAAGTGGAAGATGGGGCTGAGTGGGTATTATGACGTCAAATTCAAACAGATCCAGACGCTTACTTTGTCCATTTCCCGGGAAATGCATTGCTGGCAGATGTCCATCAACGTGACGCCGGTGGGGCTCAATCACTACTTCAATATTACGCTCAGTCCCAAGGCCGGACTGCTGCGCGATCTCAAGGTCAACAGGACCCGGTATTTCTATAATCAGTAAACCAGCTGGTCAGCGGGGAACCATCGGGGCCGGCATCCGGCTGACGCTGCCGGGCCTGGTGCGTTTGGTCAGCGATCCTCCTTCGCGTTCGCCACATAATAATCCCACATGATACGGAATACCTTTTGTTTGAGGCTTTCGACCGTCTCGCCCGGCTGTATGGCGACGGGATCGAGGAAGTGCATGGAGAGGGGGAGTGGGCGGAGAAAGAACGGCTTCTGTGCTGGCAATACTCTTCTGGTGTTGAAGATAACGGCGGGGATGATGGGTTTGCCGGTATTCAGCGCCAGCCGGAAAGCTCCGTCATGAAAGGATTTCAGCGGATCTCCCGTCTTGTTGCGGGTGCCTTCGGGGTAGAGGCACATGTGCAGACCCATGTCCAGCACTTCCTTCATTTTTGCAAAGCTCTCGCGGCGGCTGGTTTCGCTCTTCCGGTCTACGAGGACGCTGCCGGTGCGGTACATCAGCCCGAAGAGCGGGACTTTGGCAAAGCTGGTCTTGGCGATGGTCTTGTTGCCTCCGGGTATGCCGGGAGATGTTATGGGGACATCCATGAGCGAGTTGTGATTGCAGACCACGATATAGGCCTGGCCTTTCCGGAATTTTTCCCGGCCCCTGATCCTCAGCGGGCAGCCGATCCCCGTCAGAAAAACGGCCATCCAGACCCGTGAGTAGCGGGTGAAAGCATTGGTTTTTGCGGGTTCCTTGCGGAAATAGCAGAACAGGAGAAAGGGGATGAGGAAAATGAGCATGGTGGAGACGAAGAGAAGGATGCCCCATACGGCCCAGACACGGCCGAATATTCCGGAGCCGATGCCGCTGCGTGTGAGGGAGGGGGCGTCGGGATCTTTTGTTGTGTCCGGGGTTCCGGGGTCGCGGGCTTGGCGGAAGTCCATTGTTCCGTCCGGCACTCCAGGGTCCCGGGTCGTCCTCGGGGCCTGCTTATTGGGTAACGATTTTTTTTCCATGGCTTACAATTTCCAGTCGATGGGGTCGATCCCGTTCCTGACGAGGTATTCATTGGTTTTTGAAAAATGGCGACAGCCGAAGAACCCGTTAAAGGCTGAGAAAGGGGAGGGGTGCGCCGCCTTCAGGACATAGTGTTTCGTCTCGTCGATCAGCGCCTGTTTCTCCTGCGCAAATTTGCCCCATAAAAGAAAAACGGTATTTTTTTTCAGGGCCGAGATCTTTTCGATCACGGAATTTGTGAATTCGGCCCATCCGATCTTCGAATGGCTCATGGGCTCGTTGGCCCGGACGGTGAGCGAGGCATTCAGCAGCAGCACCCCTTGTTCGGCCCAATGCGTCAGGTTGCCGTGACCGGGGATCGGCACGCCCGTATCCTCATGCAGTTCTTTGAAAATATTGATAAGGGAAGGGGGTGGCGGGACGCCATTCTGAACGGAGAAACTCAGCCCATGCGCCTGCCCCGGACCGTGGTAGGGGTCCTGGCCAAGGATGACCACTTTTACGTTATCGAATGGGGTCGTGTTAAAGGCGTTGAAGATGAGGGGACCCGGGGGGTAGATCGTCTTGCCGGCCAGCTTTTCGGTTTTCAGGAACGTGGCGATCTGGAGGAAATAAGGTTTTTTAAATTCCTGTTTGAGGACTTCCTTCCAGCTCTCTTCGATTTTTACGTCCATGTCTGATTTTATGCAAACTTAGATAAGTTCGGGGCAATGCCCAAATGGAGGACGGGATCCGTCCGGAGGGTGGCTTATTGGATAAACCCCAGCAGGTCCATATTTGCCTTTGGCTGTCCCTTTTCTACTTGCATGAATTTGATGTGCAGGAAGAACCTTTCGCCGGGAATGGTTTTGCCCAGGTATATGGCGATCGATTTGCCCGTCAGCTGATCAGGCTTAGCATTATCCTGCTGATCCATTTTTTCGAAATTCCAGGCATAACCCTGCCATTTCCCGAATCCTGCAGCAGACTGCATGTTTATTTCGACAGCAAAAGGTATGGTGTCGTTGCCAAAGATCACTTCTTTGGTCGCGAGGTTAAATTCTAAAAATTCGAGGATCTTGTCATCGGTGCTGGTCTTAAAATTCAGTCTTGAATTTTGTCTGACGACGGACATGTCTTCCGACCGGATCTTCTGTATTCTTAATGGGATCTTATCGAGGCGTTTAACTTTTTCATATTCCTCTCTGGTAACGCCCATTTTTTCATGGTAGGGCATACCCTCGCCCGGCTTGTTGTATTTGGTTATATAATCTGCGGCCCATGCCTTATCCGCCGCCATTGCGTTGTTTATTTTCAGCATGATCCGTTGCAGGTCTTCGGGAGCGACCATTTCGTTGATCTCAAAAATAAAAGCGGTCTTCTTAAATACGGAATCGGCGAAGTCAAAGGCTGCTTTCTTTTTCTGGGCGGTGCTGTCCATTTGGGCGAAGGCAAAATAGCCGGGTAGCAGGAGGAGTATGAGGAGTGATCGTTTCATGGTGTTCAGTTCGATTTCACAATAAGTGAAATTATCAATAAAATTTCACAATGAATGAAATGCACGATGTGCGGCATCGACCCTGCGTGGGGCAGCGACCGTCAGACTTGCTTGGGGTGATGATTGCCAGATTTCCAGGCGTCGGGTGACCGTCAGGCTTCCTGATTCGCGGCGACCTTATTGTATTCGTCGATCAGGCGACGCTGGAGCTCGGGTGGGACGGGGAAATATTCCTGGAATTTCATCCGGAATTTGGCGCGGCCCTGGGTGAGGCTGCGGAGGGAGGAGGAGTAGTCATGCATTTCGGCGAGGGGTACCCGGGAGATGATCTTTGTGAAATGTCCTTCGGTGTCCATGCCTTCCATGATGGCGCGGCGGGTCTGCAGGTCGCTGATGATGCCACCGGTCTGGTCGTCGGGGCAAAGCACCGTGACGGTGTACATCGGCTCGAGGATCTGCGGGTCTGCCTGTTGAAATGCCTGTTTGAAGGCCATCATCCCGGCTATCTTAAAGGAGATATCGTTGGAATCTACGGGGTGCATTTTCCCATCGTACACGATCACGCGGACATCGCGGACATGCGAGCCCGTGAGTGGCCCTTCCTGCATTTTTTCCATGACGCCTTTGAGGATGGAAGGTAGAAAGCGGTTGTCGATGGCGCCGCCGACGATGCAGTTCAGGAAAACGAGCTTGCCGCCCCAGTCGAGCTTATATTCATCGTGTCCGCGCACGGAGAGCCCTTTTGGATCGGGCATGCCTTCGTGCCAGGGCTCCACCTGCATATAGACCTCGCCGAACTGGCCGGCTCCTCCCGATTGTTTC
>DATHHO010000238.1:0-20950 GCA_035317125.1 Puia sp.
AGATGGTCCTCAGAGGAGCTTCCGTAGCGACCCCCGATAACCATAGCCGGCCGAGCTACCGCAATTTCTTTCATCCATCCCTGCGGTGGCAGTTTACTGGCATACGTCTTGCAATCTGAAAAAGGCGTCTTAAAAAACGCTCTCCGGAGCGGCCTGTTTCGTATCATTAAAATAATTTCTATGCTGTCTGCGACCAGAACAGAAAAGATCATTGAAGGCCCCCGTCTATCGGGCTTTTATAAGGATGTAATGAATGGATTGAGGGCGACGAATAAATATCTCCAGTCCAAGTATTTTTATGATGAGGCGGGCGATAAGCTTTTTCAGCAGATCATGGCCTGTCCGGAATATTACCCCACCCGCTGCGAGATGGAGATCCTGCAGCATCAGTCGGGGCAGATGGCCTCCTTGTTTACCAGAAACAGCGAACCTTTCGACCTCGTGGAACTTGGGCCGGGAGATGCCACCAAATCGTATTATCTCCTGCGGGAGCTTCTGAAGTCAAACGCTGAATTCACGTATTATCCCATCGATATTTCTTCCCATGTGATCGGAGGGCTGGAAGACAGGCTTCCGGTCAACCTGCCGGGCCTGAAATTGCACGGGCTCAACGGCGAATACCTGGACAGGATGGAGCGGCTGAACACTTTTTCAAACAACCGGAAGATCGTCCTGTTCATGGGCGCCAACATCGGGAACATGACCATACCGCAGGCGACGGTCTTCTGCAAACAGCTGCATGAACGGATGCAGCCCGGCGATCTGTTGCTGACGGGCTTCGATTTGAAAAAACATCCGAAGATCATTCTCGACGCCTATAACGACAAACAGGGGATCACCCGGTCCTTCAACCTGAATCTGCTGAGGAGGATCAACCATGAGCTAGGCGCGGATTTCGACATGGAGCAATTCGAGCATTACCCGGTATATGATCCTGGCTCGGGCGCCTGTAAAAGTTATCTGATCAGTCGCATCGGACAGACTGTGCATCTGGGTCATGGAGAGAGCATCGACTTTGGGGCGGATGAACCCATATTCATGGAGATCTCGCAGAAATATTCCCTCGGAGAAACGGATAATATGGCTGGACAATCCGGTTTCAGGCCCCTGCATTATTTTCACGACGCGAAGAAATGGTTTGCGGATATTCTATGGGAGTGCATGTAATGACGTTCCGTTCTTTATCAACCCGGCGATCTCCTGCTGGATGGTAATGGTCTTATCTTTGTTATACCATCGTTGCAGTTCTTCCTTGGCGGCATCAAAGGCAACGCCATCGGCCTTCATCCGGTAGAACAACTCCTGCAACGGTGCAGGCCTTGGCCCCCAGTTGAACAATTCTTCCTGAGATGCGTCCAGCGCGATCAGCTTGGGAATGCTCCTGCTGACGCCATTGGTGAGATACTGATCCATCAGCTCCAGATTCTCATCCCGTAACAGGAACCGCAGCTTAATGAGCGGGTTTGCCCGGGCAAGGGCATGGAACACGGGAATGCTCTGAGCTGCATCTCCGCACCAGCCTTCGGTGAGGACCAGCCAGGTCTGTGGGTTATCGAGCTTCAGGACCAGCTCCGTCACTTCGGGCAGCAGCTGCATGGTTTTTTCCAGCCGGTGCATCCGCTGGAGATTGAGCTGCGTGTAATGATTGTAGGCCTCCGATTGATGAGGCCCTGTCGATTTCCCATCCGCCAGCAGGTCTTCCACCAATTTTTTTAAAGCGGAATAGCTCATCGCTTTTTCCAGATATTCGCTGCTGATCCTTTTGGCCGGTCCGGAGGTATCCATATATTGGTCCTTTTTTTCCTGGTAAAGATCGTCAGTTAGCGCCAATTATTCTGTCTCCTGAACGACTAAAGCATATTATCTTTGTTCCATGCCGAATCTCAATCTCAATAATGACAAGAGTGCGTTGAGTCCTGCCGATAAGGAGTTTGAGAATAATATCCGGCCTTCGGTCATCGATGACTTTTCCGGCCAGCCCCAGCTGATAGAAAACCTGAAGATCTTCATCCGCGCCGCTAAGATGCGCGGTGAGGCGCTGGACCATATCTTATTCCACGGCCCGCCGGGTCTGGGCAAGACGACCTTGTCGAGGATCGTTGCGAATGAGCTGGGCGTGAATATCCGGGAAACCTCGGGGCCTGTGATCGAAAAGCCAGGCGATCTTGCTGGGCTGCTGACCAATCTGGAGCCAAACGATGTGCTGTTCATTGACGAGATTCACCGGCTGAGCACGGTTGTCGAAGAATACCTGTATTCGGCGATGGAAGACTACCGGATCGATATCATGATCGACAGTGGTCCAAATGCACGGAGCATCCAGATCAACCTGCATCCCTTTACGCTGGTGGGCGCTACTACCCGCAGCGGTCTGCTGACGGCGCCCCTGCTGTCACGCTTTGGCATCAAATCCCGGTTGGAATATTATAATGCAGAAACGCTGAGGCAGATCATCCTCCGCTCTTCTTCGATCCTCAACACGAAGATAACCACGGATGCCTCTTCCGAGATCTCCAGACGCAGCCGGGGCACCCCGCGCATCGCCAACGGGTTGTTGAGGAGGGTCCGCGATTTCGCGCAGGTGCTCAGCAACGGGGTGATCGATCTGGCCATCACGCAACATTCGCTCAGGGCATTGAATGTGGATGAACACGGGCTGGATGAAATGGATAACCGTATCCTCGCCTGCATAATCGAAAAATTTAAAGGAGGTCCGGTCGGCATTACCACTATCGCAACGGCAGTGGGGGAGGAGACCGGAACCCTGGAAGAAGTATATGAGCCTTTTCTGATCCAGGAAGGCTTTCTCATGCGGACGCCGAGAGGACGGGAAGTGACCGCAAAAGCGTACGAGCATCTGGGCAAAAAAAACCCCGGACGAGCCGGGGAACAAATGTTATTCTGAGGGCATGTGCGTTGAGCAGGCCCTTATATTTACTTTTCCGCATTCACCGGCGCCACCAGCCTGAACCCATTACCATGAATATTCACGATCTCGATATTCGTATCGTCCTTCAGGTATTTGCGCAATTTCGCGATATAGACGTCCATGCTCCGGCCATTGAAATAGGTATCGCTGCCCCAGATCTTTTTCAGCGCCTGCTCCCGCGGCAGCAGATCGTTCATATGCTCGGAGAGCATCTTCAGCAGCTCGTTCTCTTTGGGTGAAAGGGTCTGCATCTGGCCCTTATGGCTCAGTTCGCGCAGCTTGGGATTGAAATGATAAGAGCCCAGATCGAATTCTTTATTTTCCGATTCCTTGTTGAGATCGTCATTGCGTTTCAGGATCGCCTTGATCTTCAGCAGCAATACTTCGCTGTCGAAGGGCTTGGTGATATAATCGTCGGCGCCCAGCTTATAACCCTGGATAATATCCTCTTTCATGGTCTTGGCGCTGAGAAAGAACAGGGGTATATCCGGATCGACATCCCGGATCTCTTCCGCAAGCGTAAATCCATCCATATGCGGCATCATGATATCCAGCAGGCAAAGATCAAATTTCTCCCGTTGAAATGCGGCCAGCCCCAGCCGTCCATCACGTTCCAGCGTCACGTCGAAATCACTCAATTCAAGATAATTCTTTAGTACCATTCCCAGGTTCTGATCGTCTTCACACAATAATATTTTAGGTTTCTTTCCTTCCATGTCTGATGATTTTAGATTCAAATAAAATTAAATCATTTCCCAGAAGCCATTTACTGGTATTTTGTTAATAATTGAAATCCAGCCTGTCCGCGGGCCCCGGCAACAAGTCAAACATAATTAAAATTCGTAACTTTGCGCCTGAAAAACATGCATATTACCTCCAATAACAAGTTCAAGAAACTGATCGTGATCGGCGACAGGGTGCTGATCCGTCTCACCAAGCCCGATGAAAGGACGGCATCCGGTCTCTACCTTCCTCCAGGCGTACAGGAAAAGGAAAAAGTGCAGCAGGGATATGTCATCAAGACTGGCCCTGGATACGCTATCCCCATGCCTGTGGACGATGAGCCCTGGAAGAACCAGGATGACCAGGTGAAATATGTGCCGCTGCAGGCAAGAGAAGGTGATATTGCCATATTCCTCGTAAGCGGAGCCACGGAAGTGCTCTACGAAGGAGAGAAATATTTTATCGTCCCGCAGAGCGCTGTTTTAATGCTGGAAAGGGAGGAAGACCTGTAGGCGGCGGCCTGAAGCTATTTTCCCCTATCTTTGTCCGCTTAAGAAAAAAACGAATGGACGCAAATTTCAACCCTGACAAACAACACACATTGGCTTCGGTTGTGGGTATCTCCGGCACAGGTTTACACACGGGGATAAAAGTGGATATGATGTTGAAACCTGCTCACCCGGGGTTTGGTTATCAGTTCCAGCGGATCGATCTGCCCGGCCAGCCCATTATCAAGGGTGATTGCGACCTCGTGACGGATACATCCCGCGGTACTACGCTCGAAGACAATGGGGCCAGGATCAGCACGGTAGAGCATGTACTGGCCGCGCTGGTGGGGATGGGCGTCGATAATTGTCTGATAGAGGTCAACGGGCCCGAAATACCGATCATCGATGGCAGCTCGCAGCCTTTTGTGGAGATCATCGAAGAAGTGGGAGTTGTAGAACAGGATGCCACGAAGTCATGGTATAGCATCGATACGAATATCACCCACTACGATGAGAAGAAGCGGGTGGAAATGGTGGCCATGCCCTCCATGGAATATAAGGTCACTACGCTGATCGATTTCAACAGCCCCGTTCTCGGCACCCAGCACGCCGGGCTGAAAAGCATGCGCGATTTCAAAACAGAAATATCTCCCTGCCGGACATTTTGTTTCCTCCATGAGTTGGAAATGCTGCTGGACAACAACCTGGTCAAGGGCGGAGATATCAATAACGCCATCGTGGTCGTCGACAAACCCGTTACCCCGGAGGAGATGGAGCGGCTGGCGAAGGCGTTCAAGAGAGACAAGATAGAGGTCAAGAGCGAAGGCTATCTGAACAACCTCGAATTGAGATTCCCCAATGAGCCGGCCCGTCACAAGCTGCTGGATGTAGTGGGAGACCTGGCCCTGATCGGGTATCCGATCAAGGGACATATCATCGCCAACCGTCCCGGCCATTCCACGAACGTGGATTTTGCAAGAAAAATCAAACATTATATCAAAAAGAACAAGCATCTGAAGAATACCCCGATCTATGATCCCAACCAGCCCCCGGTCTTTAACGCTCAGCAGATCGAAAAGACGCTGCCGCACCGTTACCCCTTCCTGCTGGTGGATAAGATCATCGAGCTCACGGATAAACATATCATAGGAATTAAAAATGTTACGTTCAACGAGCCTTTTTTTGTAGGCCATTTTCCCGGTAACCCGGTGATGCCTGGCGTACTGCAGATCGAGGCCCTTGCGCAGACAGGAGGTATCCTTTGTATCAACGCCATGCCCAAAGGGGATTATGATACGTACTTCCTGAAGATCGATAACTGTAAATTCAAGAATAAGGTATTCCCCGGCGACACGATGATCCTCAAAATGGAATTGCTCGGCCCCGTCAGAAGAGGGATCTGTGAAATGAGAGGCACCGTATATGTCGGTAATAAAGTGGCTACAGAGGCCGACCTGATGGCCCAACTGGTAAAGAGAAGTTAAGAGAAGTTAATTTACCGGAATTGTAGCAAATAAGTTTATTTTTGTGCATGCTGGGGTTGGACTCAGCATTTTTTATGAAGAAGACCGCAATCCATAAGGAAGAATCAATAATGATAGAAAAAACTGAAAATCAATCCATTGATCGCCGAATGATCCATTCCTATACTTCCATTCATCCGGACGCCAGGTTAGGCGCCAATGTAAAGGTGGACCCGTTCACGATGATTCATCAGAATGTGACCATTGGGGAAGGAACCTGGATAGGCAGTAATGTCACCATTATGGAAGGGGCCCGGATCGGTAAGAACTGCCGGATCTATCCCGGGGCGGTGGTTTCTGCGGACCCGCAGGACCTGAAATACGATGGGGAAGAGACTACGGTGGAAATTGGCGATAATACAACCATCCGCGAATTTGTAACCATACACCGGGGCACCAGGGACCGCTGGACCACCAAGGTGGGGAATAATTGTATGATATTGGCTTACAGCCATATAGCTCATGATTGTATCATCGGGGACAATTGTATCCTTAGTAATAATTCACAGGTTGCAGGACACGTGATCATGGGCGACTGGGTCATTCTTGGCGGCATGTGCGCCATCCATCAGTTCGTCAAGGTCGGGTCCCATGTCTTTATCGGAGGTGGCTCCCTCGTTGGCAAGGATATCCCCCCTTATATCAAGGCGGCCAGACTGCCACTGAGCTATTCCGGCGTGAACTCCGTAGGTCTCAAACGCAGGGGATTCACCATCGACAAGATCAATCATATTCTCGATATCTACAGGGTCATTTACAATAAAGGCATGAATACCAGCCAGGCGCTCGAATTTCTGGAAGAAGAATTCCCGGCCAGCGATGAACGCGATGAGATCGTCACGTTTATCCGCGACAGCGGCAGGGGCATTATTAAACGCTACAGCAAAAGCAGCTTTGATGAGGATTACGCTGATTGATGCAGGCAAACGCTTCAACCGCGAATGGATCTTCCGTCATCTCCATTACGAATTTACAGGGACACATTCTTATGCGATCACCGGTCCCAACGGGTCGGGTAAGTCCACCTTGTTGCAGGCCATCGCAGGCGCTATAGGCATCAGCGAGGGCAAGATCAGCTATGGATCACCCACGCCCGGCTCACCCACAGTGCTCACCCCCTCGACCTCCGCAGGCCGTTCTGTCCCCGGCTCAACCCTCGCGCCGGTCCCCGCCATTTCCGGATCCACGGCTCTGGCCCCCGCAATCCCCGACGACCAGATCTTCAGGTATATCTCGCTTGCGGCCCCCTACCTCGAGCTCATCGAAGAAATGACCGTAACGGAATTCCTGGGATTCCACCAGCAATTCAAACCCTTCCTGCCGGCTGCAGATATCAAAAGCATTATTTCCCGGCTCGGTCTGCATTCGGCATCCCATAAACAGATCCGCTATTATTCCTCCGGTATGAAACAACGGGTGAGGCTGGCCCAGGCCATCTTCTCCGATACGCCCGTCGTGCTGCTCGACGAGCCCTGCACCAATCTGGACGCGGAGGGTATTGCCCTTTACCGTCAGCTCGTTGCAGAGTACTGCTCCGGCAGGTTGCTGATCGTCAGCTCGAACGACGTACAGGAATATGATTTCTGTGAGGAAAGACTTTCGATTACCGATTGGAAATAGGTGCGTTCGAGGGATAACGGCGATCCCTAACGCTGGCTCGCGATCAGCAGATTGAGGTCCGTATATTTCAGGTCAAATCGCTGGCTGAGGTGGAAATTGGTCAGTGCTCCCTTGAAGAGATAAATGCCGCTGCGCAGATGGATCTTATGCCATACCAGGTTCTCGAACCCGCCTTCATCCCCGGCTTCCAGCAATAATGGCATCAGCACATTGCTGATGGCATGGGAGGCGGTGCGGGCGAAGCCCGATGGGATGTTCGGCACACAGTAATGGATCACGCCATATTTCATAAAGATCGGATGCTCATGCGTGGTGATCTCGGAAGTTTCAAAACAACCGCCCCGGTCGATGCTGACGTCGATGATCACGCTGCCAGGGCGCATATTGCTTACCATCTCGTCGGTCACGACCACCGGGGTGCGGCCTGTCTGCGAGGAGAGTGCGCCCACGGCTATTTCACAGGTCTTGAGCTGCTTGGAAAGGATACGGGGCTCCATGACAGAGGTCCACATGCGTTGCCCGATATTGACCTGCAGACGCTTCAGCCGGTAAACACTGTTGTCGAACACCTTTACGGAAGCTCCGAGCGCCAGGGCAGCTCTGGCCGCAAATTCACCCACGATACCCGCTCCCAGGATAATGACTTTGGTAGGTGGGATGCCTGAAATGCCGCCCAGCAATACGCCCTTGCCATGGTTGGCCGAGCTCAGGTACTGCCCCGCGATCAGCATGACGGCACTGCCGGCGATCTCGCTCATGCTCCGGACGATGGGATAGGTGCCGCTGTCGTCTTTGAGGTTCTCGAAGGAAATACCGGTTATGCGTTTGTCCATCATCTTCTGGAGAAGTTCCGCCTTCATAGCGGAAAGATGAATGGGGGAAATAACGATCTGGTTCAGTTGCAGCAGCGGAAGGTCTTCTTCTATCACGGGCGCGCTCTTTACCAGGATAGGGGCCCTGAACACTTCAGCCTTTTCATAAACGATCTGGGCTCCCGCCTCGCTGTAATCTTTATCGCGGTAATGAGAGGCCTCTCCGGCGTTGTGCTCGATCACGACCCTATGACCATTGCTGACCAGCACGCCTACCGCATCCGGGGTCAGCGCAATACGATTTTCCTGAAAAGCCGTCTCTCTTGGGATACCGATATGCAACTGCTCTCCCTTGGGTTTTACGTCCAGGGTTTCTTCCAATGTTTCATAGCTGAAGGAGGTACTGATGATCGGTTTTTGCTGGGACATGTTTCAGAACTTATCAGTGGTGATTACACATAACGGGATGAACATTCAAATTACAATTTTATATTGAATCTGGCGGCAGTTTTATACGAGATCGGCAGCCGTGATCTTCCGGGTAAAAGCATCTGGAACTTCGATCTTTAGGGACACCGTGTCCGGCGGGAAAATACCTGGCGCTCTTTCCGGCCATTCCACGAGGCAGATGTCCCCGCTGTACAGTACATCTTCCACCCCTGCGCGCAGCGCTTCTTCTTCGTCTTTAAGCCGGTAAAGGTCGATATGATAGATCTTTCCCCCAGGCCAGGCATATTCATTGATGATGGAAAAGCTGGGACTTCCGACCGTATCCGTCACCCCTTTGACGACACAAAGGGCATGGATAAAAGTCGTCTTGCCGGCCCCCATGCCGCCATGGAAAGCAAAAACCTTCTGGAAAGGGAATTGCTGCCAGAATTTTTCAGCGGATGACCGGATCTCGTTCAGATCGAAGCGGATTTCCATGCCGCAAAGATAACTTTATGCCTGAAGCGGAATTATTATTTCTGCTCCGCAAACCCAACCGCTCCCGGAATGTTATTTTTACATGATGGAGACCGTCAACTGGAAGATAGAGGGGATGAGCTGTGCCAATTGTGCGCTCACGATCAGCAGATATCTGGAGAAAAAGGGGCTGAAGAACGTAAAGCTGAGTCTGGCCAGCGGCGACCTCAGTTTTGACGGGTCCAGCGCCCCGGATCAGCAGGAGATCCGCAAGGGCATCGGGGACCTCGGCTATACGGTGGCTGGTGAATCCGCCGCCCAGGGACCGGGCAAGCTTCCGATGAACAAGCACCTGCGTTTTCTGCTGTTCTGCCTGCCTTTTACGGCCATCCTCCTGCTCCATATGGCTGGCCACCGCCTGTCCCTGCATTGGCTGATGATACCCTGGGTGCAGTTGCTGCTTTGCCTGCCTGTTTATCTCGCCGGGATGCGGTTCTTCGGTCGCAGCGCGATAAAGAGCATCCTTAACGGCATGCCGAACATGAACGTGCTGATCACCGCCGGGGCATCGGCCGCTTTTTTATACAGCCTTGCTGGGACAGTGTTTGGCCTTGGCCCCGATTATCTCTTTTATGAGACGGCTGCCGCCATCATTACCCTCGTATTTCTGGGTTATTGGCTCGAAGATGCCTCCCTGCAAGCCACGCAGAAGGCCCTGAACGGTCTGGCAAGGTCCCAGAAGACCATGGCTAACATGATCGCCTTCGATGAATCCCACCAGGAGCTGATCTTTCCCGTGGAAAACACGCAGCTCAGGAGCGGTGATCTTATCCTGATAAAATCCGGCGAGCAGGTGCCAGCGGATTGCCTGATCCTTTGGGGAGAGGCCGGGGCTGATGAGGCGATCATTACCGGCGAAAGCCTCCCGGTGAACAAACAGGTCAAAGACCATCTTATCGGTGGCAGTCTGCTGGTATCCGGAACGGTAAAAGCTCAGGTGGAGGCGGCGGCTGGAGATTCGGTGCTTTCCAATATTATCCGGCTGGTGCAGCAGGCGCAAGGAGAGAAGCCGCCGGTCCAGCAGTTGGCAGACAAGATCAGCGCCATCTTTGTCCCCATCGTGCTGGGTCTTGCGGTTATTTGTTTTCTCGGCAATTTTATTTTCGGGCATGCGCTCACTCCTTCCCTGATGCGGGCCATCGCCGTGCTGGTCATTGCCTGTCCCTGCGCCATGGGGTTGGCGACGCCCGCAGCCATCGCCGTCGGCCTGGGACGCGCGGCCAGGCAAGGCATTCTTTTCCGGAATGCAAAGAGCCTCGAATCCTTTAAGAGTATCCGGCAGGTAGTGTTCGACAAGACGGGCACCCTGACGACGGGCGAATTTATGATCAGCGGCTGGCAGCTTGCGGCTGGTGTACCGGTAACGGAAGACGAATTCATGCAGATCGCCTTCTCTCTTGAAAAGTATTCGAATCATCCCATCGCAAAATGTATCGCAAAAAAATGGAAAAGAAAGGACGAGCTGCGCTGGATGAAGGTTGACGAACAGAAGGGAATGGGTATGCGCGGAGAGACAAAGGCAGGAGATGTCTTTCAGGCGGGGTCGTTTAAAATACTGACCGCACTGCCCTCCGGTGCCACTCTGCAAGGTTCGGATACCCCGGTCATCCTGCCCGCCACCCCCGATGACACTCCCACCGGTCGCACTGCCCCCGGCGCAGATACCCCCCACAACGTATATATCCTCCGGAACGGCCAACTGCTGGGTTGGATCGACGTAAAGGACACGATCCGCCCCGAAGCAACAGAGGTCGTACGCTATCTGCGCTCAAAAGGTATACGCACTATCCTGCTCAGCGGGGACAGGGACGCTGCCTGCCGGCAACTGGCTTTGGAAGCAGGGATAGAGGAAGTGATCTCCGAACAGACGCCGGAGCAGAAGCTGGAAAAGATCATCCAGCTCAATGCCCAGGCCCCGACAGCCATGGTGGGGGATGGGATCAATGACGCACCGGCGCTGGCCAAAGCGACGATCGGCATTTCGATGAGCGACGCTTCGCAGCTTGCCATGCAAACGGCAGACGTGGTGCTCACCAATCATGGGCTGAAGCACCTTCCCACCGCGCTGGGATTGGGCAGACATACGTTCCTCACGATAAAGCAAAATCTTTTCTGGGCGTTCTTTTATAATATCATTGCGATCCCCGTCGCCGCCTTTGGGCTGCTGACCCCTGCTCTTGCCGCACTGGCGATGGGCCTCAGCGATGTGGTGCTGGCGATCAATTCGGTGAGGTTGTTTGTGAAAAAGGTTGTTTAATTTAGTCCATCTTTCATGGATCAGGCCCCCATCGACATACTCCGGCGCTATTGGCGCCATGACACTTTCCGTCCCATGCAGGAGGAGATCATCCGGTCCGTACTGGATGGCAGGGACACACTTGCCCTGCTGCCGACTGCCGGGGGGAAATCGATCTGCTTTCAGGTGCCTGCCATGGCGGGGCCGGGGTTATGCCTGGTGATCAGTCCGCTTATCGCGCTGATGAGGGACCAGGTGGACGGGCTGCGCAAAAAAAATATCACCGCCTTTGCTCTTTACTCGGGCATGAGCCGGAAAGAGTTGATCAATACCCTGCGGGTCTCGTCCGACAGCAACTGCAAATTCCTGTATGTCTCACCGGAGCGGTTACAGACGGATCTTTTTCTGGAGTACTTGCCAGGCCTGCCCATTAATCTGATCGCTGTGGACGAGGCGCATTGCGTATCCCAGTGGGGATATGACTTCCGCCCTTCTTATCTTAAGATCGCCGCGCTGAGAAAAGAATTGCCGTCCGTGCCGGTGCTTGCGCTCACCGCCTCCGCCACACCCGACATCCTTGGCGATATCGGCGACAAGCTCGGATTGCGGCAGCCCATTGTCTTCCGGCAGTCTTTCGAAAGGGCCAATCTTTCCTACAGTGTTTTTAAGGTAGACTCCAGGGTCCGCAAGATCACGGAGATCCTGCAGAACGTTCCCGGCAGCAGCATCGTCTATTGCCGGACACGCAGATCGGCAAAGGAGATCAGCGACGCGCTCGGCCGGCAGGGCATTTCCGCCGGGGCGTATCATGCAGGGCTTCCGCTGGAAGAAAGGACGCGAAGACAGGAAGATTGGATAAAGGACAGGCTGAGGGTGATGGTCTGCACCAACGCGTTTGGAATGGGTATCGACAAACCAGGTGTAAGGACGGTGATCCACGCGGGCATACCCGATGCCATAGAGAACTATTATCAGGAAGCCGGTCGTGCGGGCAGGGACGGCAAAAGAGCTTATGCGGTGCTGTTATACCAGGAGGGCGAGCCGGAAGAACTGAAGAGGCTGCCGGACAGTCGGTTCCCCTCGATGGATATTGTCCGGCAGGTATACCAGGACGTGATGAATTATCTCCAGCTTCCTGCCGGCAGCGGGAAAGGGAATTATTATGATTTCGATGCCACCGTTTTCGTGGATAAGTTCAGGCGGGGCGGGCATGGGACGGATGGGCCGGGGCTGGGTGTCCGGGATCAGGATGCCGGCGCATCCGCGAACCCTGTATCCGAGGCGCTGAACTCGATAAAGGCGCTGGAACAGGAAGGGCTGGTGAGTTTCAGCCAGCAGGTATTCCTTCCGGCCAAAGTACAGTTTATTACGGACAAGCGGTCTTTGTATGATTTCGAAAAGGACCATCCACCGCTGGAGTCACTTATTCATATATTGCTCCGTGAGTATGAAGGGATCTTCGATCAGCCTACGACCGTCTCCGAAAAGAACCTCTCCTGGTTACTCCGCAAACCCTGGGAACAGATCGTTGCGGGCCTGCAGGAATTGCAGGCTTACCGGATCATAGAATATATCCCACAGAAAGATGTGCCCCAGCTCTATTTTTTTTATGACCGGGCCAGGGCCGAAGAGCTGCATATCGATCCTGTCAATTATCGTACCCGTAAAGAACAGTATGCCGCGCGGATCCGGACCATGCTGGACTATCTGGAAAATGAGGACGGGTGCAGGAGCCGTTTGCTCGCAAATTATTTTGGGGATGCCGCGGCAAAAGATTGCGGGATCTGTGATAATTGTATAAAGCGCTTACACTCTCTCCGCTAATAATTGCTTCACGAGGTCTTCCAGCTCCCTGAGCCTTTTTTCAAGACCGGGGAGGTTGCGGCTCAATGCCTGGCTGCGGAGGGCGCTGGTATAATCGAAGGCCGGAGAGCCCGTTACTGCGGCATTGGGTTGTTTGATCGATTTGCTGACCCCGCTCTGTGCGTTGATCTTTGCGCCATCCGCGATCTGGATATGCCCAACGATGCCGGCCTGGCCACCGATCATGACATGACTGCCGATCTTTGTGCTGCCGCTTACGCCGGCCTGCGCCGCGATCACGGTATGGTTTCCCACTTCGACATTATGAGCGATCTGTATGAGGTTGTCCAGCTTGGCGCCTGCCCTGATAATGGTAGATCCGATGGTAGCGCGGTCTATCGTCGCATTGGAGCCGATCTCCACATGGTCTTCCACGACGACATTGCCGATCTGAGGAACTTTTTTGAAGCTGCCATCCGTCTGGGGCGCGAAGCCGAACCCGTCGCTGCCGATCACCGATCCCGCATGGATGGTAACGTGCTGGCCGATCACACAATCGTGATAGATCTTTACACCCGCATGCAGTTGGGTATGATCGCCTATTTTTACATTATTTCCGATATATACCTGGGGGTGGATCTTCACATTGTTCCCGATCCTTACATTTTCTCCCAGATAAGCAAAAGCGCCTACAAATACTTTTTCTCCCAGGGTGGCGGTCTTTGAGATATACGATGGCTCCTGGATACCCGTCAGTTGCTGGGCCTCTATTTCCTGATATTTGGACAGCAGCGTGGCAAAGGCCGTATAGGCATCCGGTACCCGGATCAGTGTGGCCTTTACGGTTTGTTTTAATTCCTGGGGCTCGTTGATGATGATGATGGATGCAGACGTGGTATATAAATGTTCTTCATATTTTGGGTTCGCCAGAAAGGCCAGCTGACCGGCAACCGCTTCTTCGATCTTGCCGAATGATCCTACGGCAGCATCCGGATTCCCCTCTATCCGGCCGTTTATAAGAAGCGCTATCTGTGCGGCTGTGAATTGCATGGTTGATTAGCTTAAGTAGCAAATATAAAATTTTTTCACCGGGCTGGACAATGTTTGATGAACCAAAGCATTATCGACTTTTGAGATATCTTTTACCGTCCCGTCCTTAAAGAGGATATTGATCATTTCATCGGATGGATCATAAGTGGTATTGGTCGTCTCCCCGGTGAAGACAAAATAACCTGCTTCTTCTTCTGAAATGGAAAGTTGAATGCAAGCCTTGTGCCTCAGCTCCGCCACCGCTTTTTCATCAAAGGGCATGGCTTGGAGCCTTGTCTTCAGCAAACGACGGTCGATCAGCCGCCGGGACAACTCCGATAATACCTTGTCGGGGTGGAACATCCAGTTCTTGATCGTGCCCATTACATCATAATCATCCAGCAGGCAGAACTTGTCCAGGTGCTCTTCGGCCAGCTGGCTACCCCGTATGCCATCGTTCTTTAAAAAGAAATCAAGAGTTGGGGAGGAAGACTGCGCCTCCTTTCCGGCTGCGATGAGCTCCTTAGCCCTTCCGATGATCTTCACGAGCATTTTTTCGGCGCCCAGCACCGTTTTATGCAGATAGACCTGCCAATACATCAGGCGCCGCGATACAAGGAACTTTTCAATTGTAAAGATCGCCTTCTCCTCTACCATCAACTCTCCTTTATGCACGGTCAGCATTTTCAGTATCCGGTCATAACCGATCACTCCTTCCGACACGCCGGTAAAAAAGCTGTCCCGGGTCAGGTAATCCATCCGGTCCGTATCCAGTTGTCCCGATATCAGCTGGTACAGGAATTTTTTGGAATGTTTATTGGTAAAGATGGCAATGGCTGTGTCCAGTCTGCCCTGCAGTTCCTCATTGATCACGCGCATGATCGCAAGGGACAACTCCTCATGATGAAGGCTCGTGATCAGTTTGTTCTCCAGCGCATGCGAGAAAGGCCCGTGACCGGCGTCATGCAGCAGGATGGCGACCTTTGCCCCTAGCTCTTCCTCTTCGCTGATAGTCACTCCTTTACCCTTTAGCTCGGACAGGGCGTTGCACATAAGGTGGTATGCCCCCAGTGAATGGTGCAGACGGGTATGTACGGCCCCTGGGTAGACCAGGTGTGCAAATGCCATCTGGTGGATACGACGCAGCCGCTGATAGTAGGGATGGGCGATGATCTCCAGCAGCAGGGGATGATCAAGGGTGATAAAGCCGTATACAGGATCATTGATGATCTTGCGGGATGAATGGGACATTCCTGTTTTGATTTTGTTAAAACTCCGAAAAGAAAGGGCAAATCTACAAATGAAGGGCCTAAAAATTACATTTGATGCCGGGATTTGCTAATTTACAATTTATGGTAGCAGGAAAAATACTCTGGGTAGATGATGAAATAGAAAGCTTGCGATCACAGATCTTATTTCTCGAGAATAAGGGTTACGAGGTGACGGCGATGACAAACGGCTATGATGCGATCGATTTTGTAAAGGACAATCCCGTTGATGTCGTATTGATGGATGAGACGATGCCCGGTATCACCGGGCTGGAAACGTTGGCGAGGATCAAAGAAGCAAACCAGCAGATCCCAGTGGTCCTGATCACGAAGAATGAGACGGAAAACCTTATGGACGAGGCCATCGGCAGTCAGATCACGGATTATCTGATCAAGCCGGTCAACCCCAACCAGGTCCTGCTAAGCCTGAAAAAGATCATCGATAATAAAAGGCTGGTATCGGAAAAAACGACCACTTCCTATCAGCAGCAGTTCCGGAATTTATTCATGGCGCTTAACAGCAATCCCGACTACAACGAGTGGATGGAGATCTATAAGAAATTAGTCTTCTGGGAGCTGGAAATGGAGAAGAGCGACAGCCCTGAGATGCGGGAAGTACTACAGTCTCAGAAACAAGAGGCCAATACGGAGTTCTTCAAGTTCGTGTCGAGGAATTACGCCCGTTGGGTGGGGCCCCGCGCGCAGGAATCGCCAATTCTTTCGCATAATCTTTTTCAGTTCAAGGTGCTGCCGCATGTGGAGAAAGGCATACCCACTTTTTTCGTATTGCTGGACAATCTCCGGATCGACCAGTGGAAGGCGATCCAGCCCATCTTCGCGGAAAGCTTTCGCATCCTCGAAGAAGACAGTTTTTACAGCATCCTTCCTACGGCCACCCAGTACAGCCGGAACGCAATTTTCGCCGGCCTGATGCCAGTGGATATCGAGAAGCAATTTCCTTCACAATGGAAGAACGATGAGGATGAAGGTGGTAAGAACCTGTACGAAGAGGAATTCTTCCGGGCCCAGCTGAAGCGGTTGAAAAAGGAAAATCTGAAATTTTCTTATACGAAAGTGGTGAACTATCAGGCAGGACAAGACCTGGTGAATAACATCCACAATCTGATGAACAATGATATCAATATCATCGTTTACAATTTCGTGGATATGCTCAGCCATGCCCGTACGGAAATGGAGATCCTGAAAGAGCTGGCCAGCGATGAAATAAGTTACCGCAGCATTACCGCCAGTTGGTTCGAGCACTCGCCCCTTCACCAGGCCCTCAAAAAGATCGCCGATAAGAAGATCAATCTGATCCTGGCCACCGATCATGGCAGCGTCCGGGTGAAAACACCGTACAAGGTCGTTGGGGATAAGCAAACGACTACCAATCTGCGTTATAAGCATGGCCGCAACCTGAATTACGAGCCTAAAGATGTCCTGGCCTACCGTGATCCCAAGGAGGCAGGACTGCCCGTACCTACGGTGAACTCATCCTTTATTTTTGCCAGGGGCGACGGCTTTCTCTGTTATCCGAATAATTATAATTATTACGTGAATTATTACCGGAATACCTTTCAGCATGGCGGCATCAGTCTGGAAGAGATGATCATCCCCGTGATCCGGATGACCAGCAAGGTATGACCCGATATGCACATAGGCATGTGGCATTGTGGATAATATGAGATGGGCTAATGGCACGAACACCCTGCTATTCAGTACCTTCGCAGGGTACTAACCGTTTTCCGTCGCGCATGAAATACACACAGACAACGCTCGATAAGATTGAAAAAGTCCTGGATGAGGCAGAATACGTTGTTCGCTATGAAAGAGGAACTTTTCAGAGTGGTTATTGCATACTGGAACAACGAAAAGTGGTCGTGCTGAATAAGTTCCTGCAGACCGAAGGGCGCATCAATACCCTCATCGATATCGTTCCCCAGCTAAGGATCACACCCGGCCTCCTCAGCGCCGATACCAGAAAGACCTATGAAGAGGTCATGGCGGCGCATCAGGTCAACGAGCAATAAGCAGTCGCGTCCTGCACCACACTGCCGTCCGGTGGAATCCTGAACGCTTCGCCCATTGCTAACTCCTTATTCCTTATTTTTGACAAGTGAGCTATCCCGCTTTAAAGATCACCTTTCTCGGCACCGGCACCAGCAGCGGCGTTCCCATGATCGCCTGCCCTTGTGAAGTGTGCAGCTCTACCGATAAAAAGGACAACCGGCTCCGGTCGAGCATCCTCGTTCAGTCAGCCAATACCACGCTTGTCGTGGACACGACTCCCGATTTCAGGTATCAGATGTTGCGGGCAAAGGTCCGGAAGCTGGACGCTGTGATCTTTACCCATCCGCACAAGGACCATCTTGCCGGCCTGGACGATGTGCGGGCCTATAATTTCTTTCTGAAGAAGCCGATGGACATCTATGCGAACGAGATGACGCAGGAGTCGATCGTGCGTGAATTCCCCTATGCTTTTGCGGACAGAAAATATCCCGGGATCCCGGAGATCCGCCTGAACAGGATCGACAAGGAGCCATTCGTCATAGGGGATATCCCCATTATTCCCATACAGGTATGGCACCTCCGGATGCCGGTGCTTGGATTCCGTTTTGGGAAGTTCACGTATATCACGGATGCCAACCGCATCGACGAAGAAGAAAAAGAAAAAATAAGGGGGAGTGAGATCATTGTCCTGAATACCCTTCGGCGGGAAAAACATATTTCTCATTATTCCCTTCCGGAAGCCATCGATGAGGTGCGGGAGCTTGGCGTATCCCGCGCTTATTTTACCCATATCAGCCATCAGCTCGGTCTTCATGCCGTCGTCAACCCCGAACTGCCTCCCGGCATGGAACTGGCTCATGATGGACTGGTGGTGGAGGTGTGAGCTCCTGAGTAACGAAAATAAGGGCCGTATAGAAATACAGCCCTTTCTAACGATTGCTTGCCATATGAAAAATCTTCTGGCGATCAGGACAGGCGATGATCTTGCGCTTTGCAGGGAATATCATGCTGCTGTCCGGACATCTCATTCGAGCTGTCCCGGATCGCCATTTACTTCGCTTGTGAACTTCGTTGGAGCGGCGTTCCTTGCTCCTCCTCGTTCGTCATCTTTGCTTCGCCTGTGAACTTCGTCGGAGCGGCGTTCCTTGCTCCTCCTCGTTCGTCATCTTTGCTTCGCTTGTGAACTTCGTCGGAGCGGCGTTCCTTGCTCCTCCTCGTTCGTCATCTTCGCTTCGCTTGATGAGGTCGTGGGCGGAATCGAACCGCCGTGAAAGGTTTTGCAGACCTGTACCTGACCACTCGGCCACGCGACCTTTTGTTTCCGTTGTCCTCCTCAACCGCACCTGAACAGCCTGGTGTTTACGCAGCTGATCCGTGAGTGGATAGCAACAACCGGAGCACAATGATACATCGCAATTATTAGTCTACCAAATTAGTAGACAAATAAATTTAAGCACACGACCGGCCCGCTCCACTACTCACGCGGACCCTTGTCATCCCGCATCCGACATACCCCGCCCCGTCCCTGATCTGGCCGCCTCAAATCCGTCGCTACACTGCCCTGGCCAACCGCCCTCAATGCCGCGTCTCACCCCGCATTTACATTTTATTAACAATCGTTAAGCTTTTGCAATAACAGGCGGACGATTAAACTTTTGCCCGCACCGGCCGTCTATAACCGGTGTAAAACCTTCAATGTTATGAGACCAAGTATGAGAAAGACCGGCATCATCCTGACACTTACCCTGTTAATCGCAACTAGTTCATTTTCACAGAGTTCGGTTGAATTCATTCCCTCCGCCGGATACACGTTCGCCAGCAGGACCAATTTTTACGACAGCTATGGCCGCATCGATGGCGGACTAAATCTGGGCGGCTCTCTTAAGTTCAATCTGAACAGGAGCTTTGGCATCGAACTATTGTACGATCACATGAACACCCAGTCCGGCCTGTATGATTATGGCTATGGCAGAAATAAACTATCCGGAGGGGACCTGAGCCTTGACTATATCATGATCGGCGGCGTTCAATCTTTCACCATCCCGGGTTCTACCGTAAGACCCTTTGTCGGCGCCTTCCTGGGTGCAGCCGTATTCACCCCGGGGACCAGCCCCGGAACAGCCGATTATTCCACTGACACGAAATTTGCGGTAGGCATGCAGCTGGGTACGAATATTTATATATCGCCCAGGGTAGGCCTTCAGCTTAAAGCACAGTTATTATCGCCGGTCGATGCCGCGGACGGTGGTTTTTATTTCAGCAACTTCGGATCCGGAGGCGGGATCTCCACCTATTCGGATATCTACCAGTTCAGCCTGAATGCAGGCCTGATCATCGGACTCGGACGCGTCCTACCCGAACAGGTCTATCGCGCCCGGAGCCGCAGGCCCGGCCCTAGACACTACCGGTACTACAATTATTGACCGGCGGCGTAGAAACTCCAGATAATGCTAACAATCGTTAGTATTATCTGGAGTTTTTTTATTAATTTGCAGTACCAGCCGGCTTCAGCCCCGGATGGATCACAATAATGATTGTTTGCCAGCGTTACCAGGCAATAGCCCAGAGGTTGTTGCCTGGTTTTTTTAAAATGAGGCCTGGCCGCAGGAAGGGGCTGACCAGCGGAGTCAGGACTCAGTTGTGGAGGGCGCGTCCACAGAGAGATAAGACCCGGCCGCAAGGCTCAAAAATAAACAAGTGCTTACATGGATTTTACGACAGAAGAACTGACCCAGCAGGTGGCCCGTACGGCCCGCGACTTTGCCATACAGTCGATCAAACCTCATGTCATGGACTGGGATGAGAAACAGCAGTTCCCCCATGAATTATTCAAAGAACTGGGCAAACTGGGTCTGATGGGCGTGGTCGTTCCTGAAGAATACGGCGGCTCGGGCCTGTCTTATATTGAATATGTGGTCATCATCCAGGAGATCGCAAAGGTTTGCGGGTCCATCGGCCTGAGCCTGGCCGCTCACAATTCTCTTTGCACAGGGCATATCCTGGCCTTTGGAAATGAAGAACAAAAAAGAAAATATCTTCCTAAGCTCGCCACGGCAGAATGGCTGGGAGCATGGGGACTGACGGAGGCCAACACGGGCAGCGATGCGGGCAACATGCGCAGCACGGCCGTGAAAGAAGGTGAGGAATGGGTGCTTAATGGTACCAAGAACTGGATCACGCATGGCATCAGCGGAGATGTCGCCGTTGTGATCGCCAGAACAGGGGAGCCCCGGTCCAAAGACAATGCCACTGCCTTTGTAGTGGAAAGAGGCACAAAAGGATTCAGCGGCGGTAAAAAAGAGAATAAGCTGGGGATGCGCGCCAGTGAGACGGCCGAAATGATCTTCGACAATTGCCGTATACCGGATGCCAACCGGCTTGGAAAGGTCGGGGAAGGCTTCAAACAATCGCTTAAGGTATTGGATGGGGGACGTATTTCGATCGCGGCGCTGTCGGTGGGTATCGCCAAAGGCGCGCTGGAAGCCGCGCTTAAGTACTCCAAAGAAAGGCACCAGTTCGACCAGCCCATTTCGAATTTCCAGG
>DATHHO010000239.1:0-26199 GCA_035317125.1 Puia sp.
AAAGAATCAGCGTAAAGGGCTCGATGTTTTCCAGCTTCGCAGACCCGAAGCAACGCAGGGGATCGGAAGCCTGGACAATCTCCAGGAAAACAAGACCCCGGCTCTGCCGGTAGCTGCTCTCCCGGCTATGTTTGACAAAGGCCCCGTTCAGCAACACGGCGGCATCTCCTTTCCCGCCGCTTCCTTTCCCGCCGTTTTTTAACGCGATCCAGGACCCGCCGGCTTCGCCATCTTTCGGATAGAGCAGTTGCTCATCCTCAAAACCGGACCGGAAAGGGAACTGAGCGGGAACGCGGTCTGGGCGCTCGTCCCGGTTAGAGGTCAGGTAAATGCCTCTGGCCGTTGGGATAAAGGTTACTGTGCACATGCCTGGCGGTATTGCAGGGTGGAGGCGGCGACGCCGAATTGCGGTGGCAATGACAGTGTGGTCAGGACGGTGATTCCGATCCGAAGAAGCGCCATATGATGAACGATATGTTCCATATTATAAAGCAACTCTCGGGAATAATTGGTCGGGATAACGACCGGTCCGGCATCCCCGGCCGTAAGATGGGCTATCAGCGCCAGGTCTTTTTCGGGCCGGTCTACCGAATGAAACATCTCCAATAGCTGGCGGATGGCCAGGGACCGGCTTACCTCCAATGCATGGCTCCGGGTGCGCCGGTCATAATTGACGGTACCGCTTTCATAACCTTTATCCAGTTCCTGGATGAATTCGACGATATGCCGGATATGCTGCCCGATGGTCGCTCCCGAGAGCAGATCCACAGGTGCACTATATTGGGTGTCCGAAAGATTTTCCAGTGTGTCCAGCAATTGCCGGAACAGTTGCTGGACAGGGTTTTTTAATTGCATGATGACATTTATTAAAAATGATCGTTCAATCCCGGGGAAAAAAAAGCGAATAGTTGCCGTCTAAAAGACCAGACCAGAACCGCGCAGCTGATAAATACCAGCAATGCGTAGATAAACAATTGCCCGTGATCGTCCTGGACCACGATCCCCAACCGGGTCAGGTGAAAGAACAGCGCCCCGCTCATGACGCCTAGCCCCAACAAGGCCCCGACGGCGGTGGTTCGCGGGACCAACAGCATTATGGAGGCGATCAGCTCGATGATGCCGGTACCGATGCGGCCCCAGGGCTCCATACCCAGCTTCGAAAAAATGTAGACAGACTCTTCCGCACCACTAAATTTGAAGAACAGCGTCTGCAACATAATGACAGCTGCCAGGATCCGCAGGGCCCAATAAAAAATAGTAACTCGTTTGATTGACATAACACTGGTATTTTTCCGCCTGTAACGGCAGATTATTCTTTCCCTTTTATTTCCGGCCATTGTTTGTCGGCCTTTTGGATATAGCCCGGCTGATCCTTTACCCACATACCCTTGACTTTTTCATTGTAATTAAAATACAATTTATCATTTAAGATCGTCCAGGTACTCACTTCTGTTGGCGCTTTATGTCCCTGCGATGTGCCATAGGCACAATATCCGCCGTACTGTGGCGCATACTTTTCAGGATTGGCCTTGAAACGTTGCAGGTTTGACCGGTCCGCGAACAGCCAGGTCGCTCCCTTCCAGGAATAAGAAAGGCTGTCAGCGCCCATCACCGGTTTGGAATCGGTAAAAAATGCCACCGGGTCATACCCTTTGATGGCCTTGCCGCCTGGTGAATATACTTCCGCCTTTTGTGCGTGGGCCTGCGAGAGGAGGACCATAACGATGACTGCGAGAGAGATGATCTTTTTCATACTAATGCTTGTTTTTTTAATGATTGAATTTTTTCCAGTTGGCATCGGCCTTCTGCTTTAGATTGCCTTCATCCTTGTTCCAGGACTTTAGGGTGTTGTTAAAAAACTTGTTGTAGAATAAATATAATTTCCCATCAATGATCTTGAAGGTTTCGGGATCGACTTCCACTTTCTCCCCGATGGCGCCCATGGCATAGGCGCACCATCCGCCATACTGTGGTTGATATTTAGAGGGGTCGGCCTTAAAGGACGTCGCATTCTGCGGATTGGAAAAAAGATAATTCGCTCCGTCGATCGTTACGCTCCACTCCTTCTTTCCTTCGATGGCCTTTGATTGCTTAAAATAAGCTACGGGATCGTATCCGTCAATCGCGACGCCGGCTTTGTTGAGGTTATGTGGCCCATGGCCCTGTGCAAAAAGAGACTTGCTTATCAGCAGGAAGGACAATAAGGTTGAAAAGAAAAGTTTTTGCATGGTCATTTTTTGTTTTGGCAAAATTGCGAAAGTGACAGATAGGCAACAATACCTATCCTTCCCGATGTCATATCGAATCTTCCCAATCTGCCGTCAGCGGGAAATCAAGCGGTGTGTTGATCAAGGCCTGCAGATAGTTTGCGATGATCATATATCCGATGACCAGTATAAGATCTACCAGGTTCTCGTTGGACAGACCTGCGGAAAAGAAATCGTTCAGCGCTGCCTCATCGGACCGGCCTCGGTTCTCCGTTATATTCTTGGCCAGTTTTACGATCGCATCTAGCTGGATATCGAAAGTTGCCGTCCCCGACCGGATCTCCCTGATCTGTTCTTCCGTGAACCCATTCATCCGGGCTATCTCCGAATGGGCCGTCAGACAATATTTACAATCGTTGACCTGGCTGACGATCAGATGGATCACCTCCCGTTGCCGGGCATTGAGGGAGCTCTTACCGTTTTCCAGCGCCAGGTAGGTGCTTAGGGCATTGGCGGACCAGGCAAAGCCGGCGTAGAGATTGGGAACGGTCCCGAGGATAGAAGTAAGCTGGTCAAAAATTACCTTGTTGCCCGGAGTTACATCAGTGCGCCGCGGAATACTAAATCCTTTCATCGCCTTTTGTTTAGGTTTTGTTAAAACTCAAAATTGCCAAACTTATTGATCAAAAAAAATGGCGATCCTGCCCGAATGATTACCGCTTTTTCCCTTCGGGTGAAATAGACAATCGTTCGGGAATAACAGACATTGTAGGTCGACCTCAAGTCTTCTAGTTTTGTTTTACAAAATCAAATCAAATATTATGAACTTATTTAGTAAGAGAAATTTATGGCCGGCAGCGTTTTTACCGCTTGCATTGGCTTCGTGTAAGAAAGACGGTCACCCAGGTGGCGCTGCACCACAGGTCGGAACGCTCACGATCGAGAACGTACTCCATTCACAACCGCTTGTCGAGTCGGGAACTTTCCAGGGGATGGGCTCTCCCGCCCTTATACTTCCCGGACAATCCGTGACGATCACTTTTTCAGCCGCCAAGGGAGAAGCGCTAAGCTTTGCCACGATGTACGGCTGGTCCAACGACCTTTTTTTCGCCCCTGCCAACCCTGGTATTATGGCTTATGATAATAATGGTGATCCCGTCGAAGGGGATGTATCCAACCAGATCCATCTTTGGGATAACGGTACGCGGATCAACCAGAAGCCCGGTGCGAACGTCAACCATCCCGGTACCGCGGATAACAAGAACATTACCGAAGTGGCCGGCCAGGACGATCAGAACAATACCTATCTCCCCGCTTGGCAGCTTGTAAAAGCCACCATGAGATACAACGGAAATTCCACGTTCACCCTTACGCTCCAGAACATTTCCGGTGGTACGGCTAATGAAACTCCGCTGAGCCCGGGCGTGTGGACGGTATCTTATAACGTCGGCGGACAATTATTGGCCCCGAGCCCCCTGTATACAAAGGGACAACCTACAGCCAATGGTCTTACGAATATTGCCGAGGCAGGGGATAATTCCAACCTCTGGGCCTATGTACAGGGGATTACCGGTATCTTTACACCCTTATCTCCCGTCTTAGTAGTTATTTATAACGGGATCGATAACCCGATCTTTAAATTGGGTGAGAATGATCGTGGTCAGGGCCTTAAATACCTGGCGCAGCGCGGCGTTCCCGACTCGCTTGCCGCTTACTTGAAGGATATGAAAGGTATAAAGGGCGTCTATATTCTTGCGGCGGCCAATACCAGGGTCCTTCTCCCCGTGATCAACGGTCAGGCCGGTGGAAAGGTATCCCAATCCATCACCCTGGCTTCCGGAGACCAACTGGCGATCGCGACCATGTATGGATTCTCCAACGACTGGTTCTTTGCCACATCCGTCAACATCACGGATCTCGCCCAGAACAGCGACATCTCATCGACCGTAAAGCTTTACAATGATGGCACGGCCATCGACCAATTCCCTGGCGCCGGCCTGACGCAGTTCAACCTGGCAGGTACTCCGTTGGTCGAAAACGTCCCCATTTCCCTGGTGCCGAACCCCAACGCCTTTACGACTTTGCCATCCATTTCAAATATTATTAAAATAACCCTGCAATAGCTTGTAAGGATTTCATGAGGGCGCCTACTAACCCCGTAGGCGCCCTTTTTTACGGGTGGCCAGGAGATAGATTTTAGCCAAACAGTAAAATTAATCCTAATATGAATGGGAGATTTATAGACAAAGCCACCCGGGGAATGTTTAGCATCAGTATCGGAGATCCGGCATTCAGGGGTAGAGGGATTCTCGATAAAGGCAAGGAAACGATAAATACTATTGTCTACAATATGGGCGATCCCCAGGAAGTGGTGATCGATAACATAAAATATACGATGCCCGCCGATTGTGTGCTGCCCCTGGTAGCTAACCAGCATTTTGTTTTCGAACAGCCGGAAAACCTGGTCGCCTGGCAATTCAACCGCGACTTTTACTGTATCGCGGACCATGACGCCGAAGTTGGATGTGTGGGTTTCCTGTTTTATGGGATCGAGCACCCCCTGTTCATCCCTCTATCGTGCGAGGACCGAAAGAGCATTTCCGCTCTCGAAACGCAATGTATAGAGGAAATGGGAATCGAAGACAAAATGCAGGGGGAAATGTTACGGACCGTCCTTAAACGGTTGATCATTAAAATTACCCGGCTTGCCAAATTGCAGACAGAGAACTACCGGCAGTTTACGGAAGATAAGATGGATATCGTCCGGAAATTCAACTTGCTGCTGGAAGCTAACTTTCGAACCCAGCATGAGGTCCAGTTCTATGCCCAGGCCCTGAACAGGTCGCCAAAGACACTCACCAACCTCTTTAGCCTCTATAATTATCCCCCCCCTTCAAAATTGATCCAACGAAGGATCATTCTGGAAGCGAAGCGATACCTTTATTATACAGATAAGTCAGCCAAGGAAGTCGCCGCCGAACTGGGTTTTACGAATGCTGCTCATTTCAGCCGGTTCTTTAAAGCCGGCGCGGGTGTTAATTTCTCGGAGTTTTCGGAAGCGGGGCCTGTAGAAGCGACTATTTGGGGTAGAAGGCATCCGCCATGACGGCAATTACGTTATTCTATAAAACATTTTATTATGGTCAAGTATGCATTGTTAGCCCGCCTGGAGGCCAAGCCCGGCAAAGAAAAGGAAGTAGCTGAGTTTTTGAAGAGCGCCATTCCCCTGGTCGCAGAAGAAGCGGGTACCATTCATTGGTTTGCCCTGCAACTGGGACCTTCCACTTTTGGCATTTTCGACACCTTTAAACAGGAGGACGGACGCAAGGCTCATCTGACGGGGAAGATCGCCCAGGCATTGATGGCCAACGCTGCCGAGCTGCTGTCCAAGCCCCCCGTGATCGAGCAGGTGGACCTGCTGGCTGTAGCACCTTTTAAGTAATGTCATCTATGTCCCGGGAAAAGGAAACCCATGATCAATCGATAAAGACCTCCAGGCCGGATCCCCGGCAGTGGGTGGAACGTTATGCGGATCACCTGTATTCATATGCAATTGCCCGGCTCGGCGAGGAAGAGCAGGCGCGTGACCTGGTACAGGAAACCTTTCTCGCCGCGCTGGAAAAGGTCAGCGAGTTCCGGGGGAATAGTTCGGAACGGACCTGGCTGACGGCCATCCTGAAATATAAGATCATCGACGCATACCGAAAAAGAAATTCGGGGCTCCGGATGCAAAAAATGGAGGAGGAGCCGGAACTTGAATTCTTCGAAGAAAGCAATGGTCACTGGAAAGAGGCGTATAGCCCGCAGACACTAGGGATAGAAGGCGCCGATCCGCTGGCCAACAAAGAATTGGCTGCCATCCTAAAAAAATGTCTTTTCAAACTGCCGGCCCTTTGGCTGTCCGTTTTTACCATGAAGCACCTGGACAATACCGCTACAGAGACCATTTGCAAGGAGTTAAAGGTGACGACATCGAATTTCTGGGTGATCATCCACAGGGCCAAGCTGAACCTTCGCGCCTGTATACAAAGATCCTGGTGATGACCCTCGTTCAAAGACCCTGGTGATAGAGTCATTCAATGAGCTTCGTAATAAAGTAACGGTATGGGACCCATAAAGAAGATACAATACGACTGTCGGCATGCAACCTATCTCATCGAGAAAAGGCAGCATACCTCTCTGACTATCCGGGAAAGGATCGAGTTAACCATTCACCTTTCCGGGTGTTCGGTTTGCCGGCTGTTCCAGCAGCAAAGCCGCTGGATAAATCGTATGGTACGGGGGCTCTTCGGTTCTGCTGAAGCTCAGGCGAACAAATTGAGTGACGAATTCAAACTACAGTTGCAGCAGAAGATCGACGAGCGCCTTAAATAAAATTACCCGGCCATAGTATCAACTATTTTCTCCAACCTATCAAAGGCTGAACCCCAACCGTTGTAAAAACCCATTCTTTCCTGCTGTCTGCAATACTCTTCGGTTGTGTGAATGACACTAAAAGTAAAATTTGTCTTGCCCCCATTTTCTTCAAATAACACCTGCAATGTTACCTCTTCTGTCATCGGTCTGAAGTTAGCCGAAGTAACAATCTTCTCAGGTATGACAATTTCCGAATATACTCCTTCCGAAATAAATTCACTGCCGTCTGGCATTGGCATGGTGTACTTCCAATGGCCACCCACTTTAAATTCATGTTGAACCACCGTAATTTTCATCCCCTTTGGCGCCCACCATTGAACTATATGTCCCGAATTGGTCCAGGCTTCCCAGACCGTTTTCCGGGGTACAGTAAAGGTTTTTTTAATCGTCAGCACTCTTTTGCTGATCTCATTTAGATTTTCCATTTTTTTTATGTTTTTTTACATGTAACTTGTTAACGTAGGCTTCAAACGCGTTAATTCGTTCTTCCCACAACAGGGAATACCGCCCGGCCCAATCCGCAATTTTTTTTAATTCCTGAGGTTGAATGGAGCAAAATGTTTCCCTGCCTTCTCTTTTTACTTCTACCAAACCACATTCATTTAGAATTTTAATTTGTTGTGAGATGGCTGGACGACTGATATTAAAGTAATCAGCAATTGTTTTAAGATTCATGGGTTGATGTGAGACAAGATCTATGATCTTTCTCCTAGTTGGGTCGGCGATTGCCTGGAATACGTCTCTCCGTGTTTCTGTAGTCATTTTAATAAGCGTACGCTTACCCAAATATAATGGTAAGCGTTTACTTACCATTATATAATTTTCCAGTGCGCAACACACGGCGCCTTTCCCGCGCAATGGATGTTCTCCGTTGGGACTTTTGTGGAGAAATAAGCCTGGACCAGCTTGTAATGGAAGCCTGTCTTTCCAAATATCATTTTTTGCGATTGTTTCGTTCGGCTTATAGGTTGTCGCCTTAACAATAAAATATCATGGCTCATTTAAGCTAAATCCATTTTGACGATACATTCATGTCGCCGGGCTCCTCACATACTATTCGAATTGAACCTGGCGCTATTTTTCTTTATAATATCGGAGGCCCTGATCGTTCTATTAAAATGGATGATTTTAAGAGTGGTCGGGTATATCCAAAACGTTACAGGAATAGACGACTTGGAGATTTTCTAAAAGAACTTGATTTGACTGAGGGACGCGCGACTGGAGTTCCCGTAGTTTTCGATGCAATGAGGCGTAATGGGTCGCCCGACCCCGTTTTTGAGACGGATGAAGATCGTACTTGGTTTCGCGTTACACTCCTAATTCACCCGGCTTTTACTCAAATTAATGATAATCAAAGGTCTGTGCCTGAGAATGATAGCATAATTGATCAATTGGGTAGCTTAGTTAGTAGCTTAGTTAGTAACTTAGTTAGTAGCGAGCAGGTATATAAGGACTTCGCAAGGATTTTGCTATTTTTGGGCGATGGATCTCACAAAAGAGAGGATATTTTAAAACACATTGGCCTTTCCAACCAAACTTACAATTACAAAAATTACATTGAACCCCTTGAAAGGGCTGATTTGGTGCAAAAGACCCATCCAGATAGGCCTAAAACTCCTTTGCAGCAATATTTGCTAACAGAGAAAGGCAAATCTCTTATTTTGACTTTTATAGGTACATAAACTATCCATGTGCGCCTGTCCTTGAAGCCTGTAAGTCTCCACAACCGTTAAAACAACTGTCTTTGAAAAGAAATAATTGTGGTAATATTAATGCATTTACAATTCTTGACATACTAGAGAGATTATTACGCCAATTAAGAATATCTAACGGATCCGAATATTGTAAAACCCGAAGACCGTAGCGAAAAGCAACAGGGTTATTTTTAGTCTCGTTTTATTAGGCGAACAGATTTCGGAAAATGGACTGAGGGAAAGGATAAAATCAGCTCAATGGCTGGTTTTTTGCATACGCCGGAAATACCATGGTATCGGTATCTGCTCTTAAAAATCACTCGGTTAATTAGCGGCAACGAATTTTCGAGGCGGCGGGTGTAGGTAAAATGTCAGACGATTATATATTTGAGAGTGGTTATGCTTTCACCTTGCCAGACTATTGAAGGCGGGGACAGCATCAAGCATTGCTTGGAAAACTGCTTAATATTGCTGAAGGAAACATTTTTTCTACTACTAAGGCCGATAGCGTGCCTCATATACTGGAAAAAATAGGATTTGTTAAGACCGGAAGTAATTATCAAAATAAGGACAGAGAGAAATTTAAGCTCTTAATGTTTATCAGAATTTCGAAACTATCATGAGTGCGGAACTGAATGAAACCGTTCTTTACAAACCTAAACCGTAAGTCCATGTTAAAGAATGCTAGTTTTTCCCTATTTCTTCCATTCTTGAGGACCTGTGTTGACGTTCCCGTCAAACTTTTTTGAATTTAACTTATCAATTTCTATGGTGAAAGGGTTAAAAAGAAAATTAACTGATGTACATGAGTCCAACGCAGGCACTAGTTTTCATATTTTGTGGGCTATCCAGAAATGTTTAAAGTTGATCAATTTTGGATCAGACGATCTGAAATCCATTGCAATGGAAGGTATTGACCCAAAGGATGCACGGGAAATAGATCCTGAAGGCGGTGAGCTGTTGGCGGTTGACCTATCAGAATATTATGGAGGTTCAGACTTCAGGAAGGCTAAACGTATTGTCATTAGCCAGCTCAAATACAGTACAAGACATCCAAAAAAGGAATGGACAGCTTTTTCCATTTGCCAGGGCAAGAAGGGAACTTCTGGCTCCATCATACACCGGCTTGCCACGACTTATTCCGGTTTTATTAAAAAGCACAATATAAACGCAGTTCTATCAAAGACAATCATCCAACTCGTTAGCAATCGCCCTGCAAGTCCATTGCTCCAACAACTTGCGGATAAGGCAAAACAACTACTTATCACTTCTCCAAATAGTGCAACGGTCAGCCAACTTAAGAAGCAATGCCCAAAGAAGGACTACAGAGCGATTGAAAAAATGCATGCTGCTTCTTTGTTAGCAAGTAAATCATTTATTCAGTTCTTATCGATGCTGGATTTTTCGAACTGTGAGTCCGATTCCAGAGCGGAACTTAGAACAAGTGCCCTCCAATCCATCGCTGCGATGGGATCATTTGATGCAGATCAACAGCTTTCAACACTTGAGACACTAGTGTTTTCAAAAGCGCAACCGGAATCCAAAGACAAGAATCGAATTACTGTCATAGATATTCTTACACGGTTTAATATCTCCCAATTATCAGACCTTTTCCCTGTCTCATCCGATTTTGAGGTACTTAGGGTGACGATAGCTAGAACACAGTCCCCTGATTTGCGGAAGGCAATCATCAGGGAAAACGGTGAGGAACCAATATGCATTCATGGAGAGGGGGGCATTGGCAAGTCCACTTTTGTCAAGGAAATTCCCGGAATGCTTCCTGCACATTCAGAATGTATCCTGTTCGATTGCTACGGCAGTGGCGCCTATCTAAATAAGGGCGATGACAGGCACCTGCACCGGTATGCATTCCTGCAACTTTCCAATGAACTGGCATTGAAAACACAATGCCCTTTTCTATTAGAAAGGCGTGGTGATGAAACCGAATTTCTCCGTCAATTTAGGCGGCGCCTTGATTATGCATCAAAAGTAACTGCCAAGCGAAGTAAGAATGCCTTATTGGTAATCGTAATAGATGCTGCGGACAACTCGGTAACGGCGGCGGAAGAAACAGGCGAGAAATGTTTTGTACATGACCTGATCGGATTAAAAGTGCCTGTGAATGTCCGACTGGTCTTTACTTTCAGATCACATCGAAAGAAAAGTCTTCAATTACCTGAAGAATATGTTGATTTTCCCATCCTGCCATTCGACGATAATGAAACAAAAGTTTATCTTACTGCCCGATTTCCAAAGCAAACGTTTACACCCAAACAGGTAGCTGAATTCCGAAGCCTTACACGGAGCATCCCACGTGTAATGGCTTTTACTCTCGGATCACCTGGCAATACATTATCACAGAAGCTAAAACCATTGCGTCCAGGGGGGAAGGATCTAGAGGCAATCTTCAAAATGATAATCGAGCAGGCAAGGAGAAAATCCGGCAACAGGAAGCAATTCAATAAAGTCTTACAGCACGCTATCGTCCTGCCCAGGCCCGTACCCGTAAAGTACCTTGCTGACACCACTGACACTGAAATGGAATTCATCCTCGATTCAGTAAACGATCTTGGCATTGCTATGACGCTTAATCATAATCTTTTGGGTTTTAACAACGAGGATTTTGAAACCTATATTCGAGATCACTATGGAGCGGAACAAATCAATTTAGATAAGATCGCGTCATATTTTAAGGCAAACGCTGATAAAGAGGAATATGCAAGCCTTTACCTGGGACGGTTCCTGGCAAGAGCAGGCAGAAACAGCGAACTGGAAAACATAGTACTTAATCGCGAATTTTCAAAACTACCCGAAGACCCAATCCGCAACCGGGAAATGTTCATTGATAGGGCGATGCTCGCTATGCGCCACACCGTTGTCGCGGGTAATATGGCTACCTATTTAAAGCTGCAGATTGTTGCAGCAGAAGCATCGAAGGAGAACCATGTCCTTGAAAACCTGATGATCGGGAACCCTGATCTTGCCAATACTTTCGGCAATGGTCAGAGCAATCACAAACTATATTTTCAGAAAAATAATCCGCATTGGTTCGGACGTGTTCACCTTCGTAGCGCGGCTCTATTTTCACGGAACCCGCAAAAGATTGAACTCGCAAAAAAACACATGGAAAGCGCCGCCGAATGGATTAACTTCCGCAATGATTTGCCAGATGACGAACGTGGTAAATATGATATAGATGACAATGATCTTGCCTGTGGTACGGAGGCTATATTGCGTATTGCAGGGCCGAAGGATGCTGCCAATTGGCTCGACCGATGGAACCCCAAAGAGTTACTGTATCACTCTATTGAAATATTGGTTACTAATCTTATCAAGCATTCAGCACCTGAGCAGATCAAAAGATGGTGCAATGGTCTTTCATTAAGATTTGATGTTAAGTTACAGATCAACCGCATATGTTTCGGAAACGGAATTCCAATTCCCTTTGACAATAAGAAACTAGTCCCGAAGGTTCAGCGGCTCAAACACCTACGCTCAAAGATTTTGGAACCGTTATGGATATCACTGATATCCCTTGTTGAACAGTTGTGCTATTCACGTTACAATGAAGATAATCTTAAAGAGTTGCTTGATTTTTTCCAAACCACCAATCCGGAGAACAAGCCGAACTTTTATACCAGTAAGTATGACCTCGAGGATAAATCTTCCCACATTGATCTATTCTTCAGAATCATCGCCCTTAAAAAGCTTTTCGGACAATTAACGGCCGAACCAGAAGATCTCCTTCCAGCAAGGTTAAAGGAAAGGGACAAGGATGGAGAAAAAAATGAAAATAAAAAGGAAGAAAGTTATAAAGACAAAGAATATAGGGACCGAGAAAGAAGGAATTTCCTGGCATATTACAAACATATGCTACCGAGTTACGAATTACTTGCCCATGCCTATGGTAAAAAGCTGACAGACAGTCAAGTAATAACAGAGCTGAATCGTATTCTGTCAGCATATGAAAAAGACACTGATCTTTCTTACTATTACCGGTTTGAGTCGCAACATCTTACCAGGTTCCTTGCTGTTAAACTGCTTGACCTAACTTTTTTTGTAAAACAACCTTCCAAAATTGTCACCACAATTATGGAAAAGGTGCAATCAACGCGAGGCCACAATATAGACCTACTGCTTTCAATGACTGAAAGGCTGGCGGTTACTGCCAACCTTTCTACCGACATTTTGAAAATCCTCGCACTAGTTGATCAGCAAGTCGTATCCGGTACCTTTGCCGCTTCAACCCAGATTGACTATTATGTAAGGGCTGCCGTTGCGGGTAACCAGGTGACCGCAGCAACTGGTCAATTTTATTTCGACAAAGTGATCGAAGCGGCAAAGGATATCGACTTTGAAGCCTTTGACCAAATTAAATCCGTTTACCAGATCATACGCCGAGATCCGCATTATAATGATCCTGAACTAAGCTTTGATTATGCACGGTATGTGGAATTCTGCTCCGTCAAACTCAAAGATTACGAAGATTTTCCATGGGACCCGGCGGTTGCCGCCATCGGTCAACTCGACTCGTTATCAATACTGGCCATAACCTCCCGTTGGGATCATCGTAACACTCGCAAATCATACAAGGATTTACCAGAGCTGTTCATTCCAGGCGTTGAAGCCGAATCGATATCCCCCGGAGTTGCCTCAGCGCTTCTCGCAATGACCCAATACTATTGGGATGATTATGTCAAAACCGTTGAAGCCATTATTATTCAGTTAAACAAATCAAATGACCAAACGGCAAAGAACCGGTTTGTCCGCAATCTGACACTAATCCTTACCTTGCAATATGATACAGTGCGGCTTCATCACATAATGGATAAGATCATCAATCTCTTGGAGAAAGGGGGGTATCAAAACAATAGTGTTTTTCTTAAGTTCAAGTCTTATTGCCAGAATTTGGATTCCGTAAGAAACATTACAACCGCAAAGGAGGCACATGACAAAGATTTGGTTCAAGATTATCATATCGCTTCAAGGAATGACGAAATAAAGTTATCCGGAGTTGATCTGACAGATGCCGCATCAATCGAGGCATTTATAATTTCCAGGAGAAAGAAACAAGACGAAGAGCATGCGTTCGATTATATGGTAGGCAGAATCCTGAATGCTATGTTGGAAGTCGCATTACCGGCGCAATACGTTGGGCATCTCGATGCGCTGGTCTCCCTTCCCACATCCTTACTTGATTTCTGGACCTTTCAAGATGCAATTGCTAAGCGACTTGATTCCTGGGCAATTTACCCGGAGGTAATTGCCTGGAAGAAGAGAAATTTCGCGGTTATTGTGAAGAATCGATTCTTTAATTACATTCAGTTTGATTCTTACTATGATGAAGGCGCTATTTTTAAACTTGCAAAACTATGCGAAGTTAGTTTCGACGATTTTGCTGAAGTAGTCATTCAGTCATTACCAAATCATGCGGCCGAATTGTCCGCCAATGCGCTGATTCGGCTACTGGAGATAACAACTTTACGCTCAACGAAACCGGAGAGACAGGATTTCTTGCGGTGGGTAATCGCAAGATGGGGTGCCTCAATAAAACCCGATTTCGGGGATGGTGCTTTCAAACAAAAACTAGCCCCCCCTTCAGATGTAAACGTGGCAATTGGGCATTATATCAGGTATTACTTAGGTCATCCGGACAAGCGAATCAGGTGGCGAGCGGCCCGCGCGGTGGTACAACTCGTTACTGATGACAATTTGAGCATTTTTAAGGTATTAATCGATACCCAGAATGACCAAACAAATTTTCCATTCCAAGATAAACATGCTACTTATTACTGGATCGGAGCGAAAGTTTGGTTGTGGATCGCCATACACAAACTTTGCATTGAACATCCTGTAAAGATGATTCCTTATGCAAAGGAATTTTACTATGAAACTGGTAATGATAAGGTCCAGCATGTACAAATATTGCTTTTTATCAAGCAAAGCTGTCTTGCGCTTGAACATTTTGCGCCAGGAACATACGCTCCTGAGGAACTTGCGATTATTCGGCAGATGCTAGTCAGTCAGTTGACGCCAGTGGAGCAACTGAAGCGTCAGAATAAATATGAGAATAGTCAGCATAAGACGAGGTTTCCTTTCGACAATTATGACACAGTAGATCATTGGTATCGCCCGTTAGGCGAAAGATTTCATTTGTCCGGATACGAAATTGCTCAGATAGCAGATGAGGTCATCTGTGATGAATGGGGGTTCAATGGAGATTTAAGGAATGATAATTATGCAACCTCAGATGAGCAGGGGTTAATGAGCCATTACAAATTCGATATTCCAACCATCGAAGATCTAAGGAATTATTATGAGTATAACGCTATGCAATGTGTGGCTGCGAAGCTTATCAAGACTGTTCCTACTGTTGCGAATGCTGACTACTGGACTACTTGGGAAGAATGGTTGAATGAGCAAGGGTTGATCTGGAAAGACACCTGGCTTGCTGATCTCAAGGATCCAGTCCCTGCCGAACGGTTATTCTGGGTCGAACGATCTACCAGAGAACATTGGCAGTGGAATGTACAGACAAAGGATTTTGATAGGATTGCAGGGGTCGATGGTCTTTACCGCCCTGGACATATTGTTGTTAATGGCAGCGTTGATATTCATTACGGCCGTGACCATGAACGGCAAGAAATCACATCAGCACTAGTAGAACCAAAATTTGCGGCGGCTGCCATGCGCGCCTTTCAAACTATGGAATCTAACCAGATCCATCTCCCACTTGAAAAGGATGAAGATGGAGAATACGAACCCCTGGAAGATGAAGAACCCAAGATTTTTAGGCATTTCTCACTAACACCCTGGCTGCAATCTATTGGACCTGAACATAGTGGAATTGATGAATTTGATGAAGACAGCTATGATCTGGACAAACGCCGGATTATTCCGGGAAATGCGCTAATGAAATGGAGTAGCCTTACACTGACCAATGACAAAAGGCATTCTCTGATTGCCAATGATCCTTCGAATCCAGTTACACTTCTTGAAACCTGGAGCAATGTGGTACGTGACCCAAGTCATTCGGACTTCTATTCCAAAGGACAACGATTATTTATTCGTTTTGAGAAGCTGAAGGCGTTCCTGGCTCACGAGAATCGTGCGCTTATCCTTTTTGTTGAATTGTACAGAAGCCCGGAATCTCGTGACTATTCCGGTGGCCTATCTTATTATCACATGATCTACATAATATATCCAAATGGCGAAATCAAAACCCTTAACCGAGACATTGAACTTGGGTAAAACTCTTGCAAATCTTTTTTTAAAGCAAGGGCGAAGTGACCAGACTGTTACTTGGATGGCTCACTATCTCTCTGAGCTGATCATTCACGCAGAACAGGAAACAAATGCAATAAAGAAGAAAGAACTTGAGAAAGAATGCGCAGAAATTATCCTCGGTCTTTGGGAAAAAAGGAATAGTTTCCCTGATGTCATCCATCCCTTATCAGGGCTTACACATGCAGTCGAAGTGATAAAGGCCATGATGGACGACAGATCGAATGACCTATATTTCACACGATTTGAATATGCAGAATCCAATTCCATCTGGGGTAATTACATGAAGACTTTGCGTGTTGCCATAGAAGATTCCATGCGGATAGCTCTTTCTGCAGGTATTACTTTGGAGGCCAGAGAGCGAAACAAAATTCTTAAGCTCCATAAAGATTATTTGAGCGAAGAAGAGAGAGAAATCATGGACTTTTTAGAAAAGGAGCTCGAGAAAAGCGACAGCCTTGTAAAGTTTGTTTTTGTAACTAACGGGAAAGAGGAGAAGGAGGAACCTAAAACAAAACCTGAACTGATGAAACGAGTGGTTTCGAAACTGCGCGCACTACTGGACAAACAGCAGGCGGCTTTAGACACGTTGGAGAAGCAAATTGAAGACCTTGGAGAATCAAAGGGACGGCGACGAAAACCTTAAATCAAGTTCCTGTCATAATATGATGGCGGCACGAGAAATCGATATATTTGTTACAGTATGAATATGCAAATTCAAAGGTTTTCATTCGAATCACTTAAAGCGAGAACAGATGGCTTGTCACAAGTACTTCTGAAGGCGGTAAATTCGCCGAGCCTCACATATCCTGAAATATGCAAAGTTGACCACCAGGGTCTTTATATTATTTTTGACGACAAGGAAATACTATATGTTGGGAAGACCAACAGAACCGGAAGAGTAAGGATGCGGGAAGTAGGTTCTGATTTTAGGAGCCATACGTTCAACAAGAAGCTGCTTGCTATTCGCTTCAGGGATTTAGGCTTCGTATTCGAGGTATTAAAGAAAGAAACAAAAAAGCAATGGATAAAAGAGGGCATTATATCCATAGAAGATTTCAAAGCGCATCAGAAGGAGGTCAACCTACACATCAAACGCTCTTTGAAATTTAAATTTCATGAAGAACAAGATGAGCAAAAGCTTATATGCTTGGAGCATTTTTCGATCGCCATTTTCAATCCCGTACATAACGATTAACCTTTTTTCAGAAGCAATGAAACATATACACGAGTCCACTGCGTTACTAGTTGGTTGAGTCTACGCAATTTTAAAATTGTTACAGAACTATAACTAGCGATGTATTTGGTCAAGGCCCGGCTATCCTCAGTAAATGCCAGACATCTGACATTACAACGAATTATAAAATATTTCAATATCTTTTAACTTAAGAGGATAATCTAAATCAAACCCAAAACCGTTGATCCTGAGTTTACCAATGTTGAGATCTTCAAGCTTCCTCATCCCATCGGAGTCGTAATTGTTTAGAATTACCGTGTGCGTTTTTCCAATATGCGCCAAAATAGGTGTTTTCACGGGGTAGGAGCATGGATAAAAAAGTTACCTTGGCCGCAGTTAATTTTCTTGTCTTTTTCTATGTATGCGCCGATAATATCGTTGTCTTTACTATCGGGCTTCTAGAAACAAATCCTCTAAAACAGCACTTTCAAATATGGATTACGTTCAAAAACTAAGAATGAAGACGGCAATGATAATTTATGAATTGGAATTATCACTTGGCAATTACGTAATAAAGAATGAGCAACTGAACGAAATATCTGATTTAGGAAAACAAGCAATTATCAAAAGAGAAAAGGAAAGGGGCAATCTAATAAGTGGTGATAATACACATCTAATCATTGAAGCGAGCTATCTCGATGAAATATTCGATTTCGCAATTAATATAACAGAAGACACACATTTTAAACCATACATGGTTGAGTTAAAACAACTCTGTTCCTTTCTTGGTATTTTCAATATACGTAATGCTGTAAGCCATCCAAATAGACCTTTTCCTGACTTTTACTGGTTCAGAGCTGCCGCAATTGCTAGTGATCCGCTAATAGAAAAGCTAAATCTTACTACGGTCAGAAACGCTTTAAAATCAGCTATTGACGAGAACTTGAGTGCCCCACCCGATGAGTGGCTCAATAATGTACATTGGGCAATCCGAAATACACTCCCATCGACCTTTGACCATGAAATAACAGGTCTTTTAGGTCGGGACAAAGAATTTAAAGACTTGGAGGCTGTTCTTTCAAAGGAGAGAAATAGTTTGGTCGCTATTGTAGCACCAGGCGGTGTGGGAAAGACGGCTTTGGTCCTACAGTATTTGAAGGATATAAGTTTAAGTCCACAATGGTCAAGTAAATTGTCCTCTATTATATTCTGCACACTAAAGAATGAACGCCTGACTGCCGATGGAATAGAAATAATTGATGCGATAAACGGAATTGCCCAAATAAAGCAATCAATTCTTGATGACCTTAAATCAATTTATAAAAAACCTGAAGTTGTTGGCTTTGATGAAATCCTGGAAACTTTACAAAATGAAAAAATTCTTATATGCATTGATAATTTGGAAACACTGTTGATTGATTCGCAGAAGGAGTTCACTGAGTTCAATCAGTCATTACCAATTAGATGGAGGGTACTTGTAACTAGTCGCATATCAATTGATGCGGCGACAACAGTTCCACTTGAACCATTGGTTAAAAGACATGCGGTAAACCTAAGCAGAAATTATTTGCGTAAGCGAGGTGTTATTGATTTCAAGCAGGAAGAGCTAGAGAGGATTGCTGATGCCGCTAATAACAATCCCCTTGCCATTAGATTAACAATCGACTTGTACAATAAAGGGATTGATATTACTCAATCGATAAACAAGTCACAAAAAGATATTGCCTCGTTTTCGTACAAAAATCTAATTGAATCTCTGAGGCCATCTTCAGTAACTATTTTGGAGGCCATTTACGCAATGGGGTTGCCAACAAAAGCTGACTTAATAGATTTCTTAGATCTAACAAATGATAATATCGCCGAGTCGATAAATGAACTAGCGAAAACAAGTTTGATTGTTAGAAGTTCAGACGAATATGGTAATGATGTGTATAAGTTGAGTGAATCAATTAGAGATTTGTTGCTGACTAATCCAAGAAATATTGAAGTTAGAAATGGCATTACTGAATCGATAAAAAGGAGGAAAGCTAAGATTCTAGAACAAACTACTAGAATGAAGCAGCTTGGCTTATCTGAGTTTGATGAAGATTTTATTCCTGAAGGCATAGATCCTTATTTATATAGCTTGATAGCAGATCTAAATAAGTACCTCGCAAAATCGGGCCAATCGAATAGTCATTCAGAGCTTATGTCATTGAGAGAAAAATTCAGTGATTTAAGCAGAACAAAGCCTAATGATTCCCTTTTATTTTTTCATTATTCTAGAATATTTAGAGAGCTAAAAGACACGGCCAATGAACTTGGATACCTGTTAAAGGCTGAAAAATTAAATCTGGGTTCTCCGAGAATAAAGGTTGCTATTGCTTTGAGGTATTTTTATAATAACGATTATGAAGACGCTTCAACATATTTTGAACTATTAATTAAGAATAGTTATGACAATCCGCACAATTCTACAAAAAGGTTTAGCTTCTCAATTCTGAAACTTTACTATCTCTGTTTACTATACTTGGGTCAATTTGATAAGATCATTGAACTTACTGAAAGCTGGCATACTCATCAGTATTGGAAGGGGATTCTAGGAGTATCTCGGGCTACCGCTTTGAAACGGAAAATCGAATACAAGTTCACTTCAGTAGAAAGCAACGAGACTATAATAAGACAAATACTGAGCATTTTCGATAAAGTATTTGTAACTGACAATTACTTTGAAGCTGCATGTATCGAGGCAAACAAAATAATAAAAGATTTCGTTTATATTGCATCCCCGAATTATAGTTACTCCAAGGAAATCAAGAATTCATATGCGGAATTTGTCGCAAACCATTTCTTTAATATTGTATCCAAGCTTAGGGGTGAGAATATAAACTCTTATGATAATCAAAGATTCTTAGAAAAGGTGTTTAATTTGGATATAGTAAGTAATCCTCTGCACAAAGTCAAATGGTATAAGGGATTAAAAGACGAGACTGTTTATGATAGCGAGCATATTCAAGAGCTCAAAGAAGATGGATTTGAAATAGTTACGGTTTACCATATACCTGAAGACAAAGGTTATGGTATGTCAAGTTTCATGTTTGCCAAAGACAATGTCAATGACCAGTTTTATTTGTCAGTAAATAATTTTGAGGAAGGTTGGAGTCGCTGGGCCTATATCAAGGAAAATACCAAACTGGCAATTAAATATCGCGAAACTAAGTCAAAAGGAAAACCAACGCCAGCAACAGAAATTGTGGAGATTGATCAATATTAAAATACAAACGCAATCTCAGATTTCTTAATTTATCGGGGTTATTGAAATTGAAGCACCATTTTTTTATTATTGATGATTGGAAAGGCATTCCAAAGGGTCATTGAGGCTCGAATTCTAAAAGATTCTTTGCATTCTCGCAATTTTAAAATATATTCGGTGGTAATGGACAGCCAAAAAATACAAAGTGCTTTTCCGGGTAAATTGCGAACCGACGTACGAACCGTTATTTCAGTTTTACCATTTAAATCAAAAGTGCTTTTAAATGATGGTCAAACTGTCGACACATCTGTTTTAATACATCAGCAAACCCAAGAGGTGACACTTGATGGAGAAAAGTTACTCATTCCAACTCGTATTTACTTTAACGAGCCATATTCGTACGAAGAAAAGACTTTAAGCGACCTGCAAAAGGTCATTCTCAATTGCATTTATCTACGGCATCATGACGGTCATGTTCGGCAAAAAAGGCTGAATACCCTGATTTCGAAGAATTATTATTTTACTGTTCCCTATACCTTCCAACTTCTTGGTGAATATGTGATAGAAATTATCAACGATTTAGACGATTTTATTGATGAAACTAATATCCATTTATTCAGGCGATTTGTTTCTGAAAATTTGGGATATAGCACTCTTACCAAAAACAGGGTGATCAGCTACTGGAACGAATATTATAGATTTGGAGAAAGAAAAGATATTAGAAACTACGTCGGAAGAAGAATTTTTGAAAGGCTGGAAAATGAATAAGATTAGTACTTCAAAAAATGGGTACGTCACCGGAAGGATGCACTCATTACTAAATAAAAACGCCGCTCCTGTTCTGAAGCGGCATTTATTTTGGGTGGAGAATATCGGGGTCGAACCGATGACCTCTAACATGCCATGCTAGCGCTCTAGCCAACTGAGCTAATCCCCCAATTTATCAAAGCTTGCGAAAGAACAGCAAAGTTTAGTTTTAAAGCGGTTTTAAAAAAATATTTTTCAATTTTTTTTGCCCTGCAAGAAATTATCTCTCAATTAGTTAGAGTGAAAATAAATTTGCATGCCATGCAAACGCTCTAGCCAGCTGAGCTAAACCCCCGTTATGTACTGGGTCCCTTTTGAGGTCCGGACCGGCATCCCCGGAGGGAAACTGATCTGGATTCCCTTTCGGGAGTGCAAATATATAGGATTTTGGGTCAACGAAAAATTTTTGGAGGGAGATAAAGGCCCGGCTTACCTTGTAGGCATGAACCCGGGCAAAAAGGACATCGAGAACCGAAATGACGTGCAATTGCTGATCGATTCATTTTACGGCAAGGTGAGGACGGACGATACGATCGGCTATATCTTTAACGACGTCGCTAAGGTAGACTGGGAGCACCATCTGCCCATCATGTATGATTTCTGGGAGAGCGTTTTGTTCCACAAGGCTGAGTACAAAGGCAACCCGATGGAGGTGCATCGCCTGCTCAGCCAACTGACGCCCCTGAAACCGGAGCATTTCGAGCGGTGGAAGAAGCTATTCATCGAAACGATCGGGGAGCATTTTGAAGGGGAAAAGGCGGAAATGGCGAGGCAAAGGGCGGTTTCCATCGCGACGATGATACAACTTAAGATTTCACAGTAAACACGGATCCACTATGGGAGTCTGGAGACAGATTGCGGAATATTTCTACATCAAAAAGCGGGACCCGAACGCGCCGCACACGCAATGGATGAAGTATATGCATGGGATCAACCGGATCACCATCTTTATCTTCCTGGGAGGGCTGATCTTTCTGCTGGTGAAGATGATCTTTTTTAAAAGGCATTAAGTTTTGCGAGGGCGGGGATGAAGCGGCGTGACTGGTGGGTGAGGCGGGCAAGTGCTATTTCCCGAGAAACTTTATAATGCTGCGGGCGGCGTTGGCGGAGGCATGGCCTCCCTGGCTGAGGAGATCCTTCAATTCTTTATAATCGGCGCGCAGCTGCTGCTGGCGGTCGGAGTCGGTGAGCAGGGCGCAGAGTTCGAGGCGCAGATTTTCCGGCGTCAGTTCATCCTGGATCAGCTCTTTCACCACCGGCTTGTCCATGATCAGATTGACCAGCGAGATATATTTTACCCGGATCAGTTTTCTGGCGATCTGATACGATATGGCGCTGCCTTTGTAGCAGATCACCTCGGGTACTCCGAACAGGGCGGTCTCCAGCGTCGCCGTACCGGAGGTTACGCAGGCAGCCCTTGCCCGCAGCAATAAAGCATAGGTCTGGTTGCGCACCGAACTGACATTTGGATATTCGCTCAGCAGATTTTTGTAAAAATCATCTTCCAGACCAGGTGCCATGGCCACGACAAACTGATGATCGGGGAAAAAGGCGCTTACCTGGAGCATCACCGGCAGCTTGATCAGGATCTCCTGTTTGCGGCTTCCCGGCAACAGGGCGATGACGGGGAGTTGCGAGGGTACCGGGATCGGGTCGGTGGGGAAAGGGTGGGGGGCTGCCTGCGTTGCGGCGGATGCCTGACGGAAATGATCGACGACCTCGACCAGCGGATGACCTACATACTCCACCTCATAATTCCACTTCTGATAGAAGGCTTTCTCAAAAGGGAGGATGACGAGCATCTTGTCCACGCATTCCCGGATGGAGCGGACCCGGCCTTCTTTCCAGGCCCAGACCTGCGGTGAGATATAATAAATGACCCGGATGCCCTGTGCATGCGCCCATCTGGCGATCCGGAGATTGAAGCCCGGGTAATCGATCAGTATAAGGGCATCGGGCTTATAGTGGAGGATGTCCGTCTTACAGAAGCTGAGGTTCTTAAAAATGGTCGGCAGGTGCTTCACGACTTCCAGAAATCCCATGAATGCCAGGTCCTTGTAATGCCTGACCAGTTCGGCCCCCGCCTCCCTCATGAGATCGCCTCCCCAGCAACGGATCTCCGCGCCGGTATCGATCTTTTTTAATTCTTTGATGAGATTACTGCCGTGCAGGTCTCCCGAAGCCTCTCCCGCGATTATATAATACTTCATGAGCCCGTAAAGATAAATAACTTACCCAAACTGGGCAGACGCTGTTTTTTTGTTTATATTGTTTTACCTAAACTAACGTTATGGCCCCTTTCAACCGTCGCTCCTTCTTTGATGTGGTGGGCAAATTCTCGGCCGCCGCTGCGCTGTCCTCCCTTTCTCAACCGGCATGGAGCCGGGATCTTCAAAAGGCTTTGTTCCGGGCTGAAGACCGGTCGCCGGCACAACTGGCGGGTGATGAGGAATTCTGGTATCATGTCCAGCAATCCTTTACCGTCACCCCTGAACTGATCAACCTCAATAACGGCGGCGTCTCCCCCTCCCCGAAAATCGTGCAGGATGCCATGAAGCAATACCATGATATGAGCAACCAGGGTCCCAGCTATTATATGTGGCGGATCCTCGACAAGGGACGCGAACCTTTGCGTAACGATCTGGCGGCGCTTGCCGGTTGTTCTCCCGAAGAGCTGGCGATCCACCGGAATACTTCCGAAGCGCTGGAGACCGTGATCTTCGGGTTGGAGCTGAAAGCCGGTGATGAGATCGTGCTGAGCCGGCAGGACTATCCCAATATGATCAATGCCTGGAAACAACGCGAGCTGCGCGACGGCATCAAGCTGGTGTGGGTCGGACTGGACCTGCCCAGCGAAGACAACGATTATCTGACCCGTCAATATACAAAGGCCTTCACGCCGAAAACCAAGCTGGTACAGATCACGCATATCATCAACTGGAACGGTCAGAAAATGCCGGTCCGACAGATCGCCGATGCTGCCCATAGCCGGGGTATCGAGGTCATGGTGGATGGAGCACACAGCTTTGCCCAATTTCAGTATACGATCCCAGAGCTGGGCTGCGATTATTTCGGCACCAGCCTCCATAAATGGCTGGCAGCCTGCATCGGCAGCGGTATGCTCTTTGTAAAAAAAGAAAAGATCGCCGGTCTGTACCCCCTGTTCGCGGCGCCGGACCCCAAAGTTCCCGATATCCGTAAGTTCGAACATCAGGGTACGCGGCCGTTCTTTATCGAACAAGCGATCGGCAAGGCCATCGAATTCCATAAGATGATCGGGGCGGACCGCAAGGAGCAGCGGTTGTTCTACCTGAAGAATTACTGGATGGATGCCGTGAAGGATATTCCTAAAGTAAAGTTGCACACTTCCCTGAAACCGGAATTCGGCTGCGCCATCGGTATGGTGAGCGTTGAAGGCAAAGAAGCCGGCGAACTGGACCACTACCTTATGACCCAATACAAGATCCACACCGTCGCGATCGGCTGGGAAAATATAAAAGGCGTACGCATAACCCCCAGCGTTTATACCACGACGAGGGACCTTGATTTATTGATCAGAGGGATCGGAGAATTTGCCCGATCTTAGCGTTTGGATAAAACGAGTCAATGGGAGAAACCGGAGCAACTGCAACAAAGGGTGGCGCTATGCTAAAACGGGAGATCGGATTATTACAGGCGACTTCCATCAACATGATCGATATGGTGGGCATCGGCCCCTTCGTGATGATCCCCCTGGTCATCCGGATGGTCGGCAGCAATCTCTTCCTCTGGGCCTGGATCTTCGGCGCATTTACGGCCATCATCGATGGCATGATCTGGAGCGAGCTGGGAGCCGCTTACCCCCTTGCCGGCGGCAGCTATAATTTTCTGAAAGAGGCCTATGGTAAGAAATGGGGCAAGCTCATGAGCTTCCTTTTTGTCTGGCAGACCTGTCTGCAGGCCCCGCTGGTGGTGGCTTCGGGCGCGATCGGGTTCGCTCAGTATTTCGATTATCTGGTCCCGCTGGGTTGGCTGGGAAAGAAATTAGTCTCCGGTGGTCTGGTGATCGTGGTCGTCATGCTCCTCTACCGGAATACAAAGACCATCGGCAAGATCTCCGTCTTTCTCTGGGCCGGCGTCGTCATCACGATCTGCTGGATCATCATCAGTGGGTTTATGCACCGGCAGGTCCATTATTCCTTTCTGCCGGAGAGTGCGGGGCCTGGAGGAACCCTGGGAGGGCAGGGTGGAACTCAGCCGGGACAGTCGATGTTCAGCGTCGCTTTTTTATTATTGCTGGGTCAGGCTTCGGTAAAGACCATCTACAGTTATCTCGGTTATTATAATGTCTGCCACCTCGGCGGAGAGATCAGGAACCCCGGCCGCAATATCCCGCGCAGCATTTTTATTTCGATCTTCTGCATTTCCATCTTATACCTGTGTATGAACCTGAGCATCGTGGGCGTGATACCGTGGCAGGAAGCCATGAAGTCGGATTTTATCGTGAGCCTGTTCATGGAAAAAATATATGGTCACCAGACGGCCGTCGTTGCGACGGTGCTGGTGTTGTGGATCGCTTTTGCCTCGCTGTTCGCCGTGGTGCTGGGTTATTCGAGAGTACCCTATGCCGCGGCGGTAGATGGCAGCTTCTTCCCCATCTTCGCGCATCTGCATCCCAAAAAATCCTTCCCCTATGTCTCCCTGTTGTTTATCGGGGGTCTGGGCTTTGTCTTCAGCCTTTCGCTGAGGCTCGAAAATGCGATCAGCGCTATTCTGGCCATGCGGATCCTCGTGCAGTTCGTCGCTCAGGCGATCGGGGTGATCAGCCTGCGCAGAAGGAAGGGGACCAGGGGCCTCCCTTTCCGGATGTGGCTCTATCCGCTGCCGGTGATCCTGTCGGTAGGGATATGGCTGTTCGTGTTGTTCTCCACGGGTAAGATAGCCTTGTTCGGATTGTTGCTGGCTGGTTGCGGGGCGGTCGTTTATTATTTTACCCGGGGGTTGTGGAAGAAGCGGGCGCCGCTGGCCGGGGCTGGGGACCGGGTCGGATGAATAGGACCCGGTGGGGACTGAGGACCGGGCTGGATGAATGGGAGCCGCCGGGGACTAAATAAAAAATAATGTAGGTTTGTAACTATGCAACGCAGAAAATTTCTTCAGCAAAGTACGCTCGCCGCCACAGGGCTTATGGCAGGGGCAGGATCGGGGGCCGCAGCCGCTTCCCATGCATCGGGCGCTGGGAGTTTACCAGGCGCTGGCGATAGTGCGGGTACCAGCGCTGTTGCAGGTCCTGGTGATGCGGGTGCGGCGGACCATGTATTCGCCGACTTCCCCGTCGTCCGCATACCGGAGGCGAGCCGTAAGTTCAGAAGTGTGGCCGTAGAAAAGACCATCCGGGAGGTC
>DATHHO010000240.1:0-11528 GCA_035317125.1 Puia sp.
TACCGGTCAGCTTTGATTTAAGGAACCCGAAGTCGAGTCCGATATTGGAAATTTTACTGGTCAGCCAGGTGACGCGGGTGATCGGTATCCCCTGATCCTTCGAGGTGGTCACCGCATTTCCGTCAATGATGGATGTACCTACGTTATAAGCATACCCCGGAAGATAGGCATAGGGGGCTATGATGGGCCTGGTGGCATCCGTAGGCAGCCTGTCATCCCCCGTCTTACCATAAGAGGCCCTCAACTTAAGATCGCTCAGCACATTTTTGTTGCCGATCAGATCTTTCATAAACCCCTCTTCCGTGATCCTCCAGCCAGCGCTGACGCCTGGGAAATAACCGACCCGTTTGTCGGGCGCGAAAAGATAGCTGGCGTCCCTTCTGGCGGATGCTTCGAGGAAATACTTATTGGCATAGCTGTAGGTCACCCGGCCGATATAGCCGATCCGCGCTTCCTTATCATCACTGTCCTGGTACTGATCGATGATGGGGAAATAAACGAGCGGAAGATTATTCGAGATTGGAGAACCATGGATCCAGTTGCGGATATGTTCGTTTTCGATCCTTTCTGCCACGAAGGTGGCCCCGACCGAACTCTCGCCAAAGGTATTATTATAGTTCAGCTGGGCCTGCGCCGTGGTATTGATCTGCTTGATCTGTTCGCGGTCACGCCATGGGTTGGTGCTGCCACCCGTAGCCGCATAGGTCTGATCGTCCGGATGGTACGTGTAAGCCTTATAGGTATATTCCTGGTTGTTCTCTATATAATCATAAAAATAATAGGAATATACGACCCTCGCCGTCAGCCCGTCAATGCCCGGGATCTTGTATTCCGCATTGGCATTGGTCTGCACGATCCGCTTGTCGCTGCGAAAATGCCCGGAAAGCGCATAGCTCAGAAAAGCATAGTTGGATTCCAGATGCGGTCCGAGGTCATTCAGATATAATGGATTATCGTTGGCGAATGGTCGTTCTACGGGTGTATTCCGCAGGATCGCCAGCCGCGACAGGAAATAATCATCCCCGCCTGGTACGCCGGGGTTCTCATGGGTCTCGATCGATCCGCTGACATTCACGCCTACTTTCAGCCGTGGCGTGATCTGTGCGTTGACATTCGAGGTGATATTGGACCGGTAATATTTATATTCCCTTCCCGACTCGGAGGCCTGGAACAGATGCGTTCCGGACACATAATAATTGACCTTATCGCTGCCCCCGTTGATATTCAGGTTGAACGAATTCTGCGGGGCATTCGGCTTGAGCACATAACTTCTCCAGTCGAAGCTCCGGTATTGAGGTCCTGCGCTGGCGCCCTGTTTGTACTTATCCAGATCGGCCTGGGTGATGCTGGTGCTGCCATTCGAATTTACCTGCGCCTCGGCCATGAACCGTTCGTAGTCATAGGAGTTGGTAAGTGTTTTGGGGAAGCGGTCCCAGGTCTGACCACCCACATAGGCGTCCACGTTGACGTTATTCCTTCCAACGATCCCTTTTTTCGTCGTCACGACGATGACCCCATTGCCCGCACGTACTCCGTAAATGGCGGCGGATGCATCTTTCAGCACGCTGATGCTTTCAATATCGTTGGCGGCGAGGTTATTGAACTGTGCCTCGTCCTGCTGGATCCCGTCGATAACGTATAATGGAGCGCCAAAATTCCTGATCTGGATCGCAGCCGTAGCTCCGGGTCTTCCTTCCGCCTGGCGAAAGGTTACCCCCGGCAATTTTCCGGCGAGACCGGTGCTGACGGTAGAGCCGGCGTGTACCCGGTCGATGTCCTTGGAGGTCACGGTGGCGATCGATCCAGTAATGGCTTGCTTCGACCGGGTACCATAGCCGATGACGACCACTTCCCCAAGATCCTTATTCGATCTTTCCAGCGATAAGCCGATGCTTCTTTGACCGCCAACGGCTACTTCCTTGCTGGTAAATCCAACGGATGAGAATACCAATACGGAGGATTCGCCCGCAACCCGGATGGTAAAATTACCACTGGCGTCGGCGAGGGCGGCGTTTTTTGTTCCTTTTTCCGTAATAGTGGCAGTCGCGATGCCAATTCCGCTGCTATCTTTCACCGAGCCTGTAATTACGATCTTCGGTGTTGACTGGGAAAAGGCAGATCCGCAGAAGAGAAGAGACAAGGCAAGAAAGAAGAAGCGGTTTTTTTGCCTTATGCAGGTTGACACACACGCAGTTATAGGCATGAAATGCCTGGTAGAAGATTTCATGTAGCAATCGATTGGTTTGTAAATATGGTTGTAATCGTTTACATGATTTATTTCAGGTATAATACTTACTTTTAAATCATCGTGTGAAGAAACTGCTTTTATCCGAGTACGCTGATTCAGTGCGTATCATAACTTTAACATAATGTTTCATTATAATTTTTCATGCTCAGGCCGTTACAGATAATACTATTTTTCTGCTTCATTGCATTGTATGGCACGAGCCTTCGTGCACAGCCATACTATTTCAAGCATTATCAGGTGGAGAGCGGTCTCGCGAACAGCACCGTATTCTGCAGCGTTCAGGATAAGAATGGTTTTCTATGGTTCGGCACAAAGGAAGGGCTCAACCGGTTCGACGGCTATCATTTCAAATTGTTTACGCGCAACGATAAAAAAGGAACGGGTCTTGGCGACGATCTCATCTATTGTCTTTTTTGCGATCAGCGGGGGATCCTTTGGGTCGGAGGACAGAATGGATTGTTCCGGTTTGATGAACAGCAGGAGAAACTCGTCCGTGTCATCGATTCACTGGTCGAGATCAACTGGATCCAGACAGACGACGCAGGCAATCTATGGTTCCTCTGTCTCAATAATATATACCGGTATGATCTTCAGACAAAGCGGCTTACCCATTTCCCTGAAGGAAAATATTTCTTCGCTACCTCCATCTGCAAATCGGAAGATGGTCACATCTGGTTCACCACCAACGATGGGTTCATAAAGAAATTCGAGCCCGTCACGGAGTCATTCACCAGCTATGATCTTTTCAGCCATTCTCCGGCGCCTGCCAGCCGGTGGGTCCAGCGGATCCGCCCCTCTGGAAGTCATAGTTTCCTTATCGGGACATCCAGTCAGGGCCTGAAGACCTTTGACGAGATCACGGGCGCGTACCAGGATGTGCTGGTGTATAACCCCGATAAAACGACCATTTTCGTCCGGGATATCCTCCAGTATTCACTCGATGAGTTCTGGCTGGCCACTGAGTCCGGGATCTTTATCCTGAATACCAGCACTCATCAGGTGAACAACCTCCGAAAAAAATTCCTTGATCCTTATTCGCTTTCCGACAACGCCGTATATACCCTTTGCAAAGATTCCGAAGGCGGCGTTTGGGCGGGCACTTTTTTCGGTGGAGTGAACTATTATTCCCGGCAACATTCCGCGTTCCGTAAATATTTTCCCGATAATTCAAGTACTTCCATCAGTGGCAGCGCTGTAAGGGAGATCTGTCAGGACCGGTATAACAATATATGGATCGGCACCGAGGATGCGGGCCTGAACAAATTAAATCCAAAGACCGGCGCCATCACGCAATACCTTCCTTCGGGATCGCCTACCGATATCGGCTATACAAATATCCATGGCCTTATACCCATCGGGAACGAACTCTGGATCGGCACCTTCGAACATGGACTGGATGTCATGGACATAAGGACCGGAAGGGTCAGGAAGCATTATCTGGCGGGACCGCGCCCCAACGAGCTTAAAAGCAATTTTGTGCTTTGCTTTTTCCGGACCGCGGCCGGAGAACTCATCATGGGCACGTCCAACGGAGCATACGTCTATCACGAAAAAACCGACGATTTCTCCCTGCTCCCGGGATTCCCCGAACATCTTTTCGTCGCGGCCATCATCGAAGACCACGAAGGGACGATATGGCTGGGCACCCATGGCAGCGGCGTGTATTATTACAACCCTGCAACTAAACTTAACGGGAATTACAAGGGCAACCCATCGGATGCCAGCACGATCGTTCTGAATACCTCTAACGCCATCCTGGAAGACAGCCATCGCAATATCTGGTTCTCAACGGAAGGAGCGGGTCTGTATTGTCTTGCCGCGGACAGGAAGACGTTCACGCATTTTACGACGGGGACCGGTCTTCCCAGCAATTTTATTTTCAAGGCGCTGGAGGATGATAATAATGACCTGTGGGTAAGCACGTCCAAGGGGCTTATCAGTCTGTACAAAGGAAAAACGCCGGGCAAGGCCTTTACCAGGGCTAATGGCCTTCTGAATGACCAGTTCAATTACAGCTCGGGTTTCAAGGACGCGGAAGGCCGGCTCTATTTCGGCAGCGTAAAAGGGATGGTCACGTTCAGCCCGGACGATCTCGTGCGCAGCGCATTCATGCCTTCCGTGTATATTACCGGTTTCCAGGTCGACAACAAGGAGCTTATGATCGACAAGGACAGCTCTTTTCTGAAAAGATCTACCTTGTACACGGATCAGATCACGCTACCTTATAATCAGTCATCCTTCAGCATCGATTTCGCCGCATTAAGCTATGCCTCTCCGGAAATGACGGAATACAATTACAAGATGGAAGCCTTAGATAAGGAATGGACCTATTTAAAGACCAACCGCAAAGTCTATTTCACCAATCTCTCGCCGGGAAAATATACGTTCAGATTAAGGGCGGCCACCGGCGGTGTTTGGAGCATCGCCGAAAAACAGCTCCGCATTACCATATTACCTCCCTTCTGGGCTACCATCTGGGCCTGGCTGTTCTACGCCACGATCCTGATCCTCCTCGCCTGGTATCTGATCAACACTTATCATAAAAGGATAGAAGATAAAAAGGAAAAGGAGATCTACGAAGCTAAATTCGATTTCTTTACCAATATCGCCCATGAGATCAGGACGCCCCTTACCCTGATCAAAGGCCCGCTCGAAAATCTGATGGAAAAAGTCGATGAAACACCCGGTATCCGGGAAGATGTGGTCATGATGGAAAGGAACACTAACCGGCTGATCTCGCTGGTGAACCAGGTCCTCGATTTCCGGCAGACCGAGATAAAAGGGTTCAGCCTCAGCTTTGCAAGACTGGATATCAGGGAAGCCTTACAAGAAGTTTATGCCAATTTCGGCTCCCTTGCGAAAAAGAACCAGCTTTCCTATACTATCGATGTACCGGCTCAGGAAATATTTGCCTTTGCGGATGAAGAGGCGCTGGACAAAATATTAAGCAACCTTTTCAACAATGCCGTTAAATATGCTCACAAGGAAGTAACCGTGCGCTTATACGCGCCGGAAAAGGAGGGCAACGCCTTTATCATCGAAATTTCCAATGACGGGTTTATCATACCCGCTGAAATGAAAGAAAGGATCTTTGAACCATTTTACCGGTTGAAAGAAACCATAAAACAAAAAGGAACGGGAATAGGTCTGGCGCTTGCCAGGTCCCTTGCCGAACTGCACATGGGCAAATTGTACCTCAAAGATCCGCAGGATGGATGGAATACCTTTGTGCTCTGGCTCCCGCTGAAACCATCCGTACCGGAAGACAAGCCCGATCCTAAAAAAAAGAAAGTTTATGAACTAAAATAAATTCCAACGATATGCTGCCCATGATCCTGATCGTCGACGACAATGAAGAAATACTGGAATTTCTCGAAAGAGTGCTGAGCTCAAGGTATACCGTGCTGAAAAAAGAGAACGGGCAGGAAGCGCTGCAGGTGCTTGCTACGGAAGCCATTCAGCTCGTGATCAGCGATGTGATGATGCCGGTGATGGACGGATTCGAACTGTGCAAGATCATAAAATCGAATTTCGAATATTCTCATATACCCGTCATCCTTCTCACCGCAAAGAACACGATACGATCAAAGGTCCAGGGGCTCGAATTGGGGGCGGACGCCTATATCGAGAAACCCTTTTCTAAGGATCATCTCCTCGCGCAGATAGCCAGCCTTTTATCCAACCGGAATATGATCAGGGAATTTTTCGCCCGCTCTCCGCTTGTCCATATCAAATCGATGGCCCATTCGAAGGCCGATGAACGTTTTTTAGAGACTCTGAACGATACCATCTGTAAAAATATCGAAGACCCGGAGCTGGATGTTGAAAAGCTGGCCGGTATCATGAATATGAGCCGGATCACGCTTTACCGCAAGATCAAGGCCATATCCGATCTCACTCCTGTCGAGCTCATCAATATCAGCCGACTGAAAAAAGCGGCAAAATTGCTGGCTGAAGGAGACTATAAGATCTACGAGATCGCTTATATGGTAGGCTTCAGCTCACAGAGCAATTTTGCCCGGAACTTTCTCAGGCAATTTGAAATGACCCCGACGGAGTATATGAATTCGAAACAACCAGAGAAGAAGAAGATCTGAGCCGCAGCTACAGCAGTGGCCTCGTCTGGGGCTCCGCGCGTGCCGGTCGGATGCCGCACCGGATCGTGCGCATTTCAATCCTGACGCGTCCTTAATTTCAATACGGCATATTCCCCAATTGCATATCCTTCATTCAGACCATTCTTTATGGAAGGCATATAGTGTATCCCACCATACAGCCTGCTGATACCGGCTTCTTCCGCCGCTTGTTTAAAAGAGGTGAAGCGCCTTACGGGGATCTTAAATTCGATTTCCGTAGAGTCGGCATATTGGAAATTCTCTCCGAAAAGCCTGGTCAGCACCGTGGCCGCCGCCGCCGAGACGACACTATGACCGCTGGTGTATTCCGGAAATGGAGGGGTCTGTAGCACGGGCATCCAGCTTTCGCTGATATACTGATTGATATAGGTCTCGGGTCTGATCACGGTGCTCCTGTATTTTTCATCCCAGCAATTGATAAAACAATCGGCCAGCGTGACGGCAATACAGACATAGGCTTCCGCGCTCCGGACAAGTCCTGCATGCGCCTTTTTACAGGCCAGACCCGTAATATTGACCCAATGACCCCCGGGAGAGATCTTTTTGGAAGCGTACATGACGTGCCCGTTGATATTCATCTTGAAAGGATTGCAGTCCCAGAAATTGGCGATTTCCACCTGTTCGGCTGAGAGATGCTGGCTTGTTTCAAACACATATTTTGCTTCCTTATAGAACCGGGTATTCGTATCGGTCGAAAAAGGAGGAGATGGATCGGGCTTGAACTGCTGAGCGCTATCGATCAGGAATGTTCTGATCTCGTTCCAATGCGGCTCCACTGCCTTCATATAGCTGGGAGCGGTGGGCTTCCAGGACCCGGGATCGTCGGTCACCGCAAATTTTGGCAACGCCCTGCTTTGCTTATAATTATCCCCGGCAGCCCAGGCAAGGATATGCTCCGCCACCTGCTTGCCAAACTCGACAGAGTTGTCGAATACCTCCTGAGACATGCCGGCATCCCTGAATTCCCGGAGGATCTTTGTATGAAAGTCCTCTACTTTTTCCTCCGAGATCACAAGCGATTTGCCGACGACCAGGATGGCATGGGCGGCGGCCAGAGAATAATTGTATTTTTTGCCGGGGGTCGGCGGATCTGCGGGAGTCAGTCCACGCAACTGAGCGGCAAGTGTGCGGTAATGCGGATCGGCATGTCTGCAGGCTTCATAGCCGGCAACGCTGATATAAGCATAGATACGGCTGGCCACAGGAGGGGAATAGATATCGTGCACCATGATGTCCGTCATGGCCTTTATGGAACGATGGAGAAACGCTGCATCCCGCAATCCGCCGGAGTCCGGCAAGTCCCTCGTGTTTCGTAATTCCTGACCCTTCACACCCGCAGTGAGCAAGCAAAAAACGGTTAGTATGGCAGCGATCTTTTGCATCCCTCCAAAATACCACAAAACCGGCTGCCCCCTCTTTAAATGAAACAATTTGAATAAGTTTTGAACGATATCGACAAAGGCAAAAATAACCCGCACCGGGTCGCTCTGGTAAATTAAACTAATTTGCCCCGAAATGACTGCTTATATGAAAGTCTCCTGTTTGTTGATGAGGTTTTTCGCTGGCATTTACTTTCTGTGCATATCTTTTTACGGTCAGGCTCAGGTTAACGCTCCTCTTTTCAAACTGCTGCCTCCATCCAGCACCGGTGTGAACTTTAAGAATATCATCACGGAGAACGATACCACCAATATTCTGAGACAGGCGAATATTTACAATGGTGGCGGTGTCGGCATCGGGGATTTCAACAGGGATGGGCTGCCGGACATCTATTTTGCAGGCAATATGGTGTCCAACAAATTATTTCTTAATAAGGGTTCGCTGAAATTTGAAGATATTACCGCTGCGGCGGGTGTAGGAGGAGAAGGAAGATGGTGTACGGGCGTCTCGGTGGTCGATCTTAACGGAGATGGATGGCCGGATATTTATGTATCCGCCTCTTTCCGACCCGATGCCCTTCGCCGGACCAATCTTCTGTATATCAATCAGGGGTTGAATAAAGAAGGCGTTCCTTTCTTTAAAGAGATGGCCGTGGCCTATGGGATAGCGGACACGGGATTCAGCACGCAAGGCGTGTTTTTCGATTATGATCATGATGGAGATCTGGACCTTTACCTTGTCACCAACGAACTGAACGATCCGAAGACCCCCAATAAGTTCAGGCCCAAAGTGACGGATGGCAGCGCCCGTAACAATGACCGGCTTTACCGGAACAACGGCAACGGCACCTTTACAAATGTATCCAGAGAGGCGGGTATCCAGATCGAGGGCTGGGGACATGCCGTATGCATTTCCGATTTTAACAAGGATGGCTGGCCGGATATCTATGTGGCCAATGATTTCGTCTCGAACGACCTGCTGTATATCAACAATAAGGACGGAACGTTTACGAACCGGCTGGGTGAATATTTTAAGCATACCGGATGGAATGCCATGGGTACGGATGCCGTGGACATCAACAATGACGGGCTGGTGGACCTGATATCCCTTGAAATGCTTCCGGAAGGCAACCTGCGCAAGAAAAGAATGCTGAGCGGCAACGAATATTACAATTATACCAACAGCCAGAAATACGGATACGAACATCAGTATGTCCGGAACGTGCTGCAGATCAACAGTGGCATGACGCCCGGCGGCCATCCGGTGTTCAGCGACGTGGCCTTTATGTCGGGGGTTTATCAGACGGACTGGAGCTGGTGCCCGCTGGTAGCGGATTTCGACAATGACGGATGGCGCGATCTGATCATCACCAATGGATTGCCCCGGGATGTCACCGATCTGGATTATATCTCTTATGATAATGGACAAGGCGGCGGAGCCGCAAATCTTTCCCTGGCCATGACGGACTCCTTACCCATCGTAAAGATCGCCAACTATTCATTCCGGAACACCGGCGGCTTCCTTTTCGAGAACAGCTCGGTGGCCTGGGGATTTACGCAACTTTCCTTCTCCAATGGCGCGGCCTATGTCGATCTCGACAATGACGGCGATCTGGATGTGGTCATGAACAATATTAACGGAGATGCTTTCATTTATGAGAATACCCTGAACACGCCGGGGCATCGCAGCCCCCAGCATACCCTGTCGGTGTCGTTTTCGGGCGCCGGCCTCAATACGGATGGTATCGGCGCAACTGTCCATATCTTCTACGACGGCAAGCAGCAGTACTATGAACATCATCCCTGCAGGGGGTATCTTTCGACAGATGATGCGAGGGCCCATTTCGGTCTTGGGGATGTTGCGCAGATAGATTCCCTGGTGGTGGAGTGGCCGGATGGCCGACATCAGACGCTGAGTCCTGTCCGGACCGATCAGCCGATCACGCTTTCTTATAAAGACGCGGCCCCGCAACACGCTGACGGTGCTCAACAGGCTGCGACCCCACAACACCCTGCCATCCCGCAACACGCTGTCGGCACCTCTGCTCCATCATCCACGCCCACAGAGCGAATGTCTTCCACTCTTTTCAGCAATGTCACCGCGCAACATGGCATCCGGTATCGGCCGCAGGAAAGGGATTTTGTCGATTATAATATCCAGCCCACGCTGCCCCACAAATTAAGCCAGTATGGTCCGGGTATTGCCGTTGGCGATATCGACAACAATGGCTTTGAAGATTTTTATATCGGGGGTACTTCGGGAAATCCCGGAGTATTCTTTATGCAGGACGCCAAAGGACAGTTCACCCTCGACTCCACGCGATTCCTGGAAAAAGAGAACCGGCTGGTGGAAGATATGGGAGCCCTGCTTATCGATGTCAACGGTGATAAGAACCTTGACCTCTATATCGTCAGCGGGAGCTATGAAATTCCACCGGGTCATGCCGTCAGCCAGGACCGCCTATACATCAACGATGGGAAAGGGAGATTTACAAGAAGTCCCGACGCCCTTCCAAAAGAGACGTCAAACGGGTCCTGCGTCCGCGCGGCGGATTTTGACGGAGATGGATTGCCCGACCTGTTTGTCGGAGGGAGAGTGGTATCCGGGGCCTATCCATCGGCGCCAGGGAGTTTCCTGCTGAGGAACGAAGGCGGCAGATTCGTCGACGTAACACAACAGTACTGCCCCGAATTACAGCATATCGGCATGGTCACGGATGCCTTGTGGTCGGATTTCGATAACGATGGGAAAGTGGACCTGGTCCTGGTCGGCGAGTGGATGCCCGTGACCTTTTTAAAAAATACGGGAAAGGGATTTGTAAACGTGACGGAGACATCGGGCATCGGCGGACATATCGGCTGGTACAACAGCCTGGTCGCCGGGGATTTTAATAACGATGGCCTCATCGATTATATAGCGGGCAACCAGGGCCTGAACTCCAATTACAAGGCTACTTTTGAGGAGCCGATGACCATTCTGGCCAAAGACCTCGATCAGAATGGCTCTCTCGACGCGATGGTGTTTTGTTATATGAAGGCGGAGGATGGTACGATGAAGCCATTCCCCATGTCTACCAAAGACGATATGATCGGACAGCTCATTTCGATCCGGAAAAAATATCCTACCTATAAGTCCTACGGTCTGGCTACCCTCGACGATCTCTGGAGCGCCAGGGACCGGAACGGCGCGATCATGCTGAAGGCCACGGATATGAATACCAGCTATATTCAAAATAAGGGAAATGGGAAATTCACCATAAAGCCATTGCCGGCAGAGGCCCAGACCGCTCCGGTATATGGGATGAAATGCGAAGACCTCGATGGGGACGGAAACCCCGATCTGCTGATGGTGGGCAATGATTTTGGGATGGAGCCTTACAGCGGACGCCATGACGCCTTCAACGGGCTTTGCCTGAAAGGGGATGGGAAGGGAAATTTTGCTCCCCTGACGACGGCCGCCAGTGGCTTCTTTGTAAAAGGCGATGCCAAGGGATTGGCAACCATCTGGTCTGCGAAGGATGAGGAACTGCTGCTGGCCACACAAAACCAGGATAGTCTGCTCGTCTTTGGCAGGACCGGTGCAAGCCCGGGATGGATCGCCCTGCATCCCGATGACTTCCGCGCGGATGTCTTCTATCCTGGCAACCGGCACCGGTATCTTGAATTCTATTATGGATCTACTTATTTATCGCAATCTTCGAGAAAGATCCCCATCGACAAAGACGCCCAAAAGATCGTCATTACCAATTTCAGGGGGCAGCAGCG
>DATHHO010000241.1:0-31275 GCA_035317125.1 Puia sp.
TTTGTACACTTATCAACACGAGGCTAATGTTTGATGTTCTACTTTCTATTGCTATTTCTTTTACGGTCACATTTTTAGCCATCCCCGCGATCATTAACGTGGCCGAGATGAAGAAGCTGTTCGATATGCCGGACGAACGTAAGATCCATCATACTCCTATCACCCCACTCGGCGGGCTGGGAATATTCGCAGGCTTCGCATTCGGGTGTCTGCTTACGCTCCACTTTGGACAATCGGTTGACCTTCAATATTTCATGGCAGCCTCCCTCGTCATCTTCTTTCTGGGCCTGAAGGATGATATCCTCGTGATCTCCCCGGTGAAAAAATTCATCGGTCAGGTGCTGGCCGCCTTTATCATCATTTATTATGGCGGCATACAGATCCGCAGCATGCATGGTTTCCTCGGCATCTATCAATTGCCGGAGATGTTCAGCCTGCTCCTTACCTATTTTGCGGTTATCGTGGTCATCAACTCCTTCAATCTGATCGATGGGGTGGATGGGCTGGCCGGCAGTCTGGGACTTTTGTCCACAGTTGTCTTCGGCGTGTACTTTCTGGCGGTGAATATGTTACCCTATTCCGTGATCGCCTTCTCCCTGGCCGGCAGTCTGCTCGCCTTCCTGATCTTTAATTTCCAGCCTGCAAAAATATTCATGGGAGATACCGGATCCCTGCTGGTCGGCACGATCAACGCCGTCCTGGTCATAAAATTCATCAATGTATCCAATGCTCCCGACGTAGCCTACCCGATAGCCTCCGCTCCCGCCGTTGGATTCACGATCCTGATGATCCCCCTGCTGGACACCCTGCGGGTATTTGGCATCCGTATCCTGCACCGCCGCTCGCCATTCAGCCCGGACAGGAATCATATCCATCATCTGCTACTGGACAGAGGATTTTCGCATAAGACGATCACCTTCTTCCTCGTAGCGATCAACCTCGCCTTCATCGTGCTGGTATACCTGGGCAGGTCGCTGAACTGTACCCTGCTGATCTTCTCTGTCTTCGCCTCTTTCTTCACGCTGATCGCCATCGTGTACTATCTGCGTCCGGCGCCCCATTTATTCGTCGCCCGGAGCGGCATCAAGGAGGCAGGTCAGCCAGCCCAGCTGAAACAGTCTTCCAAACTGGTATCGCTTGGCAAGGACAGTATCCTTGAACAAAAGAACTGATCCCCGGCCCCCCGCCGATCCAGCCGTTCCAGATCCATTCGTCCGATCCCGGCCCCGGTCCATGTTTCCCGATCCCACTGGCCTGACCCCGGTTTCCCAGTCCGATGAGCCGATCCCAAATTTCCGCATTTCTCCCCTCCCGGAATCCTTAAATTTCTGTAGGTTTGCACGGTTGTTAATGAACTAATTATGTCAGACGATCTAAATTTCATCCTGGAAGAAACACAGGATTCCATGCAAAAAGCGCTCAGTCATCTTGAGACCGAGCTGGTCAGGATAAGGGCAGGAAAGGCAAACCCGCAGATGCTCGAAGGGCTTACGGTCGACTATTACGGCACCCTCACTGCGCTGAACCAGGTAGGGAATGTATCCGTAATGGATGCGCGCACCCTCACTATCCAGCCCTGGGAGAAGAACATGCTGCAGCCTATCGAAAGGGCCATTATTGCGGCCAATCTTGGCGTCACCCCACAGAATGACGGGAACATCATCCGGTTGTTCATGCCGCCCCTCACCGAAGAGAGGAGAAAAGAGTTCGTCAAAAAAGCCAATTCAGAAGGCGAGCATTCGAAGGTGGCCATCCGCAACATCCGCCGGGAGTCTATCGAGCAGATCAAGAAGCTGCAGAAGGACGGCCTCAGCGATGACCAGGCAAAGGACGCAGAAAAGAATATCCAGGAAGTCACCGATAAACATATCTCCCTGGTAGATAAACATCTCGCCGCCAAGGAAAAAGAGATCATGTCCGTTTAGAAGGCCGCCCGCGGGCCACGCGATGCGAGTTCTGCCGCCGCATCGGCCTCGAACTGCGACCTTCTACCCCGCCCGCAAGGTTACTGACCTATGTACACCGCAGCGCCATTCCGGCGCCGACCCCCGATCTTTTGCCATTCCCGGTTTTTGGGTAGACTGTATTTCATTTATTTGCTCAGGTCTATATAATAAAAAAATAAATTATACTTTCGGTAACGGAACAACTAAACGGCGGGGATCATGGGAAAGATCAAACTGAGCGAGATCGATACGAGGGCTCCTAAAGACCGGGACAAGCAGGAGACGAAGGAAAAATTGCAGGATGTCCTGGAGGAACTCGACGGGCTGCAGAACCTCCTTTTCGCGGAGTCCAGACATTCCTTGCTGGTCATTATCCAGGGCATGGATGCCAGCGGCAAAGACGGTGCGGTCCGGAACGTTTTTGGCAAGCTCAATCCTGCGGGTGTCCTGGTGAAGTCCTTCAAGGCGCCCAGCGCGGAGGAGCTGTCCCACGATTTTTTATGGAGAATCCACAGTCATGCGCCGGCGAGAGGCACCATCCAGATCTTCAACCGTTCACAGTACGAAGACATCCTCATCACCCGCGTGCATAAATGGTGCGATGATAAGCAGGCGCGTAAAAGGATGGCGGCCATCAATGATTTTGAACGCTTGCTGTCGGAGCATAACGATACGCATATCCTGAAGTTCTACCTGCATATCTCTCCCAAAGAACAACATATACGGTTGGAAGAGCGGATCCATAACCCTGCTAAACAGTGGAAATATAACGAAGACGACTTTAAGGAGGCCGCGCTCTGGGATGAATATATGAAGATGTATGAGGATTGTTTTGAAAACTGTAATGAAGTGCCCTGGACCATCGTTCCGGCGGACCAGAACTGGTATAAGGAATATGTGATCGCAACGGCCGTAAGGGACACGCTGAAGAAACTGGATATGAAATTTCCGGGTTTAAAAAAGTAAGGGATATCCGTGCCCGGCATTAAACAATTTATTTAGCCATGGAATGGATTCGATAAATTTCTAAATATTATCCTTCACAACTAAAACCAACTATTATGGGAATGCTCAAAGAATTCAAAGATTTTATAATGCGCGGCAACGTGGTCGATCTTGCCGTAGCCGTTGTTATCGGTGCTGCATTTGGCGCGATCGTCTCATCTTTGGTTGATCATATCATTACGCCCCTGTTATTAACCCCTGCCCTGAAGGCGGCGAATTTACAGGATATCGATAAGCTTGCCTGGGGCGCCGTGAAATACGGCAGCTTTTTAGCCGCGGTCATCAAGTTCGTTATTATAGCCTTTATTCTTTTCATCATTGTAAAGGGGTTCAAGACCCTCGAAAAGAAAACAGTTCCACCAGCCTCGGCGCCGACCTCAACGGAAACCTTGCTTACCGAGATCCGCGATGAGCTGAAGAGCCGCCCGGTCAGGTAGAAGGGTTAAAAATTACCAGCGATCGATCTTGCCAGCGTGAGGGCATCGCGTACGCGGGGATATACGCGGGGTGAGCCGCCTGATAGCTGTGCGTGTGCGGGCAATGTGCTATACGGGCCGAAGGCGGGCGTCAGCACGGAATGGAGAAAAAAAACTGCGAAATCAAATTGTTGGCAACTTTTTTGTTTACCAGCATTCTTTAATCAAACTATATGTTTATGACAAACCTTATTAGCTGGAAGCGCTTACTTCCGATCCTTCTTACGGTGTTGAGTATTTCTTTTTTGCAGGCCCAGGACAAGACCGTCCAAAGTTTAAAGGCCGATGCCGGCAAGACGATCACCAAAGATCCGAACGACACGACGAAGCAGACCTGGAAGACAGGCGGTATTTATAACCTGAACTTCAATCAGGCGGCCCTGAGCAACTGGTCCGCGGGCGGCGATAAATCCTCGATCTCCCTGTCCACCCTGCTCAGTGTGTACGCTTTTTTTCAGGATGGCAAAAAATCATGGGACAACAGCCTCGATCTGGCCTATGGGTTTGTCAACACCACCAGCCTGGGCAACCGTAAATCCGATGACCGGATCGACCTGGTCTCCAAATATGGATATGATGTCGGCAAGAAATGGTACCTGAGCGGCTTGTTCAATTTCCGCAGCCAGTTTACCCAGGGTTATGCATACGGGGATAATAACTCACGGACGCTTACTTCAAATTTCCTCGCTCCAGGTTATGTTCTCCTGTCCCTTGGTATGGATTACAAGCCAAATGATAATTTCTCCTTATTTCTCTCCCCACTGACGGCCCGCTGGGTCATTGTCAGGAACGACTCCCTCGCAGCCGTAGCCGCTTTTGGGGTCGATTCCGGTAAGAATATACGGTTCGAACTGGGCGCCTTCGCCTCGGTCAATTATACGGCTAACCTCAGTAAGACGACCTTGTACAAGACCAAGCTGGACCTCTTTTCCAATTATCTGCATAATCCCCAGAATATCAGCTTTTACTGGACCAATATCCTGGCCGTGAAAGTGACCAGGCTCATCGCCATGAACCTTTCGGTGGACATGATCTATGACAACGATATCAAGTCGGTGAAGGGCGATGGCACTCCCGGCGGTCCCAAGCCTCAGATCAAGGAGGTCATGGGGATCGGGCTGGCTTATAAGTTCAACAATATCAAAAGGGAACCCACCAAGCCGACGCCATAAGGGGCCGGCGGCCCGGGTTCATTATTGGTCCGGCGGACGCCTGGCGAACCGGGGCAGGAGTCGGCGTCATTGCCCAGGCCACGCGAGCGGGGCTCTCCGAATCCGGCGGGCAATGCACAACTTGGGGAAAACGCGGGCATAGCTTAAGGGGAATTTGCCCTATTTTCGCTCGTCATGAGTAATCCAACCTACCAGATCAAATTGCCCCAGTTCGAAGGGCCCTTCGATCTTTTATTATTCTTTATCGAACGCGACGAACTGGATATCTACAATATCCCCATCAACCGGATCATCCAGGATTTTCTGGTCTATATTCATTCCGGAGAGGGTCTCAACATCGAATTGTCCAGCGAATTCATTCTTTTCATCTCCACGCTGATGCGGATCAAGGCTAAAATGCTGCTGCCTCGCAAAGAACTGGATGAGCAGGGCAATGAGATCGATCCCCGGCAGGAGCTGATCGACAAGCTGCTGGAATACAAACGCTACAAAGAGGCCGCCGCCACCCTCGCCGAAATGGAGGCTGTCCGCATGCTGATGGTGCGGCGGGGCAATCTCACCAAAGAACTTTCCTATATCGGCGAAGAGGCGGGCGAAGGCACGGAGATCCAGGCCATTACGCTCTTCAAGCTGATGAAGACCTTCGAAAAGGTGATGCTGCGCATCCAGCAACGGCAGAACAGACCGGTGCACACGGTGGTACAGTACAATTATACCATGGAAGGCAGCAGGGACTATATGCTGGATATCGTGCGGAAGGAAAAGGTGCTGCCCTTCGGGAAAATATTCGAGGCCTGCGAGAACCGTCTCCATGCCATCTTCCTTTTTCTGTCGATGCTGGAGCTCGTGCAGCAGAAATACATGAATATCATGATCGGGGAAGGCATGAATAATTTCATCATCGAATTCAACGAAGACCGCACCGAAGAGGCTGAGACCGGGCTGCCGGGTAATGCCGGGGAGGACCGCTCCGACGGCCCGCGTTATCCGGATGGCGATCTGTTCTCAGGCGACGCCTCATCCGGGGGGCATCATCCCGGAGAAGGCCCCGGCCCCATCGACGATTAAAATGGTCCTTATGAACACAATATTCTATCCTGCCTCGGAACGAGGCCATGCAGACTTCGGCTGGCTCAACAGCTACCACTCCTTCAGCTTCGGGAACTGGCACAGTCCCGACAGAGTCCATTTCGGCGCATTGCGGGTGCTCAATGACGATGTGGTCAAGGGCGGATCGGGCTTCGATCTCCACCCGCATGAGAACATGGAGATCATATCCATTCCCCTGAAAGGGGCCATAACGCATAAGGACAGCACCGGCACGGAAGGGATCATTTACAGCGGCGACGTGCAGATCATGAGCGCGGGCAGCGGCATCCGGCACTCGGAATACAATGCATCCCACTACGACCCGGTGAATTTTTTACAGATCTGGGTCTTCCCCAAACAGCAGAACATACCGCCCCGTCACGATCAGAAGACCTTCGACCGCACCCTGCGGCAGGACAAATGGCAGGTGGTCGTCAGCCCCGATACAAAGGAAGGAGGCGTGTGGATCAACCAGGATTCACGGTTTGCCCTCACCCGTCTCCGGGCGGGGAAAGAGATAGTGTATACTCCCGCTTTCCCCGGTAACGGCGTTTATATATTTGTGATAGAAGGAGAGGTGACCATCGATGGGCAGCAACTGGGAAGACGCGATGCCATGGGTATCTCCGGGGCCGATGCTTTTTCCATCCTCGCCGGTCCCGATTCGGAGCTGCTGGCTATCGAAGTGCCGATGTTCGCGTGAGGGGGGGTGCCTTAGGAATTCGGCCTGTTCCTTTTTAACGATCATGACGGGATTATGTTTGATCTGTTTGACTGATCGTCATGCTATCACAATATGTTCTGTTGTATAAATCCATTGGATATTATCGCGGTCGATAAATTTTGCCTCATCGGGTGCGATATTTTTCAAATAATTTTCTGTTCCAAACACCGCCGTAATATCTTCCAGGCTGTTAAACCATATTTGTGCAATACCGTCATACGGCGCGGTTGGAAACTGGTTGAGGCTCTCACCGGTGCTGTGAGCCTGCACATAGCGAATTACATGTTTTTGTACATCTGGCTGACTTGCAAATAGTGGTCCGTGAATGTTCTTCCAATGATCACTGAATTCTTCCAATGTCAGGTCTTTCCTACGCGGAACGAGAATACATAACTTAATCATAATTATTATTTTAAATAGTAGTTGAAATTATTTTTTTCGCAGCGGCATTTTCCTTTATCAGGGCTATAAGCCGGAAAGCTTCGAAATATGCGACCCACAATGAAAAAGCCTTACCATCTTCAATCTCCCAGTGCTCGGAAATTCTTACGGAGTCAGTAAGGTCCATCAATCCGATTTCTATTACAATAACGACCGAACTATTTTCACCAATCAGTGAAATGATCTTAAAGCGGCTAAAATCAAGCACGGCTGTTACCTGTGGCAGGATCAGTGTAAGATAATCGGCAAGGTTGCTGGTTCCTCCCCATGGAAGATAGCGGGGAGCAGTAACTGTGAAACCGGGATGAAAAATAGCGCCATATTCATTTTTGTTCCGGTCGGTGCCCCCTTCATAAAAACTGCGCACGATGGCTTTGTTTTCCTTTGTTAATAGTTCGTTTATCATGATTATTTTTTATTATTAGTTATTTAAGATGTTTTCAATCAGACGCTTTTGTATTTTTAATCTTTTCATTTTTGAGTTTAAGGTTGAAGATGGAATTCTGAGCAATTCGGCGGCCCCGCCACTACCCGCCACTTTCCCATTTGTTTTTCTCAGCACAGATATTATGTGCTCCCTTTCCACTTCATCAATGGATTTGATATAGGAGGAAGAAAGAATGGCACTATCATTTAATTCAGTGGGTAAATAAACATTATCGATTATTGTTCCGTTCGTAAGGAGAATGCTTCTTTCGATCTGATGCTCCAGTTCGCGTACATTACCCGGCCAGTTGTATGCCGCAAGTTCCTTCAAAGCTCTGGCTGAAAAATGCATGCTCCGCCCAATACTTTTGCGCGCATATTTGCGAAGGAAATGGTCTGATAAAGAAAGAATATCATCTTTTCGTTCTCTTAATGGAGGCAAATGAATGGGAATCACATTAAGCCTGAAATAAAGATCCGCCCTGAATTTTCCGGCCTGAACATCTTTTTGCAAATTGCAATTTGTGGCTGCAATAATACGTAGGTTTGTTTTGATCGTAACCCGGCCACCCACTCGTTCAATTTCTTTTTCCTGCAAGGCACGCAGCAATTTAACCTGAAGATCCAGCGGTAGTTCACCTACCTCATCGAGAAACAACGTGCTGTTATGGGCCAGTTCGAACTTCCCGATTTTTCTTTCAAAAGCTCCGGTAAATGAGCCTTTTTCATGACCGAACAATTCACTTTCCACCAGATTGGCAGGCAGCGTGGCACAGTTCACTTTTACCATCACCTTATCCTTCCTGTTGGAATTGTTGTGAAGCGCCCGGGCGATCAATTCTTTTCCTGTTCCCGTTTCACCCAGAATCAGAACCGAACTGTCAGACGCTGCAACCTGAGATACCTGTCGAAATATTTTACTCATTACGGTACTCGACCCAATGATCTCATCGTAATTATGGGTGGCCTGTATTTCTTCCTGCAGGTACTGGTTTAATGCCTGAGCGGATTGGTCGGTCTGTAGCGATTGGGTCAGCATACAATTAATTTTCTTTCTGCTTACCAACCGAATGCCGAATTTTAACGGTATGATTATTAGCGAATTGCAATATTCCAGGTAAGTGATTTTCTGCATTTCGTAAAATTTTATGACAAGCATTAACGATATATCGTAAAACTGGATTATTCTTTTACTTTAAGAGAGATTTCGGCTTCGATAGTAACGACTCTTCCGTAGTCATTTTCAGCTGTGCAATAAAAATCTGATTTTTCGAGATTCAATTCACCAAAGAGTCTGAACCGGGCTGTATTTTTTTTACGATTCAGGGTAATATCCGATTTATTGATGATCATGGTGAGCGGATACTTTGATTCTTTGATGGTCATTACACCCGGCAATTCCCATATCGATCCACTTCTCAACTGGCATCCTTCAATGGAACTAAACTCCAGAAATGGATATTTTTCTGCATCCAACATCTTTTGACCTTTCAGCCGATCGTTTTGTTCCGGGTATTGTGTGTTTAGAGAACCGGCTTCAATAAAAAGATAAACCTCCGGGTTCGTAAAGAACCGATCGGCATGTACTTCACCGCTAATGCGGGTGAGATACCCGGCCAGCTGACTGATCCTGAGCCATTTTAGCTTGATATAAATCCGGGAATTTTCGGACGATATCGTCCAAACGACTTTGCTCATGCAAACAGGAGTACAAATTGCGCCCCAATAGTTAAGCCATTGCTGTCCTGTTTATTAAATAGGGTTGCTTTTTAAGAATTTGCTTTATTTCATGTTTTTACGACAATTGTTATTAAATAAAACATACTGATATTATTGCTTTATTTCACCAACAAGACGGTGAATTGGCGAAATAGAGTACATTGCTTCTTCCTTCCCTAAGCCAATTACTTGATTTTTACTCATTTACTATAGGGCATGGGGATTGTTCAAAAGCAGCAAAAGGATGTATTTGAAAATTTTAGTTGTAGAAGATCAATTTATCGAAGCAAATGATTTGAAGATCATTCTGGAAAAGGCCGGTCACACTGTGATGGGTATTGCTAAATCCGTTGAACATGCGCTCGGTTTAATAGAGATTGAAAAACCACAAATCGTTTTGCTTGACATATTTTTAAAGGGAGAACGCACGGGAATCGATCTGGCGAAAACGTTGACAAGAGAAAATATCCCTTTTATCTATTTGACGGCCAATTCCAATGAATCAATGTTTGACTCGGCAAAAGCAACCAATCCATATGGCTTCCTTGTAAAACCCTTTCGTGATAAAGATATTCTGGCTGCCCTGGAAATTGCAAATTACCGGCATAGGCAAATGGCCGAACTTATGCGCCGGCAGGAGGGTTGGCTAAGCAATCTGCTTATGAATATTATGCAGGAAGATGCAGAGCCTGAACAAAAGCTTTTGTATTTTGCCAAAGCATTTAAGCCGGTCATCTATTTCGACTATATGATCGTAGATTTCCATATCAGGCAGGATGGACCTTCTTCGGTATATGCTTTTCACCGGTTAAATTATGATGACTACGAGATGATCAATGGTTGGGCCTTCCTGAAAAAGATAGACGTCAGTCTTCCGGATCTTAATGTTTTCAGGCGGCGTTTTGTTCAACAATCCGGGATATCTGTATGTAACGGGGATGATTTTCGGGGAATGGCCCTTTCAGATATGTTGTCAGAGAAACTGATTCAGCAATATGATCTAAAATCCTGTTTTATGATCCCGATCGGTAAGCAGGAGAAGGCAGAAGCGTCTATCTGTTTATTCAGTATGCAGCCCGATATTTATAAGCCTGAACACCTGGAATTGATTGAACCTTTGAATGAATTGATGGCGACGGTTGTTGAAAGCATCAGAAAACAAAAAGAAAAACAATCATCGGATGGCAAGTTGCAGGAATTTAAGGCCGGGGAACCGGCAATAGCAAGTGTCTTCACAAGGATTATCGGCAAAAGTCCCAGACTCCTGCAGGTGCTCGATCAGGTATCTCAGGTGGCGCCTTTTGAAACAACCGTTTTAATTTTGGGAGAGACGGGTGTAGGTAAGGAAGGAATTGCGAAGGCGATCCATCAAATGTCAGGAAGGAAATTAAAACCCTTCATAAAAATAAACTGTGCAGCCATCCCGGCTTCATTGGTAGAGAGTGAATTATTCGGCCATGAAGCCGGATCGTTCACTGGCGCTGCTGAACAACGGATAGGGAAATTCGAACAGGCCCAGGGGGGTACCGTTTTTCTTGATGAAATTGGTGAGATCCCGCTCGAAATACAGAGCAAATTATTAAGGGTTTTGCAGGAAAAGGAATTGGAACGGATCGGTGGCCGCGCAACCATTAAAATAGATGTCCGGATCATCGCTGCCACCAACCGGAATTTGTATCGGGAAGTATCCGCAGGGAAATTCAGGATCGACCTCTATTATCGGATCAATGTTTTCCCTTTGAAATTACCACCCCTTCGGGAACGCCCCGAAGACATTCCCCTGCTCGTGGATTATTTCCTCCGGGAAAACGCTTATTTATGTTCAAACAATGTCAAACAGTTTTCGCCAGATATGATGCAGATGCTTATCCACTATTCTTGGCCAGGTAATATCCGCGAATTGCAACACCTGGTAGAGCGGCATATTCTGATCACACCGTCGGATATTATTTCATCAATCGAGTTTCCTGAAGAGATTGCAATAACAGATATAAAAGAAGATCAGGAAGAAAGTTTTAAAACCATTGCGGATCTCGATCGGGCTCATATTCTGGCTGTGTTAAAAAAATGTAATGGTAAAGTATCAGGAAAAGGAGGGGCTGCGGAGATCTTAAAGATCCCCTCAACCACCCTGACTTCGAAAATGAAAAAACTCGGTATCACCTGGAAATATTAAAATGTGTAGACGATCAATTATATCAAGACTGGTTTTTCTTTTTGCTGTATTATTCGCATTGCCAGGAGCGTCTACCGCCCAAAAAAATCAGCCATACAGTCTTCCCATGCAGCGTTTACAATTGAAGATTGTTAGTTCGTTTGCGCATGGCATATACCAGGGGGTTATAGATGAAGACAGTGCCGTTGTATTGGCAAGTGAATCGGAACATCTGCGCCCTTCTCTTTTCTATGATGAAGTGTATAATGCTGACGGCGGTACTTTGCCCGGACAGTCGCTCATTGACAGAAATGATATCCGGGCTGCAATCGGTTTTGGGGATCATTTGAATGGGGACGAAAAGATCAAATGGCAACTTCAGTTGGGCTCTTACTTTATGTACAAACCCGGGAATAGTAAGTCGGACATGGACAGTTCCCTTCTTTTTTTAAAAGGAGCCGATGCCGGGAGTCACCGAGTTCCTTCGGGTAAATGGCAAAATATGACGAATACAATGCTGGGCGAGTATTATTTCAAGCTTGGAGAGTATCAGCGATCTGCCCAGTTGTTTACAGGTGTGTTAAGATCCCGACAGAAAGGGGAGGATAAAAAAGAGATTGCCCAGGCCTTGGCCTTTCGGGGGATCTTTGCGCCTTTCCAACAAGCCGGAAGGATCGAGGATCTGACTAGCGCACTGAATATATTCAGGGAACTGAAAGATACGGTTAAAGAAATTGAAATGCTGACCCGCATATTCGAGATCTATTTTTTTCGAGGCAATATCGATACAGTGCGAACCGGACTGCTTAAAATCATGGATCTGGAGAATGCGATCGGATTCCGGCAAACAGAGTATAACTACAACGTGCTTTCATATATTGCGCAGCAGGAGGGAAAACTAAGCGATGAATTCGAATATGGCAGCAAGGCGGTCCGTATTATGGAAGTCAATGGGGACCGTTTTTTCGAAGATTTTTTTTATGAGCGTATGGCTGGCCTGTTTACCCGGTTGAATGATCTGGATGAGTCCCTTATCTGGTATAATAAAGCCGTTGACCGGTCAAATCCTAATCGAAATAAAAGGCACTGGTATCCGTTGTTTATTGATGAAGCATACACACTTTACAATTTTGGCAGGAGTAAAGCGCTTTTTGACCTCATTAAAACTACGACCGCTGAATTTCCCCCGGTTAACCTCCTGGATAAGTTATTGTTAACTTACTATCAGGGCGCTTCTTATCAGGATATGGGTAAGTTAGATTCTGCAAATAAATATGCGGAGCAGACCATTCATTATGCAGGTCTGCTAAAAGATGACGTTCAGACAAGAGTTGCTGTTTCAGAAGCTTTTATTTGGGTGTCAAATTTTTACATTCAAGTAAATCAACTACGTAAAGCCCGTTATTTTCGCGGTGAGGCGTTGAAGTATGCGAATAGCAATGTCTCCATGCAAAAGGATATCGTGCGTAACCAATATAAAATAGATTCAAGCGAAGGCAAATTTGGACAGGCGCTTCAGTCTTACCAGCTCTACCGAAAGTTGGATGATTCCCTGGATATAATTAAGAAGTCAAAGGAATTGCAGGAACTCAGAATTCAGTACGATATCGCAAAAAAGGATAAGGACCTGGAACTGAATGCAAAAAATATACAGGTGCTCACCACAGAGTCGAAATTGCAGGAAAGCAGCGCCCGCCAGGCAAGAACCATTCGCGATGTAATTATCATTGGAGCCGCCATGCTCCTTTTACTACTTGGTCTTCTTTATAAGCGATATGCTCTAAAAAAAAGGAAAAATCTTCAGCTGGAAGAGAATCAAAGGGAAATATCCGCAAAAAATACGGCCCTTACCAAATTGTTGAGTGAAAACGAATGGCTGCTTCGGGAAGTTCATCATCGTGTTAAAAATAATTTGCAGATCGTAATGAGCCTGCTGAATTCACAAACCGCTTATCTGCAGGATGAGTCGGCGCAAAAGGCGATTTTGGAAAGCCAGCACCGGGTACAGACCATGTCCCTGATTCATCAGAAGTTATATAAATCCAAAAATGTATCCAGCATCTATATGCCAGAGTATATCAGTGATCTATTGGAATATCTGAAGGATAGTTTTAAAACTCGCAATACGATCCGGTTTGAACTGGAAGTAGAGCCCACCGACCTGGATGTTATGCATGCTGTGCCTGTCGGGCTTATTCTCAATGAAATTATTACCAATGCCATCAAATATGCTTTTCCCGATAATCCGGAAGCACGGATTATCATCAAACTAGTGAAAACAGGTACAGATAGACTTTTGCTTTATATCAGTGATAATGGGAACGGTTTTCCCGCTGGTTTTGACCTGGAAAAAGACAGTTCATTCGGGATGATATTAATAAAAGGACTTACCGAAGATCTTGACGGGACCGTCAGTATCCGGTCTGATAAAGGAGTTACCATTCAGATCGAATTTAAAAACGTTTCTGTAAGTTCAAATACCGCCCATGCTCTGACAGCATAAAGAAATCCGGCCCATGTACTCAGCAGCCGGATTCCGATTATTCCTGTTCTTCGTTACCTATTTGAATATCTAATGACCGGCAGAATTGGCTGCGGTTTCTATAAGTGTTGCAACTTCCTTCGGGTGAGAGACATATACCGCGTGACTGGACTTGATTTCAGAGACCTTTCCTCCCGTCCTCTTTCCCATGAAGCGTTCTGCATCGGGGGGGATCATACGATCATCTGAAGCAACCAGATACCAGACCGGTTTATTTTTCCAGGCGACGGAGGTCATGGGAGCTACGATGCTGGCCAGCCCCAAAGGCAATTGGGAGTCGGCCATGAACTTTGCTTGGTCTGCTGATAGATCCGGGCAAAAATCCCTGTGGAATTTTGCTTTGTCATACCATACAAAACCGGCTTGCGGCGGGAGAAAACCTGCATCTGGATTCGGTGGTGCATTTTTTCCCAGGCTCGCCAGCGACTCACCCAGATCCGGTGCAAATGCTGCAATATAAACCAACCCTGCTACGTTAGAAGTATCTCCGACTTGCGTTATGACCGCGCCGCCATAAGAATGTCCCACGAGAATAACCGGACCCGTTTGTTGTGCCAGCACGTTTTTTACAGATTGCACATCAAGGTCGAGACTAAAATCTGAATTGCCTGCAATGCTCACATTATAGCCTTTCGCTGCCAGGATTTTGTATACGCCTTCCCATCCCGATCCATCCGCCCAGGCGCCATGTACCAGGACAATGTTTTTAACCTGGGCCTGCGCCTGACCAATCAACATGCCTGCACTTAGCAGACAGAAAACTGCAATAATTCGTTTTTTCATAATAAAATGTTTGAGTTTGATAAATTCATTTGTTTCGTTTAACTGAAATGCCAATGATATGCCGCTAACCAATGAACTGGCAATTAGCTAATTGTGAAATCCGGACTAAATTCCAAAAGCGATATATCGTTTTTTTATGAGCAGACTTGTTTTATATCAAACACGGAATCAGGTTTCGCAAATTCAAATCCTCTTTCATGCGATCAGGGACTTATCATTTTTATACACTTTATTTCGTCTAAACGATCGTAAAAAAGCGAAATATCATAAAATATTCATTCACGGTTTTTTACAATGGACTGATAAGACGGTCTTTGCATTTTGGCAGTTACTTGGCTATATCAGTAGAAACAAAATTCCAATGAATGATTTATTAAAACTCGCAGTAGAAGCCCACGGAGGCATCCAAAAATGGAAAGGCTATACGTCACTCGAGGCGCATTTGCATGTTACCGGAAAAGTTTGGGCTATAAAGGGCAAACCCGATATATTTAAAGATGTATACTATCACGCTGATCTGCATGAACAATCAACGGGGTTTAATCATTTTCCAAAAGAAGATCAATTCACTACATTCCGGCCTGACCGGGTGAGCATCGAAACGAGTGATGGTAAAATAATAGAAGAAAGTCTTCATCCCCGCGCAACTTTCGCAGGTCATGAATGGGCAACGCCCTGGAGTTTGCTCCAGATGCTCTATTTCAGCAATTATGCTTTCTGGACTTATATGACGGCGCCTTTTAATTTCACCTTATCCGGATATGAAACCAGGGAACTGGAACCCTGGATGGAAGGATCAGAAATATGGCGACGGCTGGAAGTAACGTTTCCGGATTGGATTGCCACGCATAATAAAGTGCAGATTTTCTACTACGATGAAAGAGGTTTTCAGCGAAGGCATGATTACGCCCCGGATATTATGAATCATTTTATTTCAACTCAGATCGTTTCAGATTATAAAGAATACGATGGTATCATGCTTCCGACAAAACGGATCATTTATATCCGTAATCCGGACGATAGCTTTCAGCCGGAACCCGAACTCGTACATGTGGAAGTAGAATCTGTAAAGTTTAAATAGACAAAATATATGATTTATTCATCTTTTATAGAACAACATGGAGACACAATTTACAATCGTGGATGGTTTGAAAATTCGCTTTGCGAAAAGCGGCGGTGATTACGCAGAGACCCTCGTCTTATTGAGTCCTTTGCCGGAAAGTATTCTGGCATTCGCGCCCATTTGGAAGCGGCTTTCCCTTGTTTGCAATTTGCTGGCCATTGATTTACCTGGTTATGGTCATTCTCAAGGACGTGTAGACTTATATAGTGTAAGGGCCATGAGCGAATTTCTTGTTCAGATCCTGGATCATTTTGATTTAACAAAGCCGCATGTAGTTGGCGTGGATATTGGTTGTCCGGTATCATTGTTCACTGCAGCTTTGCATCCGGAGAGAATAAAAACCCTGATCATCTGTGGCGGGGCTTCTGTATATCCCTTACAGGTGGATCTATTTTTAAAAGATATTATCGAAGCCACAGATCTGGAACCCTATAAAAAAGTTTCTCCGGCAGATGCCATCAATAGTTCACTGAGCGAACTCAAGAATTATCATTTGCCAAATGAGATCCGGGCCGACTATATATCATCTTATGCTGACGGCAGACTGTTTGAGGCTTTTCAGATACTAAGGAGTTTTGAAAAAGATTTACAATTGCTGCAGGTATGGCTTGATAAACTGCCCGTGGCCGTTCAGATCATATGGGGCCGGCATGATCCGATCGCATTGGTTGAAAATGCATTTATTCTTAACAGGCGTTTACAGAACAGCAAACTGAATATTTTAAACACGGGCCACTATGCCTGGGAAGAGGGCTGGGAAGAATTTGCAGCAATTATAGAAGAATGGCTGGAAAAAGATAGCGCCATCCGGGAAAATGCATTTGATTTCTGATAATTCACTTCAAAATTTAAATAAAGATTTTATGAAAACAAAAGTAAACAACATCGTATTGGTGCATGGGGCATTTGCCGACGGTTATATGTGGCTGCTTTTGCACAGGATGCCGGAGAAACGCTAGGTGTCTTGGTTGGTTCAGTTGCACCGGATACAGAAAGAGGCATTCTTCCTCCTGAAAATGGATTTGTTTGGTATGACAAAGCCAAATTCCATTGGAGGTTTTTTGCGCTGATATTCCGAATGACCTCGCAGAATTTATGGCCGATGCCCAGGTACCGGTTTCAGCTGATTCCTTTAGTTATGTGAATACAGAACCGGCCTGGAAACACAAACCTAGCTGGTATTGCGTAGCAACGGAAGATCATACGATATCACCGGACGCCGAACGTTTATGGGCTAAAAGAATGAATGCAAAAACCACAGAGATCAAAGGAAGTCACGTGCTATTTATCAGTCATCCGGAAAAAGTAGCGGCGGTTATTGAAGATGCGGCATATAACGCCTTGAATTAAAAAAAATATCAAGATCGATGGCATGAAAGTCATTTGAAAACCAACGGAACCGAGACTTGAAAACGTCGACCTCAACAGTTCAATTGCAAACACCTTTCAATTAAAGATCCATAACAGCACCGGTCTCGGGGACCGGTCGATCAGTGGCTGCAGACGGCTCAGGAAACCCGACGCCACCATGGGACAGCCGCGGCTGTTGCAGATCGGATAAGGGTTCGTCTCCCGCTCGGGAACATAGCGATAAGCATGCAATACGATATTGCGGCCAAAGGCCTGATCGTTAGTTGGGTCCAACCCATACAATTTATAAGCCAGCCCGAACTGCCCTTTATACGGCTTGCCTATGCGATATTTCCCCAGCGCCGTGCAGCCGCTCCCATTGACATTGGAGAACACCGGGTCCAGGCTGAAAGCCTTGTTCCCGCATCCATGTGCCACCAGGCCCGTCATCAGGACAGAATCCTTTTTCAGATCGATTACGAAGAACCGGTTCTTTCCCGAGGGTATGCTCATGTCCACGAGAAAGGCAATGCCCGGGCTGTATCCATGCGCGGCGGCAAACGACCTTACCACCTGTGCCTTCTGAGCGATCCGCCCCGACGCGGCGGCGCTTATCCGGACGTGGGCTGCTGAGTGATCGCCACCCCACGCCACGCTGTGAAACCCCTTAAAATAATAATGGGCAGCCAGAAGGGATACGGCGACTACGGATGCCGCCACCAGCAGGAGTGAATTTCGGAGCCATTTCATGAAGGAAGGGTTTGAACCTATAGGAGAGGTTCAAACGAAGATTCCATAAGCGCTAAGGGGTATGGAGTGTTAAAAATTCCTGAAATCGACCAGGCCGGACGCTGCGGGGAACCCCCTGATCTAACGGGGAGGATCAGGGATCGATGCCAAAGGCGGAGAAAGTGTACGACATATTCGTTCCTGTGTTCTTCATCATCATCACATTCATGAACCCATATTCTCCGGGGGCCAGCCGGGCGGAGGGAATGAAGAGATAAACGTCGTTGCCGGACTTTTGCACGTCGAAAGCGATCTCATTCTTGTTCGGCTTACTCTTTCCGGCAGAAAACCTGCCCTGGCTGCTCAAAATGGTTTCTCTGCTGCCTTTTTTAGAATCGAACCAGTAGAGCCTGATCATCCTGGAGGGATCGTCCATCATCGTGCCGGTCTTAAGGGCGAACCTAAGCGTATCAGCGGCCCTGATGCGGATGGTAGATCGTGACCCGTCCAGGCTATAAATGCTCTCGCTGCCGCCAAAACCCAGAGCCTTCATCTTGGTCTGCACACTACCTTCCACTTGTTCGAGGGTAGAGAGTGAGTCCGCCCGGTAATAATAAAGCCGGTTAATGAACTGTGGGTTGGGGGATTTGGCAAACTGGGCGGTACCCGACTGTCCAAGGGAACTGCCGGCGGATAGCAGTATCAAAAATGCGGGGATCAAGGATCGCATATGGGATTGTTTTAAAGATCAGAACAGCGATGATCAAAGCTGGCAATGGATGATCAGAACCGGTACCCGAGATACAGTTGCACTATGTTATTCTTCAGATCGATGTTTGGAACAAAGGAAGGCGTCTGGCCACCGGCTCCCTGGCCATAGCTGGAGGAAGACGGTAGCTTGTACAAATTGGAGAGGCTGAGATTGTATCGCGCCCCGATGAGCAGCCCTGAAACGGGATGGACCTCCGCACCAAACCCGAAGCCGGAATCGAACCGGTTGTAGAAACTGAGTGCCTGATCGACGCTGGCATTCCCCGTCGAAGGCCGGCTGCTGTCCGCCTTCACATGTAACAGATAACCGGTCTGCCCGCCCAGGTGGATCTCGAAGTACTTGGTGATATGGATGGCCATGTATTGGCAAAGCATGATATAATCCAGGTTCACCGAACCGCTGGATGTATCGTTTGTATAATTATATCCATGCCGCGAATAGATCAGCTCCGTACGGGAACCGATTATTCCGTGCGAAGCAGGTGCAATCAGCAGGCCCAGATGGTAGCCTGTCCGGCTTCCGGCATTGATCGACGAAGCCTTGGTGACGTTGGAGAAATTGAATCCCGCCTTTATTCCGATACCGATGGACCGATGCTCCTTCTTTTTATGCGGCAGGGTATCCGTTGCCTGCTGGCTGTAAACGGCAAAAGGGATCAGCATGATAAAGACCAGGGCGATCTTGCTGAGGGCGTTAGGGGCTACTTTGTTGAACATGCTTTTTTTTACAGCAAACTATAAAAAAACAGCTCGGTCGTCAATAGAACGAAAGTTAGGGCCGGGGCCGCGCTTCGGGGTGGCTTCAGGGGTGGCCCTATTTCTTATAGGCTTTGTTGATGGCTTCCATGCGGTTCTGCACATGCAGTTTCTCATAGATCCGGTGGATATGCTGTCTCACCGTACCGGTAGAGATATGCAGCTGATCGGCGATCTCCTTGTATAAAAGCCCGCGGGAAAGAAAATTAAGGACCTCGTTTTCGCGGGGCGAGAGGCCGTTCATGGCCAGCGGGGTATCGCCCGGGGCCTGGGTACGGAACGCATCGACCAGCTTGCGGGCGATATTGGAGCTCATCGGCGATCCGCCCTGGTAAAGCTCTTTCAGCGATCCGAGGATATTGACCAGCCCAGTGTTCTTCAGCAGGTAGCCCGATGCGCCGGCTTTCAACGCTTCGAATACCTTTTCATCATTTTCATACACGGTAAACATCATGAATTGCGTTTCACCGCATAACGGTCTTATCTGCCGGATACATTCGATGCCATTCATGCCAGGGAGGTTGATGTCCATGATGACGATATCGGGTCGCAGACCCGGGATGGATGCTGCTGCTTCTTCCGCCGTCTTGAAGACATCCAATACGGTGAACTCCTGGCTCAACGCCAGAAAATTCTTTAACCCTTCCCGCACTTCGTCCAGATCCTCTACTATGGTTAAGGTAATAGGCATTTTCGCCATGGAAGGTACTGCCGGGAAGTCGTCCGTCCAATAGTATAAAAGTTATAGTACCGCCGGGACGATTATTTTTATAGTGGTGCCCATCCGGGCGGGGCCCTGGGCTTTGGTGAAGGTTCCGGTGTAGCCATGGGCTTCGGTGCCCGATCCGGCAGGGACCTGAGCTTCGGTGTCCGTTCCGGCGTCGGAAGCCGGTACCCGGTCCGACAGGATTTGCAACTCGCCGCCGATATCCGCTATCCTCCTCCGCATATTGGTCAGCCCATTGCTGAAAGGGCGGACCTGCGCCCGGTTGAAGCCGATGCCGTTATCCTGTATGATGACGGTCAGTTCCCGGCCAATGACAATGGTAATACATACCTGGCTGGCTTGCGCATGTTTTACGATATTGTGCAGGGTCTCTTTTATGGTGAGGTACACGTTGCGCCGGAATTCACCGCTGACAAAGCTGGAGGGAAAATCCCCCGGCGCCTCCACCGTACAGCGGATACCCGCCAGCATTAGATATTCTGCGGCATAGGCCCGGGTGTAGGAAAGCAGGTCGCTGAGCGTATCGTTCTTCTCATTGAGCGCCCACACGATCTCTCCCATTTTATCGATCATATCATGCGAATATTGCCGGATGCCGGTAATTTCCTCATCAATAGGTAATTGCTGCTGTTTCTTTATGCCGATCGTCTCACTGAGGAATTTGATCCTGGAAAGACCGGACCCCAGGTCATCATGCATGTCGGTGGCGATCCGGGTACGCTCTTTTTCGATCGCTTGTTTCTTTTCCAGCGCGATGAGTTGTAACGCCAGCCTGCGGCGGGTATAGCTTCTGAAGATCAGCAAGATAATGCCCGTCAGCACAAGGGCCTCCACCAACCGGAACCACCAGGTCTGCCACCAGGCGGGCAGTATCACGAAGGAATAAGCGGCCAGCTGGTCCGGATATCGTCCCGTGGGGAACTGGGCCTTTACCTGTAAGATATATTTACCCGGCGGCAGGTTGACGAAATTGATGGCCGACTGGATGGACGGCTTGCTCCAGACTGGGGCCCGGCTTCCTTTCAGCAGCCAGGTATAGCGGGTCCGGCCCTCATCCACAAAGGTCGGGGTCCCGATATAGAACGAAAGGGTATTACGGTCATAGGTAAGCGAAAGGGACTGTCCCGTAAGATCGGGAACAGGTTCGCCCGCGACCAGTACCTTGGAGAACAGCACCGGAGGGATATATTCGCTCTTGTTCTCTTCCACCTGTGGAATGATCTTCATATATCCTTCCAGGGTCATTACCCAATGGATCCCCTGCGCCGAAGACAAGATCTTATAGGTACGCTGATACATGTCGTTGCAGGGCGTAACGTCATCGATTGAAAAATGCCCGTTCCCAAAACGGATCTTATCCAGTCCTGTCGGCGTACAGGCCCAGACGGTGTTATCGGGATCGCACAGCAGATAGACGATGAAATTCTCGGCCAGGCCGTTGGCCATGGTGATCTGCCGTCGGGAGACGAATTTCAGGCCGTCGAAGAAAAGACAATACAATCCATGGTCCCGCGTGCCGACCCACACGCGCCCCTCGCCATCGACAGTTATCGACCGGGGGCCGATATTTGGCAACACGCCGGCATATTTATGCAGCAGCTCAAGGCTGTCGGAACCAACGATCCGGTAGACCTGCAGCTCATTGGACCTGGTGATGAGCCAGATCCGGTCGTACTTATCCACGGCGGCCTGGTCCGCAAGATGAGAAAGGGGGCGCTGAAGGATCTTGCCGCCGGCCAGGACGATCAGTTTCAGAGAGGGCAGGATAAGGTTGTCCCGCCTGTCAAAGAAGGCGTTCCCGTCGATGAGCGCCGGGTCCTGGTAAAGAAGCGAGGCGCGGAACCGTTGCCCGGGCAGGAAATGCAATGCGTAGATCGCCTTGTTTCCGATCAGATACCCCTTCTGACCAATAAGGATATGATCGGCGGGCGGAAGCACGCCGATGCACCGGTAGATTTTTTTCATGCCGCCCCTGACCAGCAGCAAGCGCTCTTTGTGCCGGTCAAAGAACCAGACCGAATCGCTGTTGGCCCTTGCAGACATATCCGTTACGGTAAAACCCGCCTCCGGCTGTGTATAGAATTGCACCTGACGGCCGACCAGCCTGACAACACCATTCTGTTCATTGGTAAACCAGATATTGTTCTCGCGGTCCTGAAGGATAGAGTTTGTCTGTCCCGGGGGAAGACCGTTCTCCTGGGTAAATACCTGCTTATTCCCGTCCCGGTCGATCCGGCTGACGGTTTTTCCGGATACCAACCAGAAATTCCCGGACCGGTCGAAATATAAAAAACTACAGGTAAGCGATCCGGTCTCCCGGTATGAAAAGGGTAGAGGCAGGGTAAGGATATGGTTATGCCGCAGTCCGTCCGGATCGATCTTCCGTACCCCGTCGCCCGTCGCCAGCAGGAGCTCATGCGAAGGGCTGACGACCGGGAAATAATATATAAGCGTGTTCTCCGGAGCAAAGGACCGGTGCGTAGTAAGGTCATAGACGATCAGTGAGGCAGTCCTGGGCTGGGTGTATCCATAAGGCTGGCCGACGAGAAAGAAGTGGTGGTTCCATTCGACACCATGCAAAAGATTTTGTCCTGTTTCTCTTCCGGCACTGTCCGGCAACGGGATCCGGACAAAGCGGTTCCGTTCCAGGCGAAAAAAACCTTCGTCGGCAACCGCGTAAAAAAAACCGTCGCTCCCATGGATCAGCTGGTTGATGACTGGGTAAAAATCATCGGCCGTTTTGATGTCCCGCAGAATGCCATGCACCAGCGAATGCAGCCCCTTCCCATTTGGAATGATCCATAGCGAATCCTCACCCATTTCCACGACATCGTTGATCAGGCTGGTGACCAGGCCATCCTCCGTTGTATAATTGGTGAAGCGGGAACCGTCATATACGCTCAGTCCTCCGTAGGTGCAGAAATATATCCGCCCCTTGCTGTCCTGAAAAAGGGAACGGGCCCGGTTGTTGATCAGGCCGTTCTTGGGTGTGTATCGGGCAAAGAAATATTGCTGTGCATGGGAAAGATGACCATACAGCAATAAACAGACCGACAAACACAAAAAGATGCTGACCCGCATACCCGGAAGACTTAAGGATTCCTGAACGAAAGGAGGACGGAAGGGGGACGGCTAATAGCGCAAGGCTGCGGTTGACAGCATAGGAACTGGGGGCGTGGTTAACAGTATAGGATGCTTGGGGGTGGGATCTATTGCAGGGTGGTGCTCACCAGGATCTTATCTTTCATCATTTCCCGGACGGCGCTGGCGATGCCGGCAGCGTCGAATCCGCATTCGCGCTGCAATTCTTTCAACGTGCCGTGCTCTACGATCCGGTCGGGGATGCCGAGGATCTTCACGGTGGCCTTATAGTTGTGTTCAGACTGGAATTCGATGATCGCCGATCCGAAACCGCCGATTACCGTACCGTCTTCCACGGTGATGATCCGGTCGTATTTATGGAATACCTCATGCAACATTCCCTCGTCGAGGGGCTTGACGAAACGCATGTCGTAATGGGCGGGGTCCAGCCCTTCTGCCCTGAGCTCGCGGATGGCGGCCGCGGCAAAATTACCAGGATGACCCAGGCTGAGGATGGCGATATCCCGGCCGTCCTTTAATTTCCTTCCTGTGCCGACGACGATCTCCTTCAGCGGCTTCCTCCACTCCGGCATGACGCCTTCCCCGCGGGGATACCGGATGACAAATGGCTCCTTTATACTGTCCAGCTGGGCGGTGTACATCAGGTTGCGCAGTTCGCTCTCGTTCATGGGTGCGCTCACGATGATATGGGGTACGCAGCGCATATAGGGGATATCATAGGCCCCGTGATGCGTGGGCCCATCCTCGCCGACCAGCCCGGCCCGGTCCAGACAGAAGACCACCGGCAGTTGCTGGATGGCCACATCGTGTATGACCTGGTCATAGGCCCGCTGCATAAAAGAAGAATAGATATTACAGAACACTTTCATGCCCTGGGTGGCCATACCCGCCGACAGGGTGACGGCATGCTGCTCACAGATGCCTACATCGAAGGCCCGGTCCGGCATTTTTTCCATCATGAACTTCAGGGACGATCCGCTTGGCATCGCCGGGGTGATCCCGATGATCTTCGGGTTGTTCTCCGCCAGCTCGATCAGCGTAAGCCCGAATACATCCTGGTATTTGGGAGGCTGGGGGGTCTCGTAACGTTTCTTATAGATCTCACCGGTGATCTTGTCGAAAAGACCGGGGGCATGCCACTTGGTCTGGTCTTTCTCCGCCAGCGCATAGCCTTTTCCTTTTACCGTAATGATATGCAATAGCTTGGGGCCGGGTATATTCTTAAGGTCGTTCAGGGTATCCACCAGCTTGGTGATATTATTCCCGTCTATTGGACCGAAATAACGCAGCTTCAGGGCCTCGAACAGGTTGCTGCTCCGGCTGATAAACCCCTTGATGCTGTGCTCGATCTTGCTCGCCATCTCGCGGGTGAAATGACTTCCCACCGGCAGCTTGCCGAGGGCTTTCCAGATATCGTCCTTCAGCCGGTTGTAGGTCTGGGAGATCGTGATATCGGTGAGATATTCCTTCAGGGCACCGACATTGGGGTCGATGCTCATGCAGTTGTCGTTCAGAATGATCAGCATGTCCGTGTCCGCCACACCGGCGTGGTTCATGCCTTCGAAGGCCAGGCCTGCCGTCATGGCCCCATCCCCGATGATCGCCACGGCCTTCCGGTCCTTCTCGCCCTTGTATTTTGCCGCCATCGCCATGCCGAGGGCAGCGCTGATGGAGGTGGAGGAGTGGCCTACGCCAAATGTGTCATATTCGCTCTCGCCCCGCCTGGGAAAGCCGCTGAGCCCGTTGTATTTCCGGTTGGTCACGAAATTATCCCTCCGGCCTGTCAGGATCTTATGGCCGTAGGCCTGGTGGCCTACATCCCAGACCAGCTGGTCATAGGGGGTATTAAAGACATAATGAAGGGCCACCGACAGCTCGACCACCCCAAGACTGGCGGCAAAATGACCACCGTGGACGCTCACCGTGTCGATAATGAACTGCCGCAATTCGTCGGAAACCTGGTATAATTGCTCACGGCTCAGCTTTTTAAGGTCTGCCGGAGAATCTATTTTCTGTAAAAGGGGGCCTGGAGTAATTTCCATCAGTGCTTTCTTTATCGGTACAAAAATACGGCTTTATACCGTAGATTCATACCAGATAACCCCCTGAACGCCGGAACGGTCATTTTTTGTATACTGGTTCCCACCGATGGCCTGATTATTTGGCCATTAATACAAAAGAAAGGGCCGGGGATACCGGAAAAGGGTAGTTTTGAACGAATCGGAACGATTGCCCGGGAATGACAGACTATTGTAAAGGAATCAACAAGTATTGGCTTTAAAGATCGGCAGGAATCAGACAGGAATCAACGGAACAGGCGAAAAGCGATCGGCAGAGATCAGCGTTTGACTCATTCAACCTTGTGTAAATGACTAAGAATACAAGCAGATACTATTGGTGGTTCCAGATCGGTGGCTGGAGTTTGGTAGGGCTCTCCAGTCTGTTTTTTGCCCGTACTTTCGAACAGACGGTGTCTTATTCCTACCTGGCCAGGATACTCACCTTTATCGTGGTGGGCATCATCAGCACCCATGTGTTGAGGGCCTTTATCAAAAGGATGAACTGGCTGATGCTGCCCATCGATAAGGTATTACCCAAGCTCTTCATCGCGGTCATCCTCACCAGCTTCTTTTTTATCCTGTTCCAGATGGGTGTGTACCAGATCTTCAATCTCTCGGAAAATAAACGGAAACTGGATTTTACTACGCGTCTTCTTGGCGGGATGCTCAATATCGGCATCTTTATCGTCCCCTGGGTACTGATCTATTATTTTATACACTACATCGAGAAGAGCAGCAAGCAGCAACTGGATACCCTTAAACTGGAAGCCCTGGTCAAGGAACTGGAACTGAAGACCATCAAATCGCATATCAACCCTCATTTTATTTTCAATGCCCTGAACAGCATCCGCGCCCTGGTCGATGAGAATCCCATCCGGGCCCGGACCGCCATCACCGAGCTGAGCAACATTCTGCGCAGCAGCATGCAGGCCGAGAAGCTGGAGACGGTGACCTTTGAAAAAGAACTGAATATCGTCAAGGACTATCTTGCCCTTGAACATATCCGCTTTGAGGACAGGCTGCAGATCCAGTATGACATCGATGAGGACACGCTCGACCAGCCGATCCCTCCGATGATGCTGCAGACCCTGGTGGAGAACGCCATCAAACATGGCATCAGCAAGCAGGTGAACGGGGGTGTGGTCAAGATCAGCTCGGACTTTAAGGACGATTATCACGAACTGATCATCCGGAATACCGGCCATCTCAACGGGTCCTCCAATGGGGACGGTTTTGGCCTGGCCAGCACGAAGAACAGGCTGATGTTATTATTCGGTCAGAAAGCTAACTTTGACATCCGGGAAGTGAATGGCAACACCGTCGAGGCCAGGGTGTCCATTCCGGTAGATCCGGGCAAATAAATCAATATGATCAGAGCCATTATTATCGACGATGAACGCTTAGCCAGGAATGAACTGAAGAAACTGTTGCTGGATTTCCCCGAGATCGAAGTGATCGCCGAGGCGGCCAACGCCAATGAAGGAGTGGAAAAGATCGACAGCCTGAACCCCGACCTCATCTTCCTCGATATTCAGATGCCGGGCAAGACGGGCTTCGATATGCTGTCCGAACTGGAAAGGGCGCCCAATGTCATCTTTACCACTGCCTATGATGAATATGCGCTGAAGGCCTTCGAAGTGAATGCCCTCGATTATCTGCTGAAGCCCGTGGAGCCCAAGAGGCTGGCCGACGCTCTGCAGAAACTGCAGGTAGAAGAGGACAAGGAGCCCATATCCGACCATCCGATCTCCGTCAACCGCAGCATCCTGAATGAGCACGATCAGGTCTTCGTCAAGGACGGAGAGCGTTGCTGGTTCGTGAAGCTGTCGGATATCCGGTTGTTCGAGAGCGTGGGCAACTATGCCAAAGTGTATTTCGGACCGAACAAGCCGCTCATCCTCAAATCCCTGAACGCCCTTGAAGAAAGACTGGATGAAAAAGTGTTCTTCAGGGCCAACCGTAAACATATCGTCAACCTGCGCCTGATCGAAAAGATAGAACCCTACTTCAACGGCGGATTGCTGCTGGAAATGAAGGGTGGGGAAAAGATCGAGGTCAGCCGTCGCCAGACCGTGAAGTTCAAAGAGATGATGAGTCTCTGAAGGAACCCGTCCCCGCTGGAACCGTATTTCACTGAGAAAAATAAATTTATGCGCATTCCAACCCTCACCGCCTCTCTTATCCTGTCCTCTGTACTGCTGTCCAGCCGGCTGACGGCCCAGGATATCGACAAGATCATCAACCCCACCGAGGTGGAAAAGATTGAAAAGACATTGTCCTCCGATGAAATGCAGGGACGGGGAACCTTCTCTCCCGGCATAGAAAAGGCCGCCGATTTTATCGAAGCCCAGTTCAGGGCCGCAGGTCTGCAGAGCTGGAAGAACAGCGGCAGCTACCGCCAGCCATTCTCCATGATCCGTACAAAGGTCCTGTCCACATCGGGCAGCGTGGATGGCGTCATACAGGGGCCTGGACAGATCGCCATCTTTTCGGCACAGACCCATATAAAGGTCGATGAGCACAGCGGATATGAAAAGGTGTGGGTCAAGGCCGGAGACCCGGCGTCGGCCCTTTATAAATATACACAGGCAGACAAGAACCTCGTGGTCTTCGTGGACACCAGTTTTACAAGGCCCTTCAGCCGCCTGGCCGCTCCGGGCCGGGCACGGTTCAGTTCCCCGGTGAATGTGGTCTTTATCCTCACTACCGCAAAGGACCCCACGCATTTTACAGCAGAGGCGGACCAGCAGATCTCGGAACAGAAGCTGGCCAATGTCGTCGGCATCCTTCCGGGCAAGACCAAGGAAAAAGAATTTGTGATCTTTTCGGGGCACTATGATCATCTGGGTATCGGCAAGCCCAATGCCGCCGGCGACTCCATCTACAACGGCGCGAACGACGACGCATCGGGTTCCACCGCCGTGATCATGCTGGCCAAATATTTCGCGGAGCGGCATGACAATGAAAGGACGCTCATCTTCGCCACCTTTACGGCGGAAGAGATCGGCGGATTCGGGTCCCAGTATTTTTCCAGACAATTCGATCCGGCTGCCGTAGCGGCCATGTTCAATATCGAAATGATCGGCACGGAGAGCAAGTGGGGAACAAATTCGGCCTATATCACCGGTTATGAGCGTACGGATATGGGTAAGATCCTTGAGAAAAACCTCGAAGGCAGTCCCTTTCACTTCTACCCCGATCCCTATCCGACACAACAGTTATTCTACCGCTCCGACAATGCAACGCTGGCCAGACAGGGCGTGCCGGCACATACCCTCTCTACGTCCAAAATGGATTCGGAAAAATATTATCATCAGCTGGGTGATGAGATCGGCACGCTGGACATGAACAATATGGCGCAGATCATCAAATCCATCGCCGTCAGCTCGCGTTCCATCATCCAGGGAAAGGATACGCCGTCCAGAGTAGATACGACGCAACTGCGGTAAGCCGGCCGGCCTGCAATGATCAGGCTGCGGCTTCCATCTCATCTGCGCTGGGCCCGTAACTACCGGGTATGGGTATATCCAGCAGCCGGAGGAAGACGCCAAGCTGTGCCCGGTGATGCACGGTCTGGCAGTAGGCGACGCGGACCGTCTCTGCCTTTGTCATCTCCTGACAGATCTGATCTCCATTCCTGAGGACCCAGCTTTCCGACAACAGCTTTTCGTTGGCCTCAGCAAGATGGGCCCGTCCATCGGCGAGGGTCCTGTCAAAATAAGCCAGTAATTCTTCCGTGTCATTCACGACCTCCTGCTTATAAGGATTGTTGGAAAAATCCAGTCCATCCGTGATAAGCGCCATCGTTACCCAGCCTGGCAATTCCGCGATATGGGTAGCCAGGTGTTGAATGGTCATACTTTTTGGATGTGGCTTCCAGCTGAAATACTCCGTGGGTATGAGCGCCAGCATCTTACGGGAGGTGATTGCTTCCTGGTCCATTTCTTTTAACAGGTCTCTGATTACAGTGGAGGTTTCGATGATCGTTGACATGAGTTTGTGTTTTTGAGTTTGTGATTATTGATACCACAAAGAAAACACCCCCTTGTGTCAGCATTATGTCAGCAGGGTCCGGAACTGTAAAATTTTTTTTGCGACCGGGCGGTCTGGTCGGGGAGCACTGTCGCAGCGATCAACCCAGTTCCTCCAGCATGGCATCGGTGAGCCCAATGCCGGTGGCGTCCTGGTTTTCTTCGAGATGCTTCACGCTGGACGTTCCCGGGATCAGCAAAATGTTGGGTGAATGATGCAGGAGCCAGGATAAAGCGACCTGGTGTACCGTCGCCCCGGACTTCGCCGCTATCCGTTTGATCGCAGCCATGCCTTCCACGGCCCCCGCATTCAGCGGGTTCCAGGGTATAAAGGCCAGCCCCTTCTCTTCGCAATAGTTCAGGACAGGCTCCCATTTGCGGAAGTCATGACTGTATTTATTCTGCACGGATACCACGTTGACATATTCCTGCGCTTTTTTGATCTCCTCTACGCTGACTTCGGAAAGACCGATATGCCGGATCAGTTTTTTCTCCTGTGCATCCTGCAGGAATTCCAGTGATTTTTCGAAAGGAACATCCGGATCGATCCGATGCAGCTGGTACAGATCGATCTGATCCAGTTTCAGCCTTTCCAGGCTGCCGGCCAATGCCTCCTTCAGGTGTTGGGGATGGGAATTGATCGTCCATTGATTTGGACCGGTGCGCAGGAAGCCGCCCTTGGTGGCGATGACGAGCCCCGGGGGATAGGGATGCAGCGCTTCCGCGATCAGTTCTTCGGAGACATAGGGGCCATAACTGTCCGCGGTATCGATAAAATTTACGCCGAGCTCCATTGCCCTTTTTAACACGAGCAGCGCTTCGGCCCTGTCCCTGGGCGGGCCCCAGATGCCTGCTCCCGTGATGCGCATGGCGCCATATCCCATGCGGTGTACCTTCAGATCGCCACCGATCGTGAATTCCTTGCTGAATGAAGTTTCTTTGCTCATATTGAATGGATTGATCACCAAATAACGGCTGAGCCTTTTGATTTGTTCAGTTCTCCGGCCGCCGCTCCGGCGACCAGTTGGCGGCCGGTGCCTTACGGAGAAGGGCGTCTGGCCCACCACCGCAGCAGCAGCGCAAGACCGGTGATCGCCAGGATGATCAGTACTTCCCGCAGCAGAGAATGGGGCGGGCTGAATTTTATCGCATGGGTATCGCCCGATAAGATGGCGGCGGCCCAGTAATAGGGCAACGCTCTTTCGCGGGAACTGCTTTTTATGTAGTCGGTCTTGGCCTTCTGCAGGGCCTTGTCAAGGGGCATGCCACCGGCCAAATACCGGTAGAACAATTCGGTGATCCGGTACGTGGCCTGGTCATCCACCGCCCATAAATTGGTAATGGAGGAGGGGATCCCCAGGGCGGCAAATCCGCGGTTGAAGCTGAATACGCCTTCGCCCTCATAGACGCGGCCATTTCCCGTTTCGCAGGCGGAGAGCACGATCAGCCGCGTGACGGGCTTGCTGTCCGGTATAAGCTCGGCCAGCGGCAGGGACGAATCGGCAAACCAGATCTCCGGATCGCCCCTGCCGCCTTCTGGGCCTCCGGTGCCAGGACTGTCCCCGCTGCCTGGACCGACTCCGCTGCCGCCCATGCCCCTTCCACCGCTCCCGCGGGCACCCACGCTCCCATCGGAGGCATGCGTATAGAGCTGGATGATGGTAAACCCATAGAACTGCCGGAGGAAATTATCGCGGGTAGCCTGTCCCGAAAGCAGGTTGCTCGTATTCCTGAACCCGGATGCTATCCTCCCCAGCGATTGTTCACTGCCCGGCAAGGCGGGAAGGCCGGTGCTCCCGGAATAACGTACGGGTGCCACACCGAGGAAGTCGCCTCTTACCCGGGTCGAAGATGTATCGGCATCGTGCAGCAGATAGCGGGCGGAATAGGTATAGCTGACCGCATGTCCTTCGAGGAAGTAAACGGGATTGCGCGCGTCGTCTTTTACCACCAGCGCTTCGAATGGAAAGAAGATCCCGTCCGGTGAAATGATGATCCTTTCAGCTGCCAGAGGATGATCGCCAAAGATCAGCCGGTACAGATGTCCGGCGGTCCCGGTAAAAACATCATAGTGATCATTCAGCAGGTCCGGATCGGAAATGTCGGTAAGATAGAGCCGGAGGGTACTGTCAAAGTCACGTTTGTCGA
>DATHHO010000242.1:0-8142 GCA_035317125.1 Puia sp.
TGCCAGTATCGCTTTTTTCATATTCACTGTTTGATACCCTGCTGACAGTCGTTGCGGCGGGATCGTTGCATGAGAAGCAAATTCTTCTACAGGTTATTCCCTTCCGCCCAGGCAGGGAACTCAATCTCTTTTCTGGGAAGGAAAAACCCTTTTATACAATTCGGGTTGCGGATACAGATCTGGATATGGCTTTTTTCCAAGATTCCGGCTCCGGAAAAGACGGGGCCGCCTTCAGTGAATACGCCCCTTGAAGAATCGAACACTTTATATCGCGAAAAGCCCCGGGTTAGTATTTCGGTCCTGACTTTGCGCATTATTTTGCCATGCATAAATTCAATTACCGCACAATCCAGTTCCCTCAAAACTTTATCTTTATATCGATCATGTGGTAAATCCCTATTTTCGGGCAAAGTTTCGTCCATGGCGGAATATGTGATGGACATTACCTCAAAATATTCTTTTAAAAGGTAAATATAGGTGGAGTCGAGAAAGTCACAGCAATACCCTGGAAAAAGGATCGCTCCTACTACGGATGGCTTCTTTATTTTACCGCGTTTCTTTTTATCTTGTGCCCATTGCAACGCTCTTTTATGATTATTTTCCCAGAAATACATTCCATGCCCTAACCAGTCGTGTTTCTCTTTGCTGATGATGATTTCATCAGGCTGATTTAACAGACGGTCGCGAACGCTTTCATCACAACCATGGAAGCCAAAGATTAGATTAGGCCTAACATCATACATAACTAGCTACTTAGAAGCTATTTTCGAATGGCCTTGGAGAGGTTTTGGTATGGTTTTGTGTAATGGCCATCTTTATCAAGAATACCGGCATCCATCAGGGAGCGGATCGCTTCTTCGCGGGTAATGCCTTTCCTCAGCTCTTCACGAGCCAAATCCATTAGTCTCCTGATATCCTTCTCGCTCATCGTCGTATGATTGTACAGCAAAAATAAATAAAAGGGTTTATTCTTTTTGAACAAGTTTTATCGTGGTTGGCTGAATAATATCAGGCCTTCAGATTTCAGGCAAATGGGCGGCCCGCAAGCGGGCCGCCCTTTACCTTAAAACTTTTCAGCAAACTCAGCCGCAAACCCCTCAAACTTCCGTTTCCCCGTGGCTGCTCCCTTATGGTCATCATACTCATTCCAGATAATCCCCGATCTCACCGCCGCGCCCATCTCCACAAAATTTTTGGCGATCCCGACGGGCATACCCGCCTGCTGCATCCCGGCCAATGCTTGTTCGTCGCTGAACTCCACCCACCTGAGACCTGGTTTACCAATCGCTGCACCCAGGATGCCGGCGATCTCACCGGTGCTGCGCTCATCGCTGACCACATACCGGATACTTTTCCCGGTAAAAGGCCGGAGGACCTCTTCGGATGCCGCGTCCGCAATATCCGCCGGGTGTACCAACAGCAAACGGGTATCCGCGCCATAGTTGCTCCCAAGGATACCCATGTTCTTGATCATATCCACATCATGGAAAAAATTGTAATAAAAAAATCCAGCGCGGAGATGCCTGACCGCGACGCCATCCAGCGCATCCAGCGCTTGTTCCACATCGTACAGCCCTGAAATAGGACCCGCCCCGCCCGGCAACTCAGCGCCGAGGCTGCTGAGGTTGACCACACGGGATACACCCGCGGCCCTGATAGCATCGGCATAGATGAGGCCGATGCTTCCGATATATACCCGGTAATCCGCTACGCCAAAATTTGGTGGGACCATCGTATAGACGACATCCGCACCGCTGAAGGCCCGGGTGAGAAAAGTAAGATCGGATACGGAACCGATTGCGGCCGACGCCCCAAACGCTGCGATAGCCGGAGCCTTGTCCGCACTGCTGCTGATGATCGTAACCTCGTGCCCGGCCCGGATCAGGAGACCGGCCAACAGTTTGCTGATATTTCCCAAAGAACCTGTAAGTGTAATTTTCATGATTTATTTTTTATTTGTTCCCACAAAGCTATCTTTATACTTACTTTTTAACAAGTACTTACCCCAAAGTATGTAGTATGACACAAGTCAAAGAAAGCTCGACAAGAAATTTCAATAAGGAACTGTCCGCGACATCCTGTCCCGTTACCTATGTAATGAACAAGATCGGCGGTCACTGGAAGCCCATTATCCTGTACCAGCTTATGAGCGGGCCCAAACGATACAGCGAATTAAGAAGGGCCATACCCGCCATCACGGAAAAAATGCTGATCCAGCATTTAAAGCAATTGCAGAGCGACAACCTCGTCATCAGGAGATCGGAGAACACCGTCCCGCCGTTTGTTACGTATAAGCTGAGTGCACCAGGGGAAGAACTGACCCCTATCTTAACGGCCATGGCAAATTGGGGTGTCCGGGACAGCGGCAGGCAGCCCCGTGTATAATAGTAAACAAAAGATCATGGGATAAACATCCGGGTACAGGTCGCACCCAGACTAGTATTTTGTAGTCTCAGAGCAGCATGGCTACCGCATCTTTCAGCTTGTTCACATCGCCTTCCGTACAATCTATCCAACTATAGAGCGACATGATCAGCGGCATATCGCTGTCCGTCATAAAATTTATCGTCTTTATCACCGGTTTTTTTGTGCGGTATTCCTTTGCCTTTGCGCATTGAAATTCATCCCAGCAAACATCGGAATTCCGGTACTGGGGCGACAGGACGCACACCACAGACTTTGAACGCTGGATCGCATCCGAGATCAGTCTGATCCAGAGCCCGCCTGTCGGGATCGAGCTGCGGTCATAGAAAATATTCAGACTGCTGTCCTTTTCTTTCAATGCCTTCACCAGCTCGGCCACCTGCTCCGACTGCAGATGCGAATAGCTGATAAAGAAATCATAATCGGCCTTGCCTGCATACGCCGGAACGGGGGGAGCGGGTACCGGTACGAGTGCAGGGCCCGGTACAGAAGCCGATGGCGAAGGCGCAGCGGCCGGTATAGCCGACGGGGAAGATGGAGCAGGTGTTGGCGGCGGAACCGCAGCCAAAGGACGAGGTGTTCCGATCGCCGCAACCGGAACGATTGGCGCAGCGGCCGGTATAGGTGCGGGGGCAGGGGTCGCATCCTGGCCTGCATGTTTCTTTCTGGCCCGCTCAAAAACGGGCAGTGCGGCCTCGACCTGCTCATCCCGGTGAAGCATCAGCTTGATACAATCGAGCGGCACCCCACTTTCCAGCCAGAAGATACAGGCATCCAGCATGGCGGGCAACATCTTTTCGATGGGTACTTTTTGCTTGCCACTGGCCAGTACCGGCATGGCAATCACATTATTCTCATCCCCAAACACGAAATTATTTATGCAACGGAAAATATTACCAACAATGGTCTCCGGCGCGCCAGCCTGCCGGGTGGGTTCGAAGCAAAGGATCTGCTTGAAATTGAATTGTTCCTGCTGCGCTTTACTCAACGGCCTGGACAACCAGCAACCCAGCTCCTGGACCAGATTGACGGCTTTGTCTTTTGCCAGCTCGCCTACATCGATCCCTTTTTCATGCAAGGCATACATGAGACTGCCGGGCAAAGGCGTATAATCATTGGGAAAGGCGGATACGACGAGGATATCCGTATGGTGCTCCTTTGGAATAGCCGTCAGATCGCCCTGCAGCAATTGTACTGAGCTGTTGTGCAAGGGTCCGGTAATGATAATTTCGGAAAGCAAGCGCATAAGTACCGATTAGATTAATCTCTCCGGCAGCAGCAGGCCACCTGAGATAAATTTCTGCATCCCAAGTTACGATCTTTTGAGGTTTCCGGGCAAGTGAGACAAGCATTTTGCTGTTCTGGCCCCCGGAAAGCCTGCGCGTGCCCGAGCTCATGGAGCCACCTGAAAAAACTTATTCATATATTGTAATATCATTCTTGAAGGGAATAGAGCTGCACCCTGGATCAGCGTGCAAATTTGGGCTTAGAGAAATTATTACAGGAGCATTTGCCAAAATTAGATTTTTTATCAAACCAAATTTTAAAAAACCAGATCATGGGCAGGTATAAGGACCATTTCATCATAGCCATTCTTATTTGTTTATTCTCTCTGGGACATGCCCCACGGCTCCATGCGCAATCCACACAAACGGGGACTCAGCAGCCTGCAGCCCAGCAGATCGTCATCGCCACGAGGACGGTCAGCCTGATCTTAAACGCTGCCAAAGGCGGCAGACTCTACCAAAGTTATCTGGGTAAAAAGATGGAGGGGTTCCAGCATATTCCACCGGGCCACCATGAGGCCTACGCCACCGCAGGCATGGACAATCTCTTCGAGCCGGCCATACGGATGGTGCATGCGGACGGCAACCCTTCCCTCGAGCTGGGATTTGTGGAAAGCAAGACGGAAACCATCAGCAGCAATGTCTCGACCACTTCGATCACGCTGAAAGACCCACAATACCCGGTGGAAGTGATCCTTCATTTCACCGCTTTTTATCAGGAAGACGTTATCAGGACCTGGACCGAGATCCGGCAGCATGAAAAGAAAGAGGTCGTTCTTACCGACTATGCTTCTTCCATGCTGAACCTCGATGCCGATAAGTACTGGCTTACCCAATTCCATGGGGACTGGGCGAAAGAAGTCCGCATGCAGGAAAGTCAACTTACCAGCGGGATAAAAATTATCGACAGTAAGCTGGGCTCGAGGGCCAATATTTACCAGACCCCGATGTTCTTTCTATCCCTCGATCAGCCTGCCACCGAAAATGAAGGAGAAGTCCTGGCCGGCACCCTCGCATGGACGGGCAGCTTCCAGTTCAAGTTTGAGATCGACGAGCGCAATTCCCTGCGGATACTCACCGGCATAAATCCCTATGCCTCCGATTACAAACTCAGGCCTGGAGAAACGTTTACTACGCCTGAATTTATTTTTACCTGGACAAAAGGCAAAGGACAAGCCAGCCGCAACCTGCACCAATGGGCGCGGAACTATGGAATACTGGCCGGCAACGCACCAAGGCTTACGTTGCTGAATAACTGGGAGACCACCTACTTTGATTTTAACGAACCCAAACTGGAAAATCTTTTTGATGACGCCGCCCGTCTGGGCGTCGACGTATTCCTGCTGGACGATGGCTGGTTTGCCAACAAATACCCGCGTAACAATGACAGGGCCGGCCTCGGCGACTGGGAGGAAAATAAATCCAAGCTGCCCAACGGGATCGCCCATCTCGTAAAGGATGCCGAAGCCAAAGGGGTAAAATTCGGCATCTGGATCGAGCCGGAAATGGTAAACCCAAAAAGCGAGCTCTATGAGAAACATCCCGACTGGATCCTGAAGCTGCCCAACCGGCCGGAGAACTATTACCGCAACCAGTTGGTGCTGGACCTGCTGAACCCTAAAGTGCAGGATTTCGTATTCGACGTAGTCGATGGCTTGTTTACCCGGAACCCCGGACTTGCCTATATCAAATGGGATTGCAACCGCCTCATGACGAATGCCTTTTCTCCTTATCTGAAAAACGATCAGTCGGCTCTGTATATCGACTACACCAGAAGTCTGTATAAAGTGCTCGAACGGATCCGTAAAAAGTATCCGCTGGTGCCCATGATGCTTTGCTCCGGCGGCGGAGGACGTACCGATTACGCCGCGCTGCGTTATTTTACGGAATTCTGGCCCAGCGATAATACCGATCCTCTCGAACGGATCTTTATCCAGTGGGGCTATTCGTATTTCTTTCCGGCCCTCGCCGTCTGTAACCATATTACCTCTTCGGGAAAAGAATCCCTGAAATTCCGGACGGATGTCGCGATGATGGGCAAAATGGGCTATGACATCAATGTACGTTCGTTGTCTGCGGATGAAATGGCCTTCAGCCAGCAGGCGGTAAAAACATATAAACGGATCAGCGAGGTGATCTGGAAAGGAGACCTTTACCGGCTGATCTCTCCCTATGAGGGGAACAGGGCCGCGCTCCTGTATGCGACCGGAAAAACACATCAGACCGACCATGGCGCCAACGAAAATAGCGATACGGTCCAGAACGATCAGACCGCGCACACCGATCATGCCATTCTGTTCACGTATAACCTGCATACTCCCGCCGCTGAAAAGTTCAGCAACCTGAAGCTGGAAGGACTCGACCCGCAGAAACAATACACCCTCACCGAACTCAATATCTTTCCGGGCGGTTCCGGCGCTTCGACGGAAAATGGGCAGGTCTTCACCGGAGAATACCTGATGAAGTTCGGTTTGAAGTGGCCTGGCCATTCGCCATTGACCAGCGCCGTCTTTGAGCTCACGGCGTTATAGGGATCACTAATGGGAAGGATCCGGTTTCCTTACCACCGTGATCTGTCCATTGGTATATTCGTTATGTTTATCCACGGAACTGTCGTTATAAACAAAGGTCCGGAACATTATTTCGCCTTCCAGCATTTTTGAGATCGGGCAGGACTGGGCGATCTCCCCAAGCCGGGTCCGCTGTTCATCCGTGACGGGCTGAATGAATTTTACGTCCCGGTCGATAACCGTCAGGATCTTGTCATCCTTTTTTGTCTGGAACAGGTTCACGTTGATCCCGATATCGGCAATCTCCCAGCCCTTATGGTCGATATACATTCTCAGCGTCACCAGCGTGCAGGTCGCGACGGAGGACAAGAACAGCGTAAAAGGATCGGGGCCAGCGTCACCGCCCCCCGTTCTGGTGGGTTCATCGGTGATAAATTTTCCATTACGCCATTCGATCGTGCATTGATATTTCAGGGTTCCGATGCTTCCTTTGATGGGTTGCTCCAGTCTGTAATGCATATATCGAACGTTTCCTGCTAAGGTAGTATATCTCTCCAGATAGCCAATCCCGCGACCGGAGCCGGCCGCTGACTCAGAGGCATTGATCAGGAGGCTAGCTCAATGCATCGTGAAAGATGATCCCCAGGGTATGCCGCTTGCCGCTATGTAATTCGCTGACGCCATGTTTCATATTGACGCGGTAATACCCTTTTGTCCCTTTCACGGGACGAAAATTGGTCGTGAATAATAAGAGATCTCCCTTTCCCGGCCTCAGCACGATCGCTTTCGATTGCGCGCGCGGGGTCTGCTGGGTCAGCACGAATTCTCCGCCCTCATAATCCTTACCGGGCTCGTTGAGGAACAGCACGAGCTGTATCGGAAAGAACTGCTCTCCATACAGGTCCTGATGCAGGGTATTATGGCCCCCGGCGCCGTATTTCAAAATAAGCACGGTCGGCTTGTCCTGGTTGTTGGCGCGGCAAAGCTTCTGGAAGGCAGAAAAATTTTCAGGATACTGACAGGGGATCTGCAGCGCCTTCATCCACCCATTGGCAACAGGGACCAGCTCAGGATATACCTGCTCGCGTATTTCCTGGATCAGGGGAGGCAGTGGATAGGCAAAATATTTGTATTCACCGAGGCCAAAGCGATATCGCTCCATGGTGATGGTCTTTCTGTACAGCGCAGGCTGGTCATAATCCCGGATGAGTTCATCACAACGGTCGGAGGGTATGATCCCCGGTATTATGGCATATCCTTTTGCATTCAGCTCTTTGGTAATGGAAGGCCAGGGAGCAGCGGCCAAACGCTTTTGTATCTTGTCCATGTTATTCTCTTTGCTACAAAAGTATCGCTCCGGCAAACAGCAGCCGACCCGGTTCTTGCGCAGTTACCGCGACCGGAGATCTCGTCGCTTACAACATAACTGCCCAAATCCAGTACAAAGAAAAAACCCGCTGTGAAGCGGGTTTTCTGGAATCAAGTGTCAGAGTTTTTCAATCCAGGTCTTAATTTCTTGCTTTGCAGCGCCAGTCTTTTTTTGAATCCGGCCCAACAACTCATCATCTTTCCCTTCCTCGAATAACAGATCGTCATCGGTGAGGTTGGCATATTTCTGTTTTATCTTACCCTTCACTTCATTCCAATTTCCGTTGAATTTTAATTTCCAGCTTTCCATACTCTATATTTTGAGTTGACGCCTAAAAAATCATGCCAGGCGGGAGCTGCGCCGATCTCCCCGGCCGCATCATTCTTCCACGATTTCCTTCAGCTTGGAAAGCACTGATTTCCAGTTCTCCGTGACATGCTCCTTTTCATTCTCGGAATTGATATTGTCTTGTGTGAGCGTTACCACGGTCTTTCCCCCTCTACTATCCAATTTGTAAGTCACCAGATTATAATTCTCGGGCTTATCTTCTTTT
>DATHHO010000243.1:0-25496 GCA_035317125.1 Puia sp.
TATGCTAACTATTGGACGCAGGATACGGCGCATGCCCGGATCAATTATCTGTATTGCGTCAGCAATCCCGGTCAGTTCAACGGATACAGCGCCGCCTGCTGGGGCCTTACGGCAAGTGATGAGCAGAATGGATATTCCGCACACGCGCCCGGTAACGATGATGGAGTGATCAGCCCGACCGCGGCCATTGCCTCCCTGCCGTATACGCCGGTGGAATCTATGAACGCGTTGCGGTTCTTTTATTATAAGCTGGGCGATAAGATCTGGGGACAATATGGTTTTGCCGATGCGTTCAACCTGACGAACCCTTGGTACGACAGCGATTATCTCGCCATCGACCAGGGCCCGGAGATCGTGATGATCGAGAACTATCGCACCGGATTGTGCTGGAATTTATTCATGAGCTGCCCGGAAGTAAAGGCGGGTATGAAAAAGCTGGGCTTTCAGGGACCAAATCTTTAATTCTGTAATCATATGCGCGCCTTCGTAAAAAGATTATTTCTCGCCTTTCTGCTGACCAGCAGCCTGCAAGCCTTTTTACCGGCGCAGCCTCCTGTTCCGGTCAAACCGCGGTCGGGTCCGATCTCCGATTCGGCCCTTGTGGAGCTGACCCAGCGGCAGACCTTTAAATATTTCTGGGATTTTGCACATCCTGTCAGCGGCCTGGCCAGAGAGCGCAGCAATATTGCCTATAATTATGGCAACGAAGTAGTGACGACCGGAGGCTCTGGCTTTGGCATCATGGCTATCGTGGTGGGGGCGGAAAGAAAATGGATAACCCGCGAACAGGCCGTCGAAAGGTTGCTGAAGACCATTCTGTTCCTCGCAAAGGCCGACAGCTATCATGGCATCTTCCCCCATTGGCTCAACGGGGAAACGGGAAAGACCATTCCCTTCAGCCGCAAGGACGATGGCGGCGATCTGGTGGAGACCTCTTACCTCTTCGAAGGCCTGCTCTGCGCCCGTCAATATTTTAACGGCCCGGGCGGCAAGGAGACGGAACTGCGCAACCGGATCAACTGGCTGTGGAATGAGGCCGAATGGAACTGGCACACCCGGGACGGCCTCGACCTGCTCTACTGGCACTGGAGCCCGAATAACGGCTGGAGTATGAACTTCGAGCTCCGCGGCTGGAATGAATGTCTGATCACCTATATCCTGGCGGCCTCTTCACCACGCTATTCTATAAACGCGGAAGTCTATCACCACTGCTGGGCGGAAAGCGATCATTTTAAGAACGACCGCGAATATTATGGGATCAGGCTTCCGCTGGGCTTCGGATATGGAGGACCTCTTTTTTTCGCGCACTACTCCTTCCTCGGACTCGACCCCCGCGGACTGAAGGATAAATACGCCGACTACTGGGAACAGAACCGTAACCATACGCTGATCAACCGGGAGCACTGCGTCCGTAATCCCAATCATTTTAAAGGCTATGGCCCCGACTGCTGGGGACTGACGGCCAGCGATAACGTTGAAGGATACAACGCCCATTCTCCGACAAATGACCTGGGTGTGATCACGCCGACCGCGGCCCTGTCCTCCTTCCCGTATACGCCGCAATATTCTATGCAGGCCCTGCGATATTTTTATGACAAAATGGGGGATAAGATCTGGGGTGAGTATGGCTTTACGGATGCCTTCAGCGAATCGAAGAACTGGTATGCACGGTCATACCTCGCCATCGATGAAGGCCCGATCGTGGTCATGATCGAGAACTATCGCTCCGGGCTGCTCTGGAAATTGTTCATGAGCTGCCCCGAGGTCCAGGGCGGGCTGAAGAAACTGGGTTTCAGCAGTCCCTGGATAAAATAAATATTTTTATGATCAATAGATCTGGTGCTTATTTTATCAGCCTTTGCTTCGCGCTGACCTGTGGCGCTGCGGTATCTGCGCAACATCCCGCAGCCCATGACGCCGGGAGCCCGTATGCGGGGGGGCATCCGCATGCTGTCAGACCAGCCGGTTATCCGAACACGATCCGACCGGTGGGCATCATCCGGGGCCTGTCCGACGCTGCATTGCTGGACGTAGTACAGCGGCAGACCTTCCGCTGGTTCTGGAACTTTGCCCATCCCGTCAGCGGTCTGGCCAGGGAAAGAGATAACACCGTACATGCGGAGTATTACTGGGACTATATCAATGAGGCCGACAATGAGCCGAATTTCAGCAAGGGGACATTTGGTCCGGAAGCATGCGCCATCGGTGGATCGGGCTTCGGCATCCTGTCGGCCATCGTTGCCGTTCAGCGGGGATGGATCGGAAAGGACACGGCCCTGAGGCGACTGGTGAAGATGGTGGATTTTTTAATAAAGGCCGACTGCTACCACGGCATCTATCCTCATTTTATGAACGGCGCCACCGGCAGAACGATACCATTCGGAAGGCTGGACGATGGCGCGGATATCGTGGAAACCTCCTATCTGTTCATGGGCCTTCTCTGTGCCAGAGAATATTTCAACGGCGGCAGCCCGCTGGAAAGATATTTCCGGAACCGGGTCAATCAGATGTGGTCCGTGGCCGACTGGAACTGGCATAGCAAGGGCGACAATAAAATGCTGTTCTGGCATTGGAGCCCGGCGAATGACTTCGACATGAATTTTCCGGTCTTTGGCTGGGATGAATGTCTGATCACTTATATTCTGGCCGCTTCTTCGCCGGGACACCCTATCCCGAAGGAGCTGTATGAAAATTCCTGGGTGAAAAGCAAGTCCTGGGCAAACGGCAATACTTATTATGGGATTAAGCTACCCCTTGGCAATTTCGATTGCGGCGGCCCGCTGTTCTTTGAGCAATATACCTTTATGGGGATAGATCCGGATAAACTGAAGGACGATCATGGTATCGATTATGCGGAGCAGACACGCAACCATACGCTGATCAACAGGGCATATTGCATCGACAACCCGAAAAAATTCAAAGGCTATGGAGAGAATTGCTGGGGCCTTACCGCCGGGGACAGCTATAAAGGCTATGTAGCCCATTGCCCGCAGGACGACCGGGGTGTGATACAGCCTACCGCAGCCCTGTCCTCTTTTCCTTATACCCCGGAATATTCCATGCAGGCGCTGAAACATTTTTATTACGATCTGGGCGACAGGATCTGGGGCGAATATGGTTTTGCCGATGGCTTCAGCGAAACCAGGAACTGGTATGCGAAGACCCATCTGGCCATCGATCAGGGCCCGATCGTCGTCATGATCGAAAATTACCGGAGCGGACTGATCTGGAATTTATTCATGAAGATCCAGGATGTTCAGCAAGGATTAAAAAGACTGGGCTTTCAAAGTCCGCATATAAAATAAACCGGATGAAAAAACATTTTAAGAGAGCGAACGGGGTGGGGCTCATGCCGGGGCTTCGGAGAGCACTCTTTGCGTTGCTCCTTTGCGCGGGAGTGACAACGGTCTTTGCGCAGCAAAGGCCGGCTAGCTACTGCAACCCGGTCAACCTGGACTATGGCTACACGCCGATCCCCAATTTCACCGGATGGGGACGCCACCGGGCCACGGCCGACCCCGTGATCGTGAACTACAAGGGCGACTATTATTTATTCAGCACCAACCAATGGGGCTACTGGTGGAGCAGCGACCTGAAGGACTGGAAATTTATTTCCAGGAAATTCCTCCGTCCCTGGAATAAAGTCTACGACGAATTGTGCGCGCCCGCCGTAGGCATTATCAGCGACACCATGATCGTCTTCGGGTCTACCTATACCCGGAATTTTACGCTGTGGATGAGCACCGATCCAAAGGGCAATGAATGGAAGCCACTGGTGGACTCTTTCGATATCGGCGGCTGGGATCCCGCATTCTTTACGGATGACGACGGCCGGTTGTATATGTACAATGGCAGCAGCAACAGCTTCCCCATGTACAGCGTAGAGCTGAACCGCAAGACCTTTCAGCCCATGGGCACCCGGCAGGAGACCTATATCCTGCAGGACTGGAGATATGGCTGGCAGCGGTTTGGCGAGAACATGGACAATACTTTTCTGGACCCTTTTATCGAGGGGTCCTGGATGACGAAACATAACGGCAAATATTACCTGCAATACGGAGCGCCGGGCACGGAGTTCAGCGGATATGCGGATGGAGTAGTGGTGGGTAACAGCCCGCTGGGCAATGCGTTCATTCCTCAATCCGACCCACTGTCCTTCAAACCAGGCGGATTTGCGAGAGGAGCAGGGCATGGCGCCACCTTCCAGGACAAATGGAACAATTACTGGCATGTGAGCACGATGGTGATCGCCGTGAAGAATAATTTCGAACGGAGGATCGGCATCTGGCCTGCCGGCTTCGACAAGGACGACAGGATGTATTGCAATACCAGTTTTGGCGATTATCCGCACTGGCTGCCTTCGGAAAGATCGCAGACGGATAACAGTCCTTCGGGGAATGGTGGGTTCTGCGGCTGGATGCTGCTGAATTATAACAAACCGGTCAGGGTGTCCTCCACGCTGGGCGACTATTCAGCGAATAATGCGGTCGATGAAAATATAAAGACTTACTGGAGCGCGGCAACGGGCAACCCGGGAGAATGGATACAGACCGACCTTGGGCAGCTGTCGACGGTCAATGCCATCCAGATCAACTATGCCGACCAGGACGCGGAGTTCCTCGGCAAGCAAACGGGTATCTTCCATCAGTACAAACTGTACGGGTCCGATGACGGAAAAAAATGGAAGGTCCTTATCGATAAAAGCAACAACAAAACAGACGTGCCACATGACTATGTGGAGCTGTCCGTCCCCGTACAGGCGAGATTTATCAGGCTGGAAAACCTTCACATGCCCACCGGCAAATTCGCCGTCAGCGGCCTGCGTGTGTTCGGCCACGGCAACGGGGCAAAGCCCGATACGGTGAAACAATTCATCGTTCTGCGCACCCATAAGGACAAACGGAGCGCATGGATAAAATGGAGCCCGGCCGACAATGCATTCGCGTATAATATTTATTATGGCACCGCACCCGATAAGCTGTATACTTGTATCATGGTGTACAGTGCGAATGAATATTGGCTCAAGGCGATGGACAAGGAGATGCCGTATTATTTTTCCATCGAGGCGATCAATGAGAATGGGGTATCCGCCCGGACGCAGGTCAGCAGGGCAGAGTGACAGATCAAAAATTTATGAACACGTATAAAATGACACGCCAAATGAGAAAGATCACCGTTTTTATTGCTTTGCTTTTTATTACAGCCGCCGGTCAGGCCCAGGACGCGAAGAATCCGGTCCATGGTCCGAAGACATCGGCTCATCCCGTGAAGATGGAAGGCCGGGACGCGAAGATGGACGAATTCGTAAATGCGCTGCTGAACAAAATGACGCCCGATGAAAAGCTGGGCCAGCTGAACTTGCCCGGTGCAGGCGATATCACAACGGGCCAGGCTGGCAGTTCCGATATTGCCAAAAAGATAAAAGAAGGAAAAGTAGGCGGCCTGTTCAATATCAAATCCGTGGCGAAGATCCGTGACGTACAGAAGATCGCGGTCGAACAGAGCCGGCTGAAGATCCCCATGATCTTCGGGATGGACGTGATCCACGGGTACGAGACGGTGTTCCCGATCCCGCTGGGCCTGAGCTGTAGCTGGGATATGCAGGCCGTTGAAAAAAGCGCAAGGGTCGCCGCTACCGAAGCCAGCGCCGATGGCATCTGCTGGACCTTTTCCCCGATGGTGGACATTGCCCGCGATCCCCGCTGGGGAAGGATCGCGGAAGGGAATGGAGAAGACCCTTATCTGGGCTCCCAGATCGCAAAGGCCATGGTGAGAGGCTATCAGGGTGATCTTTCCGGCAATACCAATATCATGGCCTGCGTCAAGCATTATGCCCTGTATGGCGCTGCGGAAGCGGGACGCGATTATAATACGACGGACATGAGCCGGGTAAGGATGTTCAATGAATACCTGCCACCGTACAAGGCGGCACTCGATGCAGGCGCGGGAAGCATAATGGCCTCGTTCAACGAGGTGGATGGCGTGCCCGCTACCGCCAATCATTACCTGCTTACCGACGTCCTGCGCAAAAGATGGGGATTTAAGGGATTTACGGTCACCGATTATACCGGCATCATGGAGATGACCGAACATGGCCTTGGCGATCTGCAGACCGTTTCCGCTCTTGCCCTCAAAGCCGGTATCGATATGGATATGGTCAGCGAGGGGTTCCTGACGACGCTGAAGAAGTCCCTGACCGAAGGGAAGGTGACCATGGCCCAGATCGACGAGGCATGCAGAACGATCCTCGAAGCTAAATACAAGCTTGGCCTCTTTTCTGACCCTTATAAATATTGTGATGAGAAAAGGGCCGCTACCGAAATTTTTACGGAGGCCAACCGGCGAACGGCAAGAAGCATTGCCGCGGACTGCTTTGTGTTGCTGAAGAACCAGCATAATGTATTGCCCCTGAAAAAAGGCGGGACCATTGCACTGATCGGCCCGCTGGCCGATAACAAGGAGAACATGCCGGGCACGTGGAGCGTCGCGGCGAATTTCTCAAGATCCGTATCCGTACTGGAAGGTCTGAAGGATGTGGCGGGCAGCGGGGTAAAGATCGTTTATGCAAAGGGGTCCAACCTGGATGCGGACAGCATCTTCGAAGAACATGCGGGCATGTTTGGCAAATCATTGAACAGGGACCATCGCCCTGCCGGGGAACTCATTCAGGAGGCGCTGAATGCGGCCAGCCAGGCCGATGTGATCGTCGCCGCCGTTGGCGAATCCGCCGAGATGACCGGGGAATCCAGCAGCCGGAGCAATATCGATATTCCATCCGCACAGGAAGACCTGCTGAAGGCCCTTGTAAAGACCGGTAAGCCGGTGGTGCTGGTGCTGTTCACGGGTCGCCCGCTGACCATCAGATGGGAAAATGAAAATGTGCCCGCGATCCTGAATGTCTGGTTCGGAGGCAGCGAGGCGGGTCACGCCATTGCCGATGTATTGTTCGGCGATGTAAACCCTTCGGGCAAATTAAGCACGACCTGGCCGCAGAATGTCGGACAGGTGCCGTTGTATTATAATCACAAGAACACCGGCCGCCCGCTGGGCCAGGGTAAATGGTTCTCGAAATTCCGCTCGGATTATCTGGACGTATCGAATGATCCGGTATATCCCTTTGGATATGGACTGAGCTATTCGAATTTTGTGTACAGCGATCTGGCCCTGAGCAGCAGCTCGCTGAAAGGAGATCAGAAACTGACGGCAGCGGTCACCGTTACGAATAATGGCGCGGTGGACGGCAAGGAAGTCGTTCAACTATATATCCGCGACCGCGTGGGTAGTATCACCCGGCCGGTGAAAGAACTGAAAGGGTTTCAGAAGATATCCCTCAAGGCCGGCGAGTCCCGGAAGCTGAGCTTTACGATCACCCCGGAAGACCTGAAATTTTATAATGGCGACCTGAAATATGACTGGGAATCCGGAGAATTCGATATCATGATCGGCGCAAATTCGAGGGATGTGAAGTCGGCCAGGGTGAATTGGGTAAAATAGTATCTTAGATCATGCAAGGGATAAAAAATATCATTTTCGATCTGGGCGGCGTGATCATCAACCTGAACAATCAGCTGACCGAAGACGCATTCGTGGCGATGGGCACGAAGCCTTTCCGTGAATATTTCGGACATGGTCACGCCGATGCTTTTTTTAAGGACTATGAAGTCGGTAAGATCAGCGACCGGGAATTCATCGATGCGGTGAAGGAGCTGACGGGTCTTACAGCCTCAGACCACGAGATCGTCAGGGCATGGAATGCGCTGCTGCTGGATTTTCCTCCCGAACGCATCCGGCTGCTGAAGGAGCTGGGCAAACGCTACCGGCTGTTCCTTTTCAGCAATACGAATGCCCTGCACCTGGCTGCGCTGCAACAGATCTACCGGGACAGTTTTCCGGAGGGCACACTGGACGAGCATTTCGAAAAAACCTATTATTCCCATCTGCTCGGCATGCGGAAGCCCGACCCGGCCTCCTACCGGCATATCGTCCGGGAAAACGGACTGAACCCTGCCGAGACCCTGTTCGTGGATGATGCGATGATAAATGTGGAAGGGGCCAATGCAGCGGGGCTGGCAGGCTTCTTTCTGGAGCCGGGCAAGGCGATCACCGATGTGGAATGGTGAGGACAAATTTGCGGATGCCATGCGGATCGCGGATGCCGGGATATCCGGGGATATCTTATTTGATCTCTTCGAAATCGATGTATTCGCCCATCTTGTTCTTGCTGTCCGTGCGGGGCTTCTGAGAGGGGCTTCCGCCTGGTGACGCCGTGTTCTGCTGCGGGCCATTTTGCTGACCACGGTCTTGCGAAGCCTGTCCTCCGCCATTGCGGGCGTTGAATTGCTGGAACGGATTGGCCTGGCCCTGTACGTTGGGGTCCTGCATATTCCTGAACTGCTGCCGGACGTGTTTGGTCGTCCTGAAAATAGGCAGGATGAAGTTGAAAATGAATCCGTAAAGAAGATACAATACGATCCCCAGGAAAAATATTTCTGATAAAGGCATCATGGTAGAACTGAATGATAGCGCTAAGTTAAGAAAAAGGGAAACAGCTCCCTGTTAAAGAGATGCTTAAAAAAATTAATCTTTCCGGAACACCCTGTCTACCAACCAGTTAAGGCCATCGCCCAGCTTTTCAGCCAACCGGTCGCCCAGCCGGATCAGGATCTTTTGCAGGCGTTCATTTTCCAGAAAGCTGTCCAGGGCGGCAATACCCGTAATGGCTTCCCCTTTGATCTTGCGCGGCAGCAGAGACCGCATGAAGAGGGAGCCGGAATGATGCTGGAAATACGTGAAATTATCGTCGATCCTCCCTTCCAGTTGTCTGGCCTTTTGCCGGAGGACCCGGATCTCCTTGTCCAGAGAATCCAGGTTGTTTGGTTTTTTTGCGTTCGATGCCATAGCTGCAATTGTTAAGCATTAGATAAAATGATTTGCCGGCTTCTGCCGGTAGCGGCTGTTGCTTGCTTCTGCCGGTCGCCGCCGGTCCGGGCGTCCTGGAGGGTCCGCGCTCTTATTCCTCCTCGTCTTCCTCCCGGGATTTCTGAATGATCAGCTGGATCACGGGGTTTACAAACAGGGATTTTCTGAAAACGGCCAGCAGTATGAATACCAGCAGGAGCAGCCCGGTGATCAGGCCGAAACCTTTCACATAGCTGTGGAACAGGTTGGAAAACCAGAAACCCAGCACCATTCCGGAAAACAGCAGGATCAGGAAGACCACGAAAAGGGATACGATGATCCAGGCAAAATAGCCCGCCGACTGGGAGAAAATCCGCAGGCTCTGCAGCCGGTAGATCTCCATACGTGTTTCCACATATTCTTTCAGCAGCGCTTTATTCTCCGAAAAAAAAGACCCGAGATTGTCGGGCTGGCTTGCGCGGCCTGATTCCCCCCGGTCTCTGTGGTCCTTGTCCGTCCGGCCTGGACGAGCATCTTCTGGTTGGTTCATGGCTGGTGGTTTCTTTAAAAGTACTATAAAAAATTTTTGTGAAGGATCGCAAGTGAGTTTTGGTGGAAATAGTATTTATCTTACATTTGCATTGGTAAATGAAGCAACAGAAGGGAACGGGTTCGTTCCCTTCTTTATTTTTACGTCGGGTATGGTTAACGAAACAGTCAAAGTGGTGGAAAGCATGGTGCAGGGCCTGTTGGCCGACGAGCCGGGGTATTTCCTCGTGGAGGTCAGGGTCAAGCCCACCAACAATATAAAAGTGTTTCTGGACGGGGATACGGGCATTCCGATCGAAAAATGCGTGCAGGTGAACAGGGCCTTATACAAGAAGCTGGAAGGATCGGGATTTTTCCCGGGAGATGACTTTTCCCTGGAAGTTTCCTCGCCTGGTCTGGATGAGCCGCTGAAATTGCTCCGTCAGTATAAAAAGAACATTGGCCGGCAGGTCGAGCTCGTATTGCTGGACGGGTCAAAAAAAGAAGGACGTCTCATGGAGGTCAGCGAAGACGGAGTGGTCGTGGAAGAAACAAAAGGGAAAAACAAAAAAAAAGAGGTGATCAATCACGCTTTTTTATTTGATAACATAAAAACAACAAAAATTCAAGTAGTCTTTTAATTTCGCACCTCAGGGCTTTAAAAGCCAGCAGATGAAATTATTAAAATCTAAGCGTTATGGCCAGTATTAATCTTATCGAAGCTTTCCAGGATTTCAAGGAGGCCGAAAATATCGACCGCCCCACCATGATGAAGGTCGTAGAGGACGTGTTCAAAACTTTGTTGCGGAAGAAGTACGGAAGCGACGAAAATTTTGACGTGATTGTGAACGCAGAAAAAGGCGATCTGGAAATCGTTCGCCGGCGCACCATCGTGGAAGATGGACAGGTCAACGATCCGCTGGCGGAGATCGCTTATAAGGATGCGACGAAGATCGAACCCGACTTCGAAGTGGGAGAGGAATTATATGAGGAGATCGAGATCCTGGATTTTGGCCGCCGGGCCATCCTGGCCGCCAAGCAGACCCTGGCCAGCCGTATCGGCGATCTGAAGAAGAATGTGCTGGTAAAGAAATACAATGAGCGCGTAGGCGAGATCGTGAGTGCGGAAGTGTACCAGGTGTGGAAAAAAGAGATACTCCTGCTGGATGAAGAAGGCAGCGAACTGATATTGCCCAAGTCGGAGCAGATCCCCCAGGATTATTTTAAAAAAGGGGAGAATATCCGCGCCGTGGTGAAGAAAGTGGAACTGAAGAATAATTCACCCGTCATCATTTTATCCCGGACCAGCCCCCTGTTCCTTTCCAAGCTGCTGGAGATCGAGGTACCCGAGATCTTCGACGGACTGATCGTGATAAAAAAGATCGTCCGTGAGCCCGGAGAAAGGGCGAAAGTGGCCGTGGAATCCTACGATGACCGCATCGACCCGGTAGGGGCCTGTGTGGGCATGAAGGGAAGCCGTATCCATGGGATCGTACGCGAACTGAAGAATGAGAATATCGATGTCATCAACTGGACCGCCAATACGCAGCTGCTGATCCAGCGCTCCCTGACCCCGTCGAAAATTACCTCGATGGATATAGACAGCGAAAAGATGCATGCGAATGTCTATCTGAAACCCGACCAGGTATCTCTGGCCATCGGCCGGAAAGGAGTGAATATCAAGCTGGCCCAGGAGCTGACGGGTCTGACCATCGACGTATTCCGCGATAATGAAGGAGAACCGGAGGAATTCGATATCGACCTGGAAGAATTCAGCGATGAGATCGAGACCTGGGTTATCGATGAGCTCAAGCGCATCGGTTGCGATACCGCCCGCAGCGTGCTCGCCCTGACGGCCGAAGAGCTGGAAAGAAGGACGGACCTTGAGAAAGGGACCATCGATGACGTAAGAAGAGTGCTGAAAGAGGAGTTTGAGAAAGAATAGTTTATTGTTTATTTTACGGATAATTTTGAAAATCAATTAAAAGGGACGATCCGGGCCCCCTTACCAGAATGGGGCCCGGGTAGACAAATATGGCAGAAACAACAACACCTCGCTTAATGGCCGCAGCCAAAGAATTCAACGTCGGTAAAGATACCCTCGTGGATTTTTTGACCAGCAAAGGATTTAGCAAAGACGATCTGAAACCTACGTCCAAACTGACGGAGGACATGTATCGCTCTTTGCAGCAGGAATTCCAGGGAGATAAGGTCGCCAAGATCAAGAGTGATCAGATCGATCTCCCCAAGGGCAGCAGCATGGAGGCAAAGAAGAAAAAAGAAGACGAAGCGGTGATCTTTAAAAAGGAGATCATCAAAAAAGCGCCCGTCAAAGAAGAAACGCTCGTAGCAGAAGAACCTCCTCCACCACCACCGCCTCCCCCGCCCCCCCCTGTCATCATAGAGGAGAAGCCAGAGGCGCCGGAGATCACCAAGATCGGTGCGCCTGAATTGGAAGGGCCTAAAGTGTTGAATAAGATCGACTTATCCGCTATAGATTCTTCCACCCGACCCAAAAAACCGGGAAAGAAGGGCGCAACGGATGATGCTGCCACCGAACCGGCAGCGGCACGGGAGGAGATCAGGGCCGAAGAGCCGGAGACGGTTGTGAAGGAAAAGGCGGTTGTAAAAGAGAAGGAAAGCAAGAAAGAAGAAAAAGCAGTTGAACCGGCCAAACCGGAAGCTCCTGCTGTAACGGCAAATAAAGAACAGGAAAAGGATACCGGGCCATCCGGCGAAACGGATGCCGCATCTCCGGATGAGGATGTGCCGCCCGTGATCGAAAATATCAAGGCGGAAAAGCTGGAAGGGCCAAAGATCCTTGGGAAAATAGACTTGCCCACAAACAACGATACCCGGCCCAAGCCGCCTTCCGAAGAAAAAAGAAAACGTAAGAGGATCCCCATCGAGAAAAAGGACTCGGGGGGAAGGCCCAATAATACCGGCGGGAATGCTGCCGGTGGAGGACCTCCCAAGCCTCCGGGAGAAAGAGAACGCCGGGGTACGATCCCGCTCAGACGCGCCGGTACGCCGGGCGCCGGGGGAGCCCCCCATCAGGGCGGCGGCAATCGCCGGGCGGGTCCGGGACATGCCGGTCCACGGGAAGCCAAGGAGATCGATAAAAAAGAGATCCAGGAAAAGATCAAGCAGACCCAGGCCAAGCTCGCAGGAGCCGGTGGTCGTGGGAAAAGCCTGAAAGCAAAATATCGCCGCGCCAAACGGGACGAACTGGCCGAGCAGTCGGGTTCGGAAGAGATGACGGACAACAAACTGCAGGTCACCGAATTCATCAGCGTCAGCGAGCTGGCCAACCTGATGGATGTGAGCTATGCGGAAGTCATCAGCAAATGCATGAGCCTGGGCATGATGGTATCCATTAACCAGCGTCTGGAAGCCGATATCATCGAACTGGTGGCCGGAGAGTTTGGCTTCACCGTTGAATTCATAGGCATCGATGACGCAGCGGAAATGGAAGAAGGGGATGATGATGACGATCCGGAAGATATGGTGTCCCGTTCGCCTGTGGTCACGATCATGGGCCATGTGGATCATGGTAAGACCTCTCTGCTGGATTATATCCGCAGCGCCAATGTGGTGGCGGGTGAAGCAGGGGGTATCACCCAGCATATCGGCGCCTATCAGGTGACGACGGCCACGGGCAAAAAGATCACGTTCCTCGATACGCCGGGTCACGAAGCCTTCACCGCCATGCGTGCGCGTGGCGCCAAGGCCGCCGATGTGGCCGTCATCGTGGTGGCTGCCGACGACGCCGTGATGCCGCAGACCAAGGAAGCCATCTCCCACGCACAGGCGGCGGGATTGCCCATGATATTTGCCATCAATAAGATTGACAAAGACGGGTCCAACCCCGAAAAGATAAAAGAGCAACTGGCGGGAATGAACCTCCTGGTCGAGGACTGGGGTGGAAAATACCAGTCCCAGGAGATCTCGGCCAAGAAAGGGCTTAATGTAGATCTGCTGCTGGAAAAGATCCTGCTGGAGGCGGAATTGCTGGACCTGAAGGCGAACCCCGACCGCGAAGCATCGGGAAGCGTTATCGAAGCCTCCCTGGATAAAGGACGTGGTTATGTGGCAACGGTCCTGGTGCAGAACGGCACGTTCAAGACAGGCGACCTCGTGGTCTCCGGACAGTATTTCGGCCGCGTAAAAGCCATGTTCAACGAACGGAACAAACGGATCGATGATGCGCCACCCTCCTCACCGGTATTGTTGCTGGGCCTCAACGGGGCTCCGCAGGCCGGAGAAAAGTTCAGGGTGTATGAGGACGAGAGCGAAGCAAAGGAAACAGCCAACCGGAGAGCCCAGATCCTGCGCGAACAGGGCATCCGCACCAAGAAACATATCACCCTCGACGAGATCGGCCGCCGGCTGGCGCTGGGAAATTTCAAGGAACTGAACCTGATCATCAAAGGGGATGTGGATGGATCGGTGGAAGCGCTCAGCGATTCGCTGCAGAAATTATCTACGGAAGAGATCGCGGTGCGTGTCGTGCTCAAGGCGGTCGGTGCGATCAAGGAAAGTGATATCCTGCTGGCGACGGCTTCGGATGCGGTGATCGTAGGTTTCAACGTACGTCCTTCCCTGCAGGCCTCCCGTCTGGCAGAGGCCGAAGGAGTGGAGATCAAGACCTATTCGATCATTTACAATGCCATCGAAGAAGTAAAGAGCGCCATGGAAGGGATGCTGGAGCCGAAAATACAGGAGAAAGTGGTGGCGATGGTGGAAGTCCGCAATGTATTCAAATTCGATAAGGCTACTGTGGCCGGCTGCTATGTGCTCGAAGGCAAGATCTTCCGTAATGCGAAGATCCGGCTGGTACGCGATGGTATCGTGATCTATCCCACGGGCGAAGGAGCAACGGCAGAGCTCGCTTCCCTCAAACGCTTCAAAGACGATGTGAAAGAAGTCGCTTCCAGCACGGAATGTGGACTGACCATCCGGAACTACAACGACATCCATGTTGGCGATATCGTGGAGGCGTACGAAGAAGAAGAAGTAAAACGAACATTATAGGGCCGACGGGCCTGGCGGTCCGGGCAGGCGCTGACTAAACTTTTGTTAAATACCCCCTCCGGGGGGTATTTAATGCGTGATTCCGCGGGGATCAAATTATTTTTGGTACCGCACTGATATTTTGTAGTATGACGCATAAAAAATTAATACTGTTACCGGCATTCCTTTTACTCGTCGCGGCGGCAATTGCCCAGCCTCAGCGGGTAGTGGCAGACAAGATCGCCGGTATCGTGGGGGATAAGATCATTTTGAAATCCGAACTGGCCACCGCCATCTCGGATATGCAGCGAAACGGAGCAGGGGGAGTGCCCGCCGGCGTCGACGAATGCTCCGTCCTGGATCAGATGCTGGTCCAGAAGGCACTGGTGTTACAGGCGGAGAAGGATTCCCTTCCCGTAAGCGAAGAGGAGATCCAGGCGGAGATCGACCAGCGCATCCGGTACTTTATCAACCTTTACGGGGGTAAGGACGCCTTCGAACAGATCGCCCAGCGGACCATCTATCAGGCAAAGGAAGACTTTCGTCAACCCATACGCGAACAGCGACTGGCGCAGTCCGAACGCAACCACATCGTGGAAGATATCAAGATCTCGCCGACCGAAGTAAAAGAATATTTCGAAAAGATACCCAAGGATAAGCTGCAGTTCTATGAATCGGAAATACAGCTGAGCCAACTCGTGGTATATCCGAAAGCCAGCCGCGACATCGAAAAACTGGCCATCGACGAACTGAACGAATACAAAAAGCAGGTAGAGGCAGGCACCAAGAAATTCGAGACCCTCGCGCGTCTTTATTCCGACGACCCGGGCAGCAAGGACAATGGCGGCCAGATCCAGTTGAACCGCAACGATGCCAAGACCTTCGATCCGGTATTCTTTTCGGCGGCCTTCCGCCTGAAGGAAGGACAGGTGTCCCCCGTTATCAAAAGTAAGTTCGGATATCATATCATCCAGATGATCAGCCGCAACGGGGACGATGCGCTGGTAAGACATATCTTACGCATACCCCAGATCACGCAGCCGGAGATCGACGAGGCGGTGGCAAAACTGGATTCGATACGGACACAACTTGTTGCCGGAGATTTTGGCTTTGGTGCGGCCGTATCCCGCTACAGCGATGACGAAATTGCAAAATCAACGGCCGGACAGGTCATGGGCCATGAAGGATCTACCTTTCTGAAGATCGATGAGCTGGACAAGGATATGGTCCTGCTGCTGAAAAGCGCCAATCTTAAGCCTGGACAATATTCCAAGCCTACGGCCTACTCGGATGACCGGAACAAAAAAGGCGTTCGTATCGTCCTGCTCGTCTCCAAATCCGAACCACACCGCGAAAATCTCCGGGATGATTATAACAGGGTCGCAACAAGGGCCCTTGAAGAAAAAAAGCAGGCAGCCCTTGAAAGATGGTTCATTTCCAAGATCCCAACCTTTTATGTAAATATCGACGGAGAGTACCGTCCCTGCCCGAATCTTGCAAAATGGCAGGTCAATCCGGCCACTGCAGGCAATTGATTTAGATATAAACCCTTAGTTGAGGCGAAATTATTACCTCAGATAATACGCTATACAGCCTTCTTTAGTAATTTGATAGTGGATTTTTTGGCTGGCCTAAAGGATTTTACTTATAGCGTTCCGGTTGGGAAAATCTGTCATTTATTCAATAATCATGCTCAGTAGTGCAAATAAACCAGGGCCTACTACGATAAAGCAGTTTGTACAACCTTATTTTATTGAAATAGCCCCCGATGGGGCCATCATGGCCGTCTGCACCCGATTCAACACCCTCCTGCAGAAGAAAAACATTGATAAGTTCCTCGATGAGAACGTATTAGATCTGTTTCATCAGATCGGCGCCCTTGACGGGACACCTTCCTTCCATTTCACCGGATCCATCATACCCAGATCTTTTGACCTGTCCCTGAACCCACAGGGTCGCAGGCCATTTATCATCCGCTGGACCCCCGCACCCTGCCCCTTTCTGGAGGAGAATCCGGGAGGCTGGCAGTTCACCGGCATAAAGATCTATATCGACGCCCTGAAGAGTATGGAGGCGCAGCCCGATGGGGCTGGCCACCGGCAAAAGGAAGATGAGCTGCGCTATCAGACCAAACTGGTCAGACTGGCGCAGGAAGAGATCGTACGCATCAAACGGGACCATAAGAAGTCGGAGGAACAGCTGCGTCAGTATTCGGAACAGATCATCAATATCCTCGGGAGTATAACGGATGGGTTCTTCGTGCTGGACAAGAGCTTCCGGGTCACCTTATGGAACCATGAGGCGGAAAGGATCACGGGTCTCTCTTCAGCGGAAATGCTCGGGAATAATCTCTGGGAGAAATTGCCGGAGCTGGTGGATACGGAAACCTTCAAGTCCCTTCAGCGGTCGCTGAAAAAAAAGGCCACGGTAAGTTTTGAACAATACAACGAACGGTTTGACCGCTGGCTGGAAGTGACCGCTTATCCTTCTGCGCAGGGATTGTTCGTCTATTTCAAGAACGTCACCGTGCGGAAGAAGCAGGAGGCGATGCTGGAACTGGAGAAAAAAGTGCTGGAGCTGAACTCCAATAAAAAGACCTCCGTCCAGACCATCGTGAACTATTTTCTGAAAGGCGTCGAAAAGATATTTCCGGAAATGTATTGTTCCGTGCTGACCCTGGATGTCGATGGCATTTCGGTGAGGCATCTTTCGGCGCCGCGTTTGCCGGCTATCTATTCTCATGCGATCGACGGTCTGCCGATCGGTCCGCAGACGGGCAGCTGCGGCACGGCGATGTACCGGAAAGAAAAAGTGATCGTACACGATATCGCAACGGACCCGCTGTGGGCGAATGCAAAGGAGCTGGCCATGCAATTCGGACTGCGCGCTTCATGGTCCATACCCGTGCTGAATGCAAAAGGCGGTGTGCTTGGCGCCTTCGCCACGTATTATAAAACCCCAAGGTCGCCTGAAAAGGTCGAACAGGATGTCATTGAAAGGGCTGCCAATCTTATCCGGATCATTCTGGTGAACAACCTGGCAGAAGAAGAACTGAAGATCAGCAATGAACGCTATATGCTGGCCACCAAGGCTACGAACGATGCGATCTGGGACTGGGATATCGTGGCGGAGCTGTATTTCTGGGGAGAAGGATTTTACGACCAGTTCGGGTATAAGCCTGTTCCGAAAGTGAGGACAAGGAAATTCTGGGAAATGCATATCCATTCCGATGACCGTGCCCGGGTGCTGAAGAATATGGAGAAATTCATACAGAAAAAGGATAAGGGCCTCTGGCTGGAAGAATACCGGTTCAGGAGATCGGACGGGAAATATGCGCTTATCTCGGACAAAGGCTTTCTGGTCTTTGGCAAAGAAAATAAAGTGATGAGGATGGTGGGTTCCATGCAGGATATCACAGAAAAAAGAGAGATGGAGAAAAGGTTGCTGAAACAGGAGCTGAATAAGCAGAAGCTGATCGCGCAGGCCATGGTGGATGCACAGGAGAAAGAAAGGGCGGAGATCGGCAAGGAACTGCATGATAATATCAACCAGATCCTTTCGACCACAAAATTATACCTTGAGCTGGCCAGGAACGATCATAAAGAGAGAATGAACCTTATCGGGCGAAGCGCTGAAAATATTCAGGAAGCGATACAGGAGATCCGGAATATTTCCCGATCTCTGGTACCTTCGAGCATCGGCGACCTCGGTCTGCTGGATTCCATCTCCGACCTTGTGGAAAGTATCCGGACCACCCGTGCGATCCATGTTGAATTTTACCCGGTGGGAAGGTTCGATGAAAAGCTCAGCGACAAGGAAAAGCTGATGCTCTTCAGGATCATCCAGGAGCAGGTGAATAATGTCCTGAAACATTCGGAGGCCCGCAACCTGATCATCGAGCTGAGCCTCGAAGAGACGGGGACGAGGATCGAGCTGAATATCACCGATGATGGGAAAGGGTTCAACCCAGGGAAGATCGGGAACAAGAAGGGGCTTGGCCTTTCCAACATCATGAGCAGGGCGGGTCTTTTCGGCGGAAAAGTGACCCTGGTGTCCTCGCCAGGTGAGGGATGCAAGCTGAGGGTTCAGGTGCCAGTACTTTAAACTTTTAAAACAATCCTATATGAGCAAAATCAATATTCTGATCGCCGACGACCACAAACTGATAAGGGAGACCTGGAGCTATATCTTAAACAGCGACCCAAGGTTCCAGGTAATTGCCGAATGCGGAGACGCACAGGAAGCCGTTGAACTGGCAAAGGCCAAACGCCCCCATGTCGTGTTGATGGACATCAATATGACGCCGTTCTCCGGTCTGGAGGCCACCCAGCGGATCCGGAAAATATCCCCGGGCTCGAAGGTCATAGGTGTTTCCATGCATTCCCAACCGGCTTATGCAAAAAAGATGCTTCAGATGGGGGCAAGGGGATATGTGACCAAGAACTCCTCCAAGGAAGAAATGATCAAGGCCATACTGGAAGTCAATCACGGCAATAAATATATCTGCGACGAGATCAAGAACATCATATCCGAGCAGTTGCTGGATGAAAAGGAGGATTCTCCCAACATCAATGCCCTCACGGAAAGAGAGATGCAGATCATCAATTTTATCAAGGAAGGCCTGTCTTCCAAGGAGATAGCCAGCAGCCTGAATATTTCGCTGAAAACAGTGGAAGTACACCGGCATAATATCCTCAAGAAGCTGAAACTCAAGAATTCGGCATCACTCGTCAATTTTATAAATACCAACGCGACCTATATTTAGTGGTCTGCAAGCGTCTCGTTCGTTCTTTTTACCGGTCTCCGGCCAAGGCCCTGTTACGGTGGTCCGACCCGGTTCGGCCCTGATCCGGTAAGGCCCAGGGTAAACCCTTAATGCACCCTGAGTTTTCCTATAATGAAGCGAAATCCGACGCCTGTTTTCTTTATAAATCAGCCTGTTTAACAGACCTTTAGCATAGTTAAAATCCAATAGCCTCATGAAGCTCATAGAGTCCAATCCAATGAAAAGCCGACCTGGATTCCAATCCTGAGAAAGACCCGGGGATCTCGATCCCCTAAAAAAAGCGTGGCCAATTATCCTTTGGAACACCTCCCCCAAGCCTATGAAGACTGGGGGTTTTTTTTGCCCCCGGTCGGAGGGTTACCTTCTTTTCTTTTTTTGCGTAAAGAATTATCCGGTAACTTTGCGGCTTCATGAGTGATGCAATCAAACATGAATGCGGTCTTGCATTCATAAGGTTACGCAAACCGTTCTCTTATTACTTGCAAAAATACGGGACGGTACTTTATGGCCTCAACAAGCTGTACCTCCTCATGGAAAAGCAGCACAACCGGGGCCAGGACGGGGCGGGGGTAGCAGCAGTAAAACTCAATACCGAACCCGGCCATCCCTTTCTCCACCGGATCCGGAGCTGTAACAATCAACCGATTGCGGATATTTTCTCCAAAATAATGGGCGAAGTAAAGGAGCTGGAAAAATACCAGCCGGATATTGCCAAACATCCTGGCCTTATGAAGGGACATATCCCCTTTCTGGGCGAAGTGCTGCTGGGGCATCTTCGTTATGGCACCCAGGGCAGGAATAACGCTGAATTTTGCCACCCATTTATAAAAAGAAATACTATTCCCGCAAGGAATCTTGCGCTGGCCGGCAATTTTAACCTCGTGAATACCGACGAGCTTTTCGGGCTGATCAATATCGATCCGGGTGAATTTCAGAAACAAAGCGATCTGGCAGCCATGATGGAGGTCATCCATCACTTTCAGGTCAAGGCCGATGAGGATTCTCCGGTGAACCTGGATGTGGTTGGTCTTCTGCGCAAGGCAGTGGCGCTGTTCGATGGGGGATTTACCGTCGGAGGGGCCATTGGTAACGGGGACAGCTTCGTTTTCCGGGATGCCAACGGCATCAGGCCTGCATACTACTATATCAATGAGGACGTGGTCGTAGCCGCTTCCGAAAGGGCTGCCATCCGAACGGTGTTCAATGTCGGCGAGAACGAGGTCATGGAGCTGATGCCAGGCACAGGGCTGATCGTCAAGGCAGATGGCAAGACTTCGGTGGAGAAGCTCATGGAGCCCAAAGAGAGGAGGGCCTGCAGCTTCGAACGGATCTATTTCTCCAGGGGCAGCGATGAGAAGATCTACCGGGAAAGGATCGCCCTCGGATATAACCTTACGGATCAGATCCTTACCGCGATCAATCACGATCTGAAAAATACTATTTTCTCCTTTATTCCCAATACGGCCGAAGTCGCATTTTACGGACTGTGGAAGGGGATGGATGATTATCTGAAAGATATCAAGATCCAGCGGATCCTGTCATGGGGAAAGGATATTACGGAGGACAAGCTGGTGGAAATGCTCAGCAGGAAGATCCGCGTGGAAAAAGTAGCCATCAAGGATGTCAAGATGCGCACCTTTATTACCGAGGACGTGAGCCGCAATGAAATGGTGCAGCATGTGTACGATGTCACCTATGGCACGGTCCGGAAAAATGAGGATACCCTCGTCGTCATCGATGATTCGATCGTACGCGGCACGACCCTGAAAGAAAGCATCGTGCGGATGCTGGCGCGTCTGGCCACGAAGAAGATCATCGTCGTCTCCTCCGCTCCACAGATCCGTTATCCCGATTGTTACGGGATCGATATGAGTAAAATGGGGGATTTTATCGCCTTCCGCGCCGCCGTCGGGCTGATGAAAGAGAGAGGAAAAGAGAACTGTCTGCAGGAATTGTATGACAAGGGTGTGGAGTTGCAGCGGATGGGGCAGCTGCATACGGAAAACATCGTGCGTAACGTCTATAAACCTTTCACGACCCAGGAGATCTCCGATAAGATCGCGCAGCTGATCACGCCTCCCGAAATAACCACACCGGTGCAGGTGATCTACCAGACCATTGAATCCTTGCACCTGGCCTGTCCCACCAATACAGGCGATTGGTATTTTACGGGAAACTATCCAACTCCAGGCGGCAATAAGGTGGTCAATAAAGCTTTCATGAATTATATGGAGGGGAAAAACGTCCGGGGATATTGATCTATATCAACATTTTAGCCCTCCCAGGCCCTATAATTTTATTTATAGTATCACCAAAAAACCTTAATATTATATACCTGTTTTATTGTACTTCGTCCATCCCACACGAAAGCTGAAGAGGTTAACTATCTGATTGGTAACATCGCTGAAATTATTTTTTCTTCTAAAGAAAAATAACCGGTATGAAGAAAGTTTCCATCATGATCGTGGATGATCACACATTGATAAGAGAGACCTGGAGTTTTCTCCTGGGGAAGAATGAGAATTTCGAGGTGGTGGCGGAAAGCGGGACCGGCGAGCGCGCAATAGAGCTGGCAAGAGATAAAAGGCCCGATATCGTATTACTGGACATCAATATGGCGCCGATGAGCGGATTTGACGTGCTGAAGATGATACGTAAATATTCCCCCGGCTCGAAGATTATCGGCGTCTCCATGCATTCCCAGCCCGCCTATGCAAAAAAAATGCTTCGTCTTGGGGCAAAAGGATATGTGACCAAGAACTCTCCCCGCAGCGAAATGATGGAAGCGATCAACGAGGTCAGTAAAAATAATATCTATGTCTGCCAGGAAGTAAAGAACATCTTGTCGGAACAGATGCTCAACGGCGACCAGGGGAATCCCGATATCAATAATCTTTCCGACCGGGAGATGCAGATCGTAAGGTCCCTGAAAGAGGGGCTGTCCTCCAAGGAAATTGCGGTGGAACTGAGCATTTCCTTAAAGACCGTGGAAGTACACCGGCACAACATCCTCAAGAAACTGAAGCTGAAGAACACCGTCTCGCTGATCAACTTTATTAACTCACAAGCCTTTGATTTGTAAGGTGTTGACGGGGATGAACCATCTGTTGTATTTCCGGGCTGTTTTGAGTAAATTTATGGCTCATTTATACCCCCGATGAAGACCCTGCTGATCATACGACATGCCAAGAGTAGCTGGGATAATGCCCTTGTAAAAGATATCGACCGCCCTTTAAATGAAAGGGGTCGGCGGGACGCTCCCGCCATGGCCCGGCGTCTTCTTCAGTCCGGGGTCGGGATCGACCTTTTTGTGTCCAGCCCGGCAAAAAGGGCAAAGAGTACGGCGGAACTGATCATCCGCGAATTTGGCCGGTCTGAAAAAGAGATCCTGTTTGTTCCAGAGCTTTATCATGCTTCAGTACAGGTCTTTAATGAGACGGTTGCCCGGCTGGACGACCGCAAGGGTTCTGTAGCCCTGTTCTCTCACAATCCGGGGATTACCGCCTTCGTCAACAGCCTTGGCACCATCCGGGTCGATAATATGCCGACCTGCGGGATCTTTGCCGTAAAGTCTCAGGTTGCCAGCTGGAGCGAGTTCGCTGCAAAGCCGGCCGAATTCTGGTTCTTCGATTATCCGAAGGCATTACCCGGATCGCATGGCGCCACTGCCGGTGACTGATCCGGCTGATCGGTATTCCGCTGCGCCGATCCCCGCTGCGCCGCTTCGTCCACGCAACTGATCGGCTATTTTCTGCCCAACGCTTCGTCCATGCAGCCAATCCTCCGGCAGCGCTTAGCTGCTATTTCCGCTGCGCCGCCAGCATTTCAAGAAACAAGCGAATTTCGCTTTGCAGGACCGTCGGGCTGGCCTTCGCCTCACCCTGCGCCTGGATCTCCGCGGCGACAGCTTCTCCCATCGGCAGGCCCCGGTCTGTATTCCCGATCATCAGGTCATTCCCTGCGCCCGCATCCGCAAAGGGAAAATCCTTTGCGAGGGCCAGTGCATGGGAAAGCGAGAACCTTCGCTGCGGCATGCATACCGCCAGTTTTCTGTCCGCCAGATGATCACCCAGATATTCCTGCTCGGTCTGCCCTGGTGTGGGAACAAAAATGCATTTTTTGCGCAGCTTCAGCAGGTCCATGATGCTGCTGTATCCAGGCCTGGAGATCACCAGTCCGGCTTCGCAGACGATGCGGTTCAGCGCTGCGGATGGAAGATGATTGTGTATCGTCAGGGCAGTGCTGACAGTGGGGGCTTCTGCATCCGTCCGACCGGTACCTATCCCCGTTTCGCCACCTGACTGCGCTGACAGGGCCGGTGTGACGCCCGCCCCAGGCAGTCCTCTTACCAATACGACCTTCCCAGCGTATCCCTTCAATTGCCCGAGGATCTTCTTTTCGAAGATGCTGCGCTGCGGCTCCGGGCCGGATAAAAGGATCAGCAGGGGTGCGGTGCCTGATGGTCCGCCTCCCAGCCCCATGCCCGCCGCCCTGGTTTCTCCTCCCCCCGTTCCCTCCGGAATGCAGGGCTCGAATCTCGACAGTAGTCCGATATAACGGGTAGGGATATGCGGCATCATTTTGGGATGCGATAGTTCGCCTGCAAGCGCATGCTCTTTATTTCCATCTTTTTCCGGATCTTCCTCAAGATCCGGAACCCAGCAGAGAGAGAACCGGTTGATGGCCCTGTAATTGATCCTTTGCAGGAGCCGGTCTGCCCATCGTCCCGAGGAGCTTTTTATACAGAGCTGATGGGTCATGAAAATGGAGAAAACATCCCCGTCATAAAGACCATAACGGTTGTCCGAGATCACCGCATCCACGCTTTCCGTATTCAGGAACTGCCGGAACCATTTATTTTCATGCTTGATCCGGATCAATATCTCGGGAATCCATGTTATTATTTTCAACAGGGTAAGGGCACGATTTTTGCCGTATTTCACGTTGTATCCGGTCAATTCAACAAAAGACAAAAGGGGAAACTCTTCCTGCAGGAGCGCTTTCTGAGCGCCTGAGGTTGCGATGATTACATCGCATTTTAATCTTAATAATTCTTTAATAATTGGTATACACCGCGTTGCATGACCCAGGCCCCAATCGAGTGGAGCTAAGAGGATTCTGGTCGTTATATGAGTGGAATTGTTAATTTTTGCCTTAGTTACCAACCGGGAAATACTATTTTCCCGACAAAGTAGTTAAATTACTATAATTCAGATCATGGAAAAGCGAAAACTGGTATTGATTATGCTATTATTATTTAGTAGCATTGTAATGGTAAGTTGCAGTTCCGGCAACAGGATCGGCGGTACCAGCAAGAAGTGCGGATGCGGAATCACAAAAGGTATGTCTGGTTATTAAAATCTAATTGTAATGAAAACTTGTAACAGAGATTTGCTTGTTCTTGTGAAAGATGAACACATGAATGAACAGTTAATGGAACAGGAGCTGGAGCAGTTAAATGAACTTTTGTTCCACTTTGAGACCATTGAAAGTTTTTGCGTTGCCCACGAAGTCTTCGACATCAATAAACATAAGACCCTTTACAAAAGGGATACCGTGCAAAAGCTCGTCCGGGAAAAAGAATTAAAGCCTTTTATTTTTATCTGCAATAAGAACTAGGATAGTTTCTCCATCGCTTCCTTCAATTTACGGATCATTTCTTCGATGTCCTGCAGGTGGCAGGTACCTACGCTCAACCGATACCAGGGAGAGTTTTTTGATGCTCCGAAAGCGGAAAAAGGTACCACAGCCAGTTTTGCTTCGTCCAGCAGGTAAGCCGTCACCGCGGCCTGATCACTCAGTAGCTTCCCTTCTTTTGTAGTCTTACCGGCAAGCCCGATCTTTATCGTGAGATAGATAGCTGCCTGTGGCGCAATGGCGTCCACGGCCCATCCTTCGTTCTTCAGGGTCATCAATCCGTCATAGATCCTATGGAGGCGTGTAGAGACGGCGGCTTTAAAGGTATCGAGGTACTGGTCGATCTTTTCCGTCTGCAGCAGGTATCCGGCCGTTGCCTTTTGCTCGGCCATCGGCGCCCAGGCCCCGATATGGGTGAGGATGGCCTTCATCTTGTCCATGACCGGTTTTGGTCCGAATGACCAGCCCACACGCACTCCTGTGGCGGCAAAGACCTTGCTGATGGCATCGATGAAGATCGTGTATTCCCGCATCGCTGGATTCAGGGTGACGGGATTATAATGTCTGATCTCGCCATAGGTAAGATGCCAGTACATCTGATCGTACATCAGATAGCACTTCTTTTCCCTGGCGC
>DATHHO010000244.1:0-13824 GCA_035317125.1 Puia sp.
ACGATCTATAACTATTATATCCATCCGCAGTGGGATGATTTTGGCTCAAGGACCCTTTATATGAAGGTGCTGCTGGCGGATTACGAGGAGCAATATGTGGTGATCGAGCTTTTCGGGGAATGGAACGACGCCATCGAGAACGATATCATGAACCTGAAGCGGGAGGTCGTCGATAAGTTCTTCGAAGGGGGGATCATCAAATTCCTGATCATAGCGGAGAACGTGCTTAATTTTCACAGCGGCGATAAGGATTATTACGATGAATGGTTCGAAGAGGTGACGGACGCAGGCGGATGGATCGCGATCATCAATATGCCGCCCCAGACGCAGCATGATTTCCGCAAGGCGAAGCTGCACCGGTTCATCGAGCTGATCGAGCTGGAGAACTGGAGAACCTATAAGCCTTTCCATCTGTTCAAGCTGATCGATGAACAGATCATGAAGAGGCTGGAGTGAGGGGCCCCGCCCGCGCGACCACCGACGCGGATTGTCCGGACGATTAGCCAATTTTCAAGAATTTTCGGGAATGGTTAAAATAAATTTTATTTTTCCGGATAAGTCTTTAATTTTGTTCCATTATATGATCACCACGAAGGCATACCGTTATTTTTATTTTTACTTTTTTTTCTACTTTACCAGTAGACCGGGAATGCTTTTGTTAACCAATCAATAAATAAACAGATTAACATAAAGAGTCCCGGTCAGAAGCCGGGACTTTTTCATTTTAAGCATATGCCAAAAGTCTCCATACAGGGTTTCGAAGGCAGTTTCCACCAGGTGGCGGCGCAGCAGTTCTTTGGGAAGGACGTAGAAGTGGTCACCTGCTCCACTTTCAGGGAAGCTGTCCGGGTCGCCGGCAGTAAAAGGGAGAGCGACGGGGGCGTAATGGCCATCGAGAACTCGATCGCCGGCAGCATACTCCCGAACTACAATTTGCTCCAGAAAAGCAATCTCCGCATCGTCGGGGAGATCTACCTCCAGATCCGGCAGGACCTTCTGGTGAATCCCGGGGTGAAGCTGGAGGATATCCGGGAAGTGCATTCCCATCATATGGCCCTGCTGCAATGCATCGATTTCCTTGAAAAACACCCCAGTTGGAAACTGGTGGAGACGGAAGATACGGCCCTCAGCGCCAAGCTGCTGCACCAGCACCGCAGCAAACATGTCGCGGCCATCGCCAGCAAGCTGGCGGCCGAGCTGTTCTCTCTGGATATATTGGCCCCCGGCATTCAGACCATGAAAAATAACTATACCCGTTTTCTGATCCTGCAACGGGAAGACCGGGCGGTAAAGGTCGAGAACGCCGATAAGGCCTCCGTTAATTTTCATACAGACCATTCGAGAGGCAGCCTGGCGAGGGTGCTGACCAAAATTGCCGAAGGAGGGATCAACCTGAGCAAGCTGCAATCTTTTCCCATCCCCGGCAGCGAGTGGGAATATTCCTTTCATGCCGATATGGAATTCGGGGATATAGGGCAATTCGAGCGGGTGATCGAATCGATCAGGCCGATCACGGCTGAGCTGAAGATATATGGAGCGTATAAAAAGGGCAGGACGGTGTAAATAAAAAATTAACAATGAAGACATCAGAAAGACTGGAAGGTATCGGCGAATACTATTTCTCGCAAAAACTGCGGGAGATCGACGAGCTGAACATGCAGGGCAAGAACATTATCAATCTGGGGATCGGAAGCCCCGACCTGCCCCCTCATCCCGACGTGATCAGGGTATTGCAGGAGGAGAGCGCAAAGCCCAATACGCATGCGTACCAGTCCTATAAAGGATCGCCCGTATTGCGCAAGGCCATTGCCGCCTGGTACAGCCAGTGGTATGGAGTAACAGCCGATCCCGACACGGAGATCCTGCCGCTGATCGGCTCCAAGGAAGGCATCATGCATATCTGTATGACCTATCTGGACAAAGGGGATATCGCTCTGGTGCCCAATCCAGGGTATCCTACCTATCGCAGCGCCGTAAAGCTGGCCGGTGGTGTCTGCATGGATTATGAACTGAAGGAAGAAAATAACTGGCGTCCGGATTTTGACGGATTGGAAAGGATGGTGGCTGCGGCAGGCGACGGTAAGAGCGCAAATGGGCAAGGGGTAGGGCAGGGTAGTGCGCAGGGCGGCGGTCAGGTCACAGGTGGCAGCGGGTCGGGCAGGGTCAAGCTGATGTGGGTCAACTATCCGCATATGCCGACGGGTCAATTGCCCGATGACGAATTATTCGGAAAGATCGTGGCCTTCGGCAGGAAGCACGGGATCCTGATCTGTCATGATAATCCATACAGCTTTATCCTGAATGAGCATCCCAGGAGCCTGCTGGACGTTCCGGGAGCCAAAGACACGGTGATCGAGCTGAATTCCCTGAGCAAGTCGCAGAATATGGCCGGATGGAGGGTAGGGACGCTGGTCGGGGCTAAGGAACGCATCGACGAGATCCTGCGGTTCAAGTCCAATATGGACAGCGGTATGTTCCTGCCCGTACAACTGGCGGCGGCCAAAGCGTTGTCCCTTGGTAAGGATTGGTATGACAGCGTCAATGCGGTGTACCGGAGCAGAAGGGTCAGGGTATTCGAGCTGCTGCAACTGCTGGACTGTAGCTTCAGCAGGGAGCAGGCGGGGATGTTCGTATGGGCAAGGATACCTTCCGGTTACAAGAACGGCTTTGAGCTGAGCGATGCCGTGCTGGGCCAGGCAAATGTATTCCTTACGCCTGGCGGGATCTTCGGGAGTGCGGGGGATGGTTATATACGGGTGAGCCTTTGCACGCCGGAAGAAAAATTACTGGAGAGCATAGAAAGGGTAAAAGCGGGAGTAGCGCGGATAAAATCAAAAATAAACAGCTAGTCATGTTTGATTCAATTACGATAGTCGGCGTGGGGCTTATCAGCGGCAGCTTCAGCCTGGCCCTGAAGGATCGCGGCCTGGTAAAGAATGTCATCGGCGTGAGCCGTACGACCGCCAGTATAGAAAAAGCCCTTGAGCTGGGTCTGATCGACGAGGCGCTGCCCCTCGATGAGGCAGTGGATAAGAGTGGGCTCATTTACGTGGCTATCCCCGTGGATGTAACGGTGCCGGTAATGCGCCAGATCATGGACAGGGTCGGGGAAGGGCAGATCGTGGCGGATGCCGGGTCCACCAAGCAGGTGCTTTGCGAGTCGCTGGCGGACCACCCCAGGCGCCGGAGGTTTGTCGCCACTCACCCCATGTGGGGCACGGAATACAGCGGGCCGGAAGCGGCTGTCCGGGATGCCTTTGCAGGTCGTTCCTGCGTGATCTGTGAAAAGGAAAAGAGCGCCCCCGATGCCCTGGCGACGATGGAAGAGATCTATAAACTACTCGATATGCATATGGTATACATGAATGCGGACAGCCATGACATGCACGCGGCCTATATCAGCCATATCGCGCATATCACCTCCTTCGCCCTTGCGAACACCGTATTGGAAAAAGAGAAGGAGGAGAACGCCATTTTCGACCTGGCGGGGGGCGGCTTCGAAAGCACCGTGCGGCTGGCCAAGAGTAACCCGGCGATGTGGCTGCCCATTTTCAAACAGAACCGGGAGCATGTATTAGACGTTCTCAATGAACATATTACCCAGCTTAGAAAGTTCAAGAGCTGTCTGGAAAAAGAGAATTATGGCTATCTGAACGACCTGATGGAGAATGCGAACAAGATAAAAAGAATATTAAAATAAAGGGTTGAAGGACAGGGCCTCCGGGGGCAGACCCCGCAAACAAAAATCGGCCTGAAGGGCCTCAAATCGGGCGGGCCCGATGGCCGAAGGCCCGACATTAGAGGGTTTGCGCCTGAGGGTAAATTTCGGGAGCCCTCAGGCGCAAATAGCGTACCTTTGCGCCAAATTTTTAACGTATATGGCGACATTTGATGAGTTGGGATTAGATGCCAGGCTGGTGCAGGCCACCGACGCGCTTGGATATAAAGAACCGACGCCCATACAGGCGCAGGCAATCCCTGTTTTATTGAGCGGCACCAAGGACCTGGTAGGCCTGGCGCAAACAGGCACCGGAAAGACGGCTGCCTTTGGCCTGCCTCTTCTGCAGCTCGTGGATGAAGGGCAGAAGCATCCCCAGGCGCTGGTGGTGTGTCCGACAAGAGAATTATGCCTGCAGATAGTCAGTGAGATCGAACTTTTTAAGAAATTCATACCAGGCATGCATGTGATCGCCGTATACGGGGGTACCTCCATCGGTCTTCAGATCCGTGACCTGAAAAGGGGAGTGCAGATCGTGGTCGCTACGCCTGGAAGGCTGATCGATCTGATCGAGCGCAAAGCGATCAACCTCGAGCAGATCAAATACGTTGTGCTGGATGAGGCGGATGAGATGCTGAATATGGGTTTCCAGGACGATATCGAGTTCATTTTGCAGAATACGCCCAAACGGGAAGCTACCTGGCTTTTCAGCGCCACGATGCCTCCCGAGATCCGCCGGGTCAGCAAGAAATACATGCAGAGTCCCATGGAGATCACGGTGGGCAAAATGAATACGGCGAATAAGAATGTCGATCACCAGTATTATGTGGCCTCGGCGCATCACCGCTACGAGACCCTGAAAAGGATCATCGATTTCAACCCCGGCATTTATGGGATCATCTTTACCCGGACCAAGGCGGACGCGCAGAACATCGCGGAAAAGCTCACCCGCGAGGGATATGATATCGATGCGCTGCATGGCGATCTGACGCAGCAGCAGCGGGATAAGGTGATGGGAGAGTTCCGGGAGAAATCCCTTCAGTTGCTGATCGCGACCGATGTGGCTGCGAGAGGCATCGACGTAAAGGAGATCACCCACGTGATCAATTATGAATTGCCGGATGACGTGGAAGTGTACACGCACCGCAGCGGCCGTACCGGCAGGGCCGGCAACACGGGGATCTGTCTGTCGATCGTACACAGCCGGGAGATCGGTAAGCTCCGGCAGATCGAAAGGATGGTGCAGGTGCCTTTTCATAAGCTCGAGATACCCAGCGGAAAAGATGTTTGCCGCAAGCAGTTCTTTCATTTTATGGACAAATTGTTACAGACCGATATCAGTCATGGCGATTATGAATCCTATGTTCCGATGCTGGCCGAGAAATTCGCCGATGTCAGCAAGGAAGACGTGCTGAAGAGAGTAGCAGCCATGGAATTCGACCGCTTCCTGAAATATTATGAAAATGCGGAAGACCTGAATGTGCGGGAAAGGGTCCGGGAATACGGCAGCAGGGACAGAGACAGTTCGCCCCGTGTCGGAAGTGGAGAAAAACGCGAATACGGCCGCAGGGAAGGCGCGGCGCCGAGGGCGAGGGAATACAATGGGAATGGCGATTATGCCAAGCTGTTCGTTAACCTGGGCACCAAGGATGGTTTTTACAAGGCGAGCTTCCTGCAGTTCATCCTCGACATGAGCGACCTGCGGAAAGAGGTGCTGGGCCGGATCGATATGAAGGAAATGAACACGTGGATCGAGATCGAAAAGAGTTCGGCTCCCCAGATGATCAGAGCCATCGACGGCAAGAATTACAAAGGCAGACGTATCAGGATGAACGATGCGAACAGCAAGTAAACAGATTCTATTTTAAGTCAAAATAAATTGTTATGGAAGCGACAGCGACAAAAAGCGCGAAAGACATCGTTCAGGCGGCCTGGAACAAACGCCCCCTGATCATTTCCGGCCCCTGCTCGGCAGAAACGGAGACACAGGTACTGGAAACGGCTGCACGCCTGGCGGCAACGGGCAAAGTAGATATGCTGCGCGCCGGTATCTGGAAACCCCGTACCCGCCCGGGCAGCTTTGAAGGCATCGGCACCAAGGGGTTGCCCTGGATGCAGCAGGCCAAGAAACTGACGGGCCTTCCCGTCACGGTGGAAGTAGCTACAGGCAAGCAGGTGGAAGATGCCCTGCATTTCGACGTCGACGTTTTATGGATCGGCGCCAGGACTACGGTGAACCCCTTCAGCGTACAGGAAGTGGCGGATGCCCTGCGCGGAGTGGATGTGCCCGTGCTGATCAAGAACCCTATCAATCCGGACCTTGAGTTGTGGACCGGAGCCGTGGAAAGGGTTGCCAAGGCGGGTATAAAGCAGATAGGCCTGATCCATCGGGGGTTCAGCTCCTATGGCAATACGGAATACCGCAACGCGCCCATGTGGCACCTCGCCATCGATATGAAGCTGCGTAATCCCGGGATGATGATGATCAATGATCCTTCTCATATCAGCGGCCGCCGGGACATCCTCCTGGACGTGGCGCAGAAAGCGATCGATCTGGATTTTGACGGACTGATCATCGAAAGCCATATCGACCCCGACAACGCATGGAGCGACGCCAAACAGCAGATCACTCCCGAAAAACTGGGTGAATTGCTTGGCAGCATTAAATGGCGTCACGAGACGACCACGGAAAAGGAATTTATCAGCGCCCTCGAAAAGCTCAGGGAACAGATCAACCATATCGATGACGAACTGATGCAGCTGCTGGGTCAGCGTATGAAGATCGCCGATAGGATCGGAACCTACAAGAGAGACAACAATATCACTATCCTCCAGACCAACCGGTGGAATTCCATCCTGGAAAGGGCATTCGTGAAAGGGGAGAAGCTGGGCCTGGGCAAGGAGTTCATCACGAAATATTATGACGCCGTGCATATGGAGTCGATCAACCACCAGAACAAGATCATGAATTCATAATAAAACAGCATGATCGACCTCCCAAAAGCGTACCTGTTCGTTCACGCGATCTGGTGCGTGCAGAACCGGGAACCTTTGCTGACGAAGCCGGTAAGGAAGATCCTGTTCGCACATATACAGAAGGATTCTGAAGAAAAGGGAATGAGGGTACTGGCCATCAACGGCGTGGAGGATCATGTGCACTGCATGCTGCAGCTGTTGCCTTCCCAGAATCTCGCGCAAGTCATAAAAAGCATCAGGGGATCATCTTCGGGCTGGCTGAATGGCAATAAGCTGCTGGCGACGCCCTTTGAATGGGAAGAAGGCTATGCCGCTTATTCCGTGAGCCCCAGCAGCCTGAAGCAGGTGATGGATTTTATCGGCAAACAGGAAGACCATCATAAATCAAAGACCCTGGAAAGCGAGCTGGAAGTATTCGAGAAACTTAAAGAATCCTTGTAATGCAAAAAGTTCAGTACAAATTCTCTGCAAAGACTACGACCTGTTATTTCGACGCCGATCTTTCCCACCTGGAAAAGTTGGTGGATAAAAGCCAGGCGGTCATTGTTACGGATGAGAATATTTTCAGGACCAACCCAAAAAGATTCGGGGGCTGGAATACCATTGTCATCAGAAGTGGCGAAGAGTTCAAGATACAGGCGACGGTGGATTCCATCCTTGAGCAGCTCATAGCATTCGGTGCGGACCGGTCGACTTTCCTGATCGGTGTCGGGGGAGGCGTGGTCACTGATATAGCCGGTTTTGCGGCATCTGTTTACATGCGGGGTATTTCGTTCGGCTTTGCGCCGACCTCCATACTGGCCATGGTAGATGCCTCCATCGGCGGGAAGAACGGCATAGACATCGGCGTGTACAAGAACCTTGCGGGTACGATCCGGCAACCCGACTTCCTGCTTTATGATTTCAGCTTGCTGAAGTCCCTTCCGAAAGCCGAATGGATCAATGGTTTTGCGGAGATCATCAAGCACGCGTGTATCAAAGATGCGGTCCTGTTCAGGGAGCTGGAGAAGAACAAGCTTGGTTTTTATCAGAAAGACAAGGCAGCCCTTGCAAAGCTTATACGGAAGAATGTGGCCATTAAATCTCTGGTCGTGCAGAAGGACGAATTCGAAAAGGGCGACAGGCGTCTGCTAAATTTCGGGCATACGCTGGGCCATGCCATCGAGAATTTATACGAACTGTCGCATGGACAGGCCATATCGATCGGCATGACCGGGGCCTCCATGATCTCGGAAGAGTACACGAAGTTTACGGATACGGGCAGGGTGATCAGCGTCCTGAAAAAATATGGGCTGCCAACCGAGGCGGAGTTCGATGCAAAAAAAGTGCTGAACGTCCTGAAGATGGATAAGAAGAAAGAGAAGGAAGCCATAAACTATGTACTGCTGAACAAGATCGGGCAGGGTGTCGTCCGCAAGATCCCGATCGTGGAACTGGATAAACTGTTACAGTCAATCCTAGCTGCCAGGGGCAGCTCGTCCGCAAGGACAAATATTTAACCATTTGCGGACGAAGCGCTATTTTTCTGGAAGCGCTTTGTCCGAAAATATAACGGCACGCTGATCATGCTGACAACGATAACACCATCTGTGATAAAAGGCGCTGTCCAGGCGCCAGCTTCGAAGAGCTCGATGCAGCGGGCATGTGCGGCTGCGCTCTTGTGTGGCGAAGAAACGATTGTCCGCAACCCGGGTCATTCCAACGACGACCGGGCCGCCCTCGGCGTGATCCAGGGCCTGGGCGCGACCGTGAAGAACTCAGAGGATGGATCGCTGAGGATAATACCGGCGGCGGCAGGGACAGGCATGAACGCAGCGGCAAGTGTTCCGGGCCAGGGAAGATTTCAGGCACCCGCCAACGTCATCAACTGTGGAGAGAGTGGCCTTGGCTTCCGCATGTTCGCGCCGATCATTGCCATGAGCAGCCAGCCGGTGACCGTGACGGGAGAAGGCAGTCTGCTGACCCGGCCTATGGATTTTTTTGATGAGATCTTTCCGCAATTGGGCGTACAGATCGTCTCGGATAAGGGAAGGCTTCCTTTGCAGATAAAAGGACCGCTGAAGCCACACGATATTGAAATAGATGGATCGCTCAGCTCTCAGTTCCTGACGGGCTTGCTGTTCGCTTTTGCCGCCTCAGGCGTGGACGGGGTATCGATCCGTGTGAACAATCTGAAGAGCCGGCCCTATATCGACCTGACGCTGCAGGTCTTGCTTCATTTCGGATGGGAGGTGGAGAACAAAGGCCATCGTTATGAGGAATTTTATTTTGGTGGAAGCACGGCCCGGAAGCCCGGCAATGCGCTGCGATCCGAGGCCCCGCATCAGGCTGGTACCCTGCTCTCTTACACCGTCGAAGGCGACTGGAGCGGAGGCGCTTTCCTGCTGGTGGCAGGTGCGATAGCGGGGAAGATAAAGATAAGGGGGCTGGATATTCATTCTACCCAGGCCGACAAAGCCGTGCTGCAGGCGTTGAAAGACTGCGGGGCTCATGTATCCGTCGGCGGGGAGAACGAGATCGAAATAGGACCGGGGAAGACAGGACTCAGGGCATTTGAATTCGATGCCACCGACTGTCCTGACCTGTTCCCACCGCTGGTTGCCCTCGCATCCTTTTGTGAAGGAACGACGGTGATCAAAGGCGTGAGCCGTCTTGCGCATAAAGAAAGCAACCGGGGGCTGACCTTGCAGGAAGAGTTTGGAAAGATGGGTGTGGTCATCGGTCTTGACGGCGACAGGATGCTGATCATCGGAGGAAGAAAGGTGAACGGCGTGGCCGTACATTCCCGGCATGACCATCGCATTGCCATGGCCTGTGCGGTAGCGGCCTTGCGGGCAGAGAACGAGACGGTCATTGCAGAGGCGCAGGCCATCGATAAATCCTATCCGGATTTTTACGAGCACCTTCGGTTGCTGGGCGCCGGGGTAAAAATTACTTCTATATGAATTCATCCGGTCGTTTATTCAGAATAACCATCTTTGGCGAATCCCATGGGGAAAGCGTTGGCGTGAACATCGACGGATGCCCCGCCGGCTTGCCCATAAGCCTTGAAGATTTTTTACCGGACCTGGAAAGACGCAAGGGCGGCACACAGAAAGGGACTACTCCGCGCAAGGAAGACGATCTTCCCATTTTCAAAAGCGGGATCTTTAACGGGAGGGCCACTGGAGCGCCGATCACTATCCTTTTTGAGAACAACAATACCCGGTCCGGAGATTATGAAAAGCAGCGTGCCGTCCCTCGACCGGGGCATGCAGACCTTGTAGCCAGCCAGAAATTCGGCGGGTTTGAAGATTTCCGTGGCGGCGGCCATTTTTCCGGCAGGCTGACCGTGGCCCTTGTTGCTGCGGGCGTGATCGCGAAGCGTTTGCTGGCGCGCATAACTGCCGGTCCGGGATCTGCAGCAGGATCATCGGCGCTGTCTGGCCACGGCGAACTCCGCGTATCCGCGTCCATCCTCGAGATCGGCGGAGAGACGGATATGGAGAAAGGCCTGCAGAGAGCCATTGATGCAAAGGATACCATCGGAGGCATCGTGGAATGTCGTGTGGCGGGATTGCCGGCCGGATTGGGCGAGCCCTTTTTCGATTCCGTGGAATCAATGCTGAGCCATGCCGTATTTGCGATCCCGGCCATAAGGGGCATCGAGTTCGGCACTGGGTTTGCGGCTGCAAAGATGTTCGGCAGCGAGCACAATGATCCGATAGAGGACATGAGCGGCAAGACCAGGACCAATCATGCAGGCGGCGTAGTGGGTGGCATCACGAATGGCAATGAGCTTGTTTTCCGTATCGCGGTCAAGCCGACTTCCTCTACTCCGAAAGAACAGCAGACGCTCAACCGGGAAACGGGCGCCGTTGAGCCTTTTTCCGTGAAAGGCCGTCATGATCTGTGTATCGCGCTGCGGGTGCCGGTCGTGCTGGAGGCCGTTACGGCGATCGTGCTGGCGGACCTGCTGCTGCTGGAACAACGTATAAACAGAATTATCCCTTAATCAACCAATACCCCTCCGATGTCAACCATTTATCACCTGACCACAGCAACTGAGTGGCAGCAGGCAAAGCACAAAGGCCGTTACGAATCTTCCAACCTTGCGGAGGAAGGATTTATCCATTGCAGCGAAGAAAGACAGATCCCTGGCGTGCTGGAGCGTTATTATTCAGGGAAAAAAGACCTGGTAAAACTCGTGATCGAGACGACACTGCTGACAAGCCCGCTGTATTATGACTGGTCTCCTTCGATAGAAGATACTTTCCCGCATATTTATGGGCCCATCAATCTGGACGCGGTCACTGCGGTGGAACCGATGTAGCGATGGTAAATGGGTAGCATTCAACCCCGTAACAGCTTCCGCGCCGCTGGTAAATAGTTGAAAAAATAGTTATGCATAATTATAAAAAATTAGCGGGTTGTATTATATTGTAAGCTGATTGATACCGGTCTCCAATGAATTATCGAAAGTGTTCCATCCAAATCTTTTTTTTCGCGTTATTACAGATAGTTCTTTTTTCCTGCCGGGATCAACAAAAGGATATTGAGAAGGACAACGTGAAGAAGCCTCCTCCGAAAGAGGTGCATGTCAGCGAGCATATCAAAATAATGCTGGAATCCGCGGCAGGCGATCATAACAAGCTGAATGACTCCACTACGCTGAATTACCTCAAATTACTGGGCAGCCTTTATGAGAATAACGGGTACAACCCTGTCTGGAGCGGCAACGGGAAATGGCTGTATCCTGCCGATTCGCTGTTCCAGTTTATCGAGAACAGCAAAGCGTATGGTCTTTTTCCATCCGATTATCATTATACTTCTCTGGTCTTTTCCCGGCGCGTCCTGACCGACAGCCTTGCCCGCAAGAATACGGCTATGTGGGCGAGGGCCGACCTGATGCTGACCGATGCTTTCTTTACCCTGGTCAGGCACCTGAAACAAGGCAGGCTTCCTTACGACAGCGTTACCCTCCGCAAGGACACGGTATTACCGGACAGCATTTATACAAGGACCTTGTCAGCCGCGCTGCACCCGGATAGTCTTGGCTTCAGCGGCCCGCTGCAAGCCCTGGAGCCCAGGCATAAAGGGTATGATTCGCTGAAAACTTATTTAAAAGAATTTTTGGTGTCGGCGCATTTCAGAAAACTGACCTGGCTGCCTTATCCTTTTAAGGATTCCGTAAGCTTCTATCAGTCACTGGCCCGCAGGTTGCAGGAAGTTGGATATATAGATTCTGCGGTTACGGTCAGCAGCATAGACACCGCTTCGCTTGCCCATGCGATAAAGAGTTATCAGCGTGCGAACAGCCTGACCGTTAACGGAAAGGTGTCGGAGGCGCTGGTCAGCATGATGGATAACAACGACTGGGAAAAATTCAAGCGGATCGCCATTACCATGGACAGGTACAAGCTGCTGCCGGACTCACTGCCTTCTATATACGTGTGGGTCAATCTGCCTTCTTTTTATCTGCAGGTCGTGAAATCCGATACGGTGATGCTGGAATCCAGGATCATCGTAGGAGCGCCCAAGACGAGGACACCGCTGCTGAGCAGTGAAATATCCAATTTCGTTACGCTGCCCCAGTGGACGGTGCCGGAGAGCATTATTTTTAAAGAGATGCTGCCCAGGATCAAAGAAAATATCAGTTATCTTCAGAAACAGAATCTGATGGTGGTCGATAATAATGACAGCATACGCGATCCGGCGAAGATCAACTGGCGGCGGCTGAATAAAAATAATTTCCCTTATCAGCTCAAGCAGCGTCAGGGAGACGATAATTCCCTTGGCGTGCTGAAGTTCAATTTCCGGAATAAATATGACGTTTACCTCCATGATACGAATGTCCGCTGGATGTTTGGCAAATCATTCAGGGCGCTCAGCCATGGGTGTGTACGGGTGAAAGAATGGCAGAAGCTGGCGGATTTCCTGGTCCGCAACGACAGTGTGAAATATAATCCCGACACGCTGCGTGCCTGGATCACACGAAAGGAAAAACATACGGTCTACGGGTTCCCCAGGGTGCCCATTTTTCTGCGATATTTTACTTGTGAGGGTAAAAAGGGCAAAATTGTCTTTTATGACGATATTTATGCCGAGGATAGACGTCTCCGCGAGGGATACTTTGCTGATAAGCCAATTTATTGATATATTGGTGACCCAAATGGGCTGAGGCGCAAGAAATTGGGTCGTTGGTCCTCATCCTTTGAAACAAATCTATCGTCATGCCTAGAAAAATCGGAGCGGGAATACTTGCCTGTTTCTTATTCCCCATGGCTGTTATAAGCCGGGATACGGGCCCTTTGCGAGACGCTGAACAGGTCAGCAGGCCTCAGAAGCCGGATAAGGCCGCTAAGCGGGGCAAAGCAGAAAAGCCGGATAAGACCGGTAAGCCCGGCAAAACTTCAGCAAAGACCGCCAGGGGCTCCCACAAGCCCAATAAAGTGCAGTATGGAACGGCCAGCTTTTATGCCAACAAATTCGAAGGAAGGAAGACCTATACGGATGAGATATTCAGTCAGAAGAAACTGACGGCAGCTAGCAATACGCTTCCCATGCATACCTGGGTCCGGGTGACCAACCTGCGGAACCATCTTTCGGTAGTGCTGAGGATCAACGATAAGATGCATCCGCGTAACAAGCGCCTGATCGATCTCAGCCATGCCGCAGCCGAAAGACTTGGTTATGCCTCCCGGGGGTTGACAAGGGTAAAGGTTGAGGTGCTGGGTAAGAAAAAACCATCCGGGGCCGGCGCGGAATTAGCCTCGAAGCAGGAATGAGAAATCAAGCATAAAAACATACAAATGAATACAAATATTGGGATCACTCCGAAAAACCTTCAGGCCGTAGCTACGGAGCTGTGCAAATTATTGGCAGACGAATTCGTTCTTTACACCAAGACGCGTAATGCCCACTGGAACGTGGAAGGCCCCGACTTCCATTCCATGCATGTTTTTTTCGAATCTCAGTATGATCAGCTTGATGAGGTGATGGACAGCGTAGCGGAAAGGATCCGTCAGCTGGGGCATTATGCGCCGGCGACGCTGCAAAGCTTTCTTTCCCTGACACATCTTACGGAAAAGCTGGGTGAAAAGAATAGCAGCCATGGATTTATCAAGGAGCTGGTCATGGACCATGAAAGC
>DATHHO010000245.1:0-15676 GCA_035317125.1 Puia sp.
CTCCCGTTCGAGCAGAAGCCCAATCCCTACGTGCAGACTTCCATTACTTTCGAACATTTCTTTGTCCGCAAAGTGATGATGGTGAAATACTCCTACGCCTTTGTCATCATGGCCGGCGGATTTGGTACGATGGATGAATTCTTCGAGACGCTTACGCTCGTGCAGACCAATACGCTTACCCAGTTCCCTATCGTATTGTTCGGCAAAGAGTATTATAAGGAACTATGGGATTATATGGAATACATGGCGCAGCAGGGAACGATATCGCGGGAGGATCTTTCGCTGGTGCTGCTGACGGACAGCATCGATGAGGCGATGGCATATATCGGCGCCTTTATGACCAGGACCTATAAGGTCCGTCCGCGCAAGCGTAAATGGTGGTTATTTGAAAAATAGCCGGGGGTTGGATTTATGGAGCTTAATGAGTAGCTTGGGAGACGATTTTTTTATAAAACCCTTCTATATGGAACAACCCTCAACGTCAGGCGAACAGCCGCAGGAAGAAAGCATCTTTCAGGAAGATGAGTTTTCCATGAAAGGCTACGACAAACATATCAAGAACGCCCGTATCATGCTTTTTGTCATTGGCGGCCTCCAGCTGTTCGGGGTCTTTACATCGATGTCCCTGCCGGACCCCGCCAGATGGATCTCTATGACCGTCTATATTGTCTTTGGACTGGTCTTTGCCGGCCTCGGACTATGGACGCACAAAAAGCCGTATGCCGCGCTGCTAACGGCATTGATCATCTATCTGTCTTTGCAGGTGATCGGAGGTATCTATGATCCCACAACCATTTACAAGGGACTTATCCTGAAGATCGGGATCCTCGTCATGCTGATCATCGGGCTGCGCAATGCAAAGGAAGCGCAGGATATGGAAAGGGCGTTCGGGAAGAACTCCTGATCTATCCTTTTTTGCCGGTAGGCAGTACAAAGCCGAGGCTCAGGATCATTTCGCAGGTGCCGAATGCCTGTTTGGCCTTGCCCTCGTATACATTCAGACCCGAGTAGCGGGCATAGTCCAGTTTGGCCGAATATTCCAGATACACATATTTATAGAAGGTCGCGCGCAGGGATCCTTCGGCGCCGGTATTCCAGCCCCCGAATTGAAACCCCTGGTGGTTTGGCTTGCCGAAAAAACTGTTTTGCGTATGCGGGATGAGAGGACCTACACCGAACTTGCCCAGGAAATCTACTTTTATCTTTTCGTCACGCGTCTCCAGGATATGAAATTTTTTCGTCACATTGAAGAGCAGGAAGTTGGCCCCGTTGTTCAGGTAGTAATAGAATCCGTTGGCCTCGTTAAAGGCAATGGTGCTGTCCACCGGATGGTTGTTCAGGATGCCTTTGATATGCGCATTCTGGTCGGAAAAAATGAATTTCGTATGATCGAAGTTGATTTCGAAACCCCAGCCCTTCTCTTCATCTAACAGGAACCCCAGCCGGTAATTGTATTGCGGAATGCTGATCGCCTCCTGCAACAGACCTTCATCCCAGCCTTTATGATCATGTCCCCTGATATTCCTGAAGGTATAATCGTTGCCCAGCGAAGGCTGCACCACCCGCACGTTGCTGTGCGTGTACCATTCGGTGTTGTATCCCCAGGATAGATATATTTCCCTGATGAAGTGGGTCTTTTTCTTTTCCTTCTTCTCAACAGTCTGGGCGTGGCTATAAAAAGGGATGCCCGCCGTCAACAATAGCGCCCATATATAAAGGCCGGTCGATTTTTTTGTCATAAATTATCAGAGGCACAAATATAAAACCTGTTACCGGCCACAAAGCTAATTAAAAACAGATAAATCAGCGCAGGTTAACAATTGATTGACTCAGACATCATATTCCAGCACGGGTCTCAGCCATCTTTCTATTTCTTCCAGCGGCATGCCTTTGCGCCGGGTATAATCTTCCACCTGATCTTTCTCAATCTTGCCGACCCCGAAGTATTTGCTTTCCGGGTGGGCAAAATACCAGCCGGACACCGATGACGCCGGGTACATGGCAAGGGATTCCGTCAGGATGATGCCTGCCTGTTTTGTGGCGTCCAGCAGGCTGAACAATTTATATTTTTCCGTATGGTCGGGGCAGGCCGGATAGCCGGGCGCGGGGCGGATGCCCTGATATTCCTCCTGGATCAGCTGTTCGTTGGACAGATGTTCCTGGGATACATAGCCCCAGTATTCCGTACGCACTTTTGCATGCAGCAGTTCGGTGAACGCTTCGGCCAGCCGGTCTGCCAGTGCCTGTAGTATGATCTTGTTGTAATCATCATAAGCCGCCTCGAACTTTTTGATATGGGGATCGATGCCATGGATGCTGACGGCAAAGCCGCCGATATGATCCTGCTTGCCCGTCGATGCCGGCGCTATAAAGTCGCTCAGTGACATATTCGGCTGACCTGCCACCTTCTTGATCTGCTGGCGCAGGGATTCCAGTCTTACTTCCTCATTGCTGGCTGCGGTGGTGCCGCCTGCCTGCGATCTTGCTGCCTGAGCGCTGTCTGTCCGGGGACCGCCCGCCGGGCTGAGGACGATCGTATCCTTGCCGTCCGAATTGGCCGGCCAGAACCCGATCACGGCCTTTGCTACCAGCCATTTTTCTTTTACGATCTTATCGAGCAGGGCCTTTGCATCATTGTATAATTTGGTCGCTTCTTTGCCGACCTTTTCATCCGTAAGGATCTGGGGGAATTTCCCGTGCAGTTCCCAGGCGATAAAGAAAGGGGCCCAGTCGATGTATGGAACGATCCCGGCAAGATCGTATCCATCGAAAGCCTTTGTACCGGTGAATGTGGGGACTACGGGCGTGAAGGCGCCCCAGTCGATCTTTACTTTGTTCTGCTGCGCGTCGGGGAAACGCAGGTATTGTTTCGCCGATTTTTTATTGGCGAAATCATCCTTGAGCCGGGTATATTCATCTTTGATCGTCCGGAGAAATTCGGGCTTCTGCTCCTTGTTCAGCAGGGAGCCGACGACGGTAACGCTGCGGGAAGCGTCCAGCACATGGATAACGCCCAGGTCGAATTGCGGGGCGATCTTTACGGCCGTATGCATACGGGAGGTGGTCGCGCCACCGATCAGCAGGGGCAGGACGAAGTCCTGTCGCTTCATTTCCCGTGCTACATGCACCATTTCATCGAGGGACGGTGTGATCAGTCCGCTCAGGCCGATGATATCCACTTTTTCCCGTTTGGCGGTTTCCAGTATCTTATCTGCGGATACCATTACGCCCAGGTCGATGATATCATAACCATTACAACCCAGCACGACGCCGACGATATTCTTTCCGATGTCATGCACATCCCCTTTCACGGTGGCCAGCAAGATCTTCGCGGCGCCTGCGCCTTCTTCGTTCAGGGTGCCTGCCTTCTCATGCGCCAGTCTGCGCAATTCTTTTTCCGCCTCGATATAGGGGGTCAGCACGGCGACGGATTTCTTCATGACCCTCGCGCTCTTTACGACCTGGGGCAGGAACATCTTGCCACTGCCGAAAAGATCACCTACCACATTCATGCCCGCCATCAGGGGGCCTTCGATCACGTCCAGAGGCTTTGGATATTTCTGCCGCGCCTCTTCCGTATCGGCGTCGATAAATTCGGTGATGCCATTGACAAGGGCATGTTTCAGCCTTTCTTCGACGGAGCCGCCACGCCAGGCCTCGTCCTTTACTTCCACCTTGCCTTTTGCCTTTACGGTCTCGGCGAAGGCCAGGAGCTTATCCGTCGCTTCCGGATTACGGTTCAGGATCACATCCTCGCAGAGGTCGCGGAATACGGGCTCGATCTCGTCGTACACGACCAGCTGACCGGCATTCACGATGCCCATGTCCATCCCGGCCCTGATCGCATAGTAAAGGAATACGCTGTGCATCGCTTCGCGCACGGTGTCGTTGCCGCGGAAGGAGAAGCTCATATTGCTGACACCCCCGCTGATACGGGTCAGCGGCATTTTTTTCTTGATCTGCCGCACCGACTCGATAAAGTCGACCGCATAGTTGTTGTGCTCTTCGATACCGGTGGCTATGGCAAAGATATTCGGGTCGAAAATAATATCCTGTGGATCGAAGCCTACCTGTTCGGTCAGGATCTTATAGGCCCTTTCGCTGATGTTCACCTTTTTTTCCAGGGTGTCTGCCTGTCCCTGTTCGTCGAAGGCCATGACGATCACGGCCGCGCCATAGCTTTTGCAGATAATGGCCTGTTCGATGAATTTTTCTTCCCCTTCCTTCAGCGAGATGGAATTGACGATGCATTTCCCCTGGACGCATTTCAGACCGGCCTCGATGATCGGGAACTTCGAGGAGTCGATCATGATCGGGATCTTTGCGATATCGGGTTCGGCCTGCAGGAGGTTCAGAAAGGTCTCCATGGCTTTTTCTCCGTCCAGCAGGGCATCGTCCATGTTGACGTCCAGCACCTGCGCTCCGCTCTCCACCTGTTGCCGCGCTACGCTCAGCGCTTCTTCATATTTGTTCTCCCGGATAAGACGGGCGAATTTCTTCGAGCCGGTGACATTGGTGCGCTCGCCCACGTTCACGAAATTCGTTTCGGGCCGGATGACCAGGGGTTCAAGGCCTGCGAGGCGCAGGTAGGGCCTAATCGTATTTTCTGATGCCATTATGATTGATTCCTTTTATTTCGTTAGACTAGTTCCTTTTGCACGATGCTCGTCCGCTTTTTCCCGGCCCGATCGCGGCCGGGCCTTTTTCCGCCCGGTCTCAGGCCAGTTCCTTCTCCACGACCGGCAGGGACCTCGGCGGGATCTTCGCCACATGCTCCGCCATATGCCGGATATGATCCGGGGTCGTGCCGCAGCATCCACCCACGATATTCACCCAGCCATTCTGCGCCCATTCTTCTATAAAGTGTGCGGTCTCTTCGGGTTGCTCGTCGTATTCTCCCATGGCATTCGGCAGACCGGCATTGGGATAGGCGGAGGTGAAGCAGGCCGCGATCTGGCTCAGCTCCTCGATATGCGAGCGCATCTCCTGGGCGCCCAGCGCGCAATTCAATCCTATGCTCAGGGGGCGCGCATGCATGACGGAGACGTAGAAGGCTTCCAGCGTCTGTCCGCTCAGCGTACGGCCGCTCGCATCGGTAATGGTCCCGCTGATGAGAATGGGAAACTCTTTTTGTTTGAAATCCCGGAAATATTTTTTGATGGCGAAAATGGCGGCCTTTGCATTCAGGGTATCGAAGATCGTTTCGATGAGCAAAAGATCGACCTCTCCATCTACCATTGCCCTGACCTGCTCGTAATAAGCATTGGAAACCTCGTCAAAGGTCACGGAACGAAATCCCGGGTTGTTGACGTCGGGTGAAAGGGAAAGGGTCTTATTCATCGGGCCGAATGCGCCGGCTACGAATCGCGGTTTGGAAGGGTTCTTCAGGGTATATTCATCGGCGGCCTTACGCGCCAGTTTGGCTCCGGCCAGGCCCATTTCATATACATAGGCCTCCAGTCCGAAATCGGCCTGGGGAATGGAAGTGGAGGCAAAGGTATTGGTCTCGATGATATCGGCGCCTGCCTCCAGGTATTCCCGGTGAATGCTTTCGATGATCTGGGGCTGGGTGATGTTCAGGATGTCGCTGTTGTTCTTCAGATCGGTATGCCAATCTTTAAACCGTTCGCCTCGGTAAGTGGACTCATCCGGCTTATGCCGCTGGATCATGGTGCCCATGGCCCCGTCGATAATAAGGATGCGTTCTTTGAGACAGTCCTGGATCGTTTTGTTCGTGCTCATAATTTGTTCCTCCTGGTCTCCCCGCCAGCTGCCGGGGAAAGTGATTTTACAAGATGACGGACAGACTTGTGGCCCACCCTGGACAAACGCCGATAGAAGGAAAAAATTTTCCGAACGAGGAATAACGAGGGAAATAACCGGAGGGTCTGGCTGAAGAGAGATTATTTCTATCGTTTATTAGTTCAGTTTTTCGTCCTTCCCTTGCCGGGAGCGTCTGGGAGTGCAGGCTGAACAATAAACAAATCCGCCTGTATCCGGGTGCAAATATACGAAAAAAGATCAGACCTGCAAGGGGCTGACTTGCAGGCTGCGGCGAACGGGCGCACGGAGATCTGGTGGGCTGGCCTGCGGCGCGGCGGTCAGCGGTTGGCTACATAGCTTTCCACCGGCAGCCGGTTGGTAATGGAGCGGGCCAGCGTCATTTCATCGGCATATTCCAGCTCGCCCCCAAAGGCTATGCCGCGGGCGATCGTCGTTATCTTTACCCTGCTGCCCTGTAATTTCTTCTGGATATAATAGATGGTCGTATCGCCCTGTATGTTGGGGTTCAGCGCGAAAATGAGTTCCTGGGTATTTTCCTTCTGCACCCGGCCGACAAGCGCCTCTATATTCAGCAGGTCCGGTCCGATGCCGTCCAGCGGGGAGATGATCCCTCCCAGCACATGATAAGTGCCGCTGTATTGCTGTGTACTCTCGATGGCGATCACTTCGCGGATGCTCTCCACTACGCAGATCAGCTCCTGTTTGCGCATGGAATTTGAACAGATGGAACAGATATCGGCATCGGCTATATTATAACAACGCTGGCAGAACCTGATCTCCTGCCGCATTTTCACCAGGGCCTCTCCGAAACCCTGCACCATGGGCGTCTCCATCTTCAGCAAGTGCAGCACCAGACGAAGGGCCGTCTTCTTCCCGATGCCGGGAAGCCGCGAGAATTCAATGACGGCATTCTCTAAAAGAACGGAGGAAAATTGCATCCTGCAAAGATACTTGCAAAATGGCTATTACCCGCAAGCCGGAGAGAGGAATTTCCAAAGGACCATGCGGGCCAGCGGTTTTTTTGCACTTAATTATGTATTGAAAATCAAAGAATTATATCGGCATCATTATCCCAGTTGCCCTTCACATTGAATTTACGCCGGATAGGCTGAACGATCTCCGGCTGACAGTGGTAAAAGAAGAATTCCCCGGAATCCCAGACACCGTTCCGGTTCTTATCATAGAGGATGCGCAGCTCATATTCGCCCGGAGTAAAAAGCCTAGTCCTGAACTCCTTCCGGGTTGAGAAAATATAGGAGAATTTGACGGCATCGTTCTGCACGAACTGAAGGACGGGATATCTCGAAAGGTCGAGGTTTGGTATGCGGATACGCACTTCCCCATACTGCGTCTCATTTTTTGTCTGGAAGGAGATCGTATCGGTCTTCAGCAGTTTCTTTCCCGCCGAATCCTGCGCGAAATCCTTGTTAAGGATCAGATGATATTTTGTATCTACCTTCCAGTCATAGAAGAGCCAGAATTTTTTATTGGTGGAGTCCGCCGTGAAATGATACAGCGAAGGGGCGATATCGGTGTAATCCCTGTCGGTAAACCTGATCCTCGAAGGATCCATGACCTGAAGGGCATTGGTAAACTGAATATGAAAGGTGTCCAGCACATCGAAGTCGCCTGTGCCGAGACTGGTCTGGAACTGCAGTCTTCTGTCCTTTTCTTTTTCCTTGCTTTTTTCCGATGGCTTTGTGGCGGCTGGTTTTGTGGTCGTTGTTGTTTTGGGCCTTGCTTCCAGCGCTTCGGCATAGGCATAAAGGGTGATGGGATTGCTCCGGACCCCGACGACGACGGGCGAGTCGGCAAAGGCGAACAGCTGGCCCCGTGACAGATACCTCCTGGTGCCGCCTTCGTCCTTCATCGCATAAAGCGCATAGGTGCCGGGTTGGAGATAACGGAAAGAAAACCGGCCGTTGGTATCCACCCGCGTTATATACCGGGGCTTCTCCTTGACCACGGCGGAATCATCCATTTTCCGGTGCAAGATAACGATCAGGGTGCTGTCGGCCTTGCCGGTGGCGGCCAGGATCACCTTGCCGGATAACCCTGCGCTGTCGATATAGCCGCCGGTCGAGAAGACATATGAGAAATGCTTCAGGACATTTTCTTCGTTATAGTCATGGACTGCATTGCCGAAATCAAAAAAGTAGGTGGTGTTGGGCTGCAGGGTGTCCTTGATCCTCACGGTCAGCGTCCGCAGCTTGAAGTCCACGATGGGGTCGACTTTCGGAACGGGGGATACGATGAGCTGCTCCCGCAAGTCCTTTGCGTCGATGTATTCGTCGAAATTGAAAATGATCTTCGCCGCATTGAAATGATAGCTGCTGTCGCGCGGGCTTACCGAAACCAGCACCGGCGGCAGGGTATCCCTGGGCCCTCCCAGCGGAGGGACGATATTGGCGCAACCGATATTACCCGTTGTGCCGATGATGACGATGGAGATCAGGGAGAAAAGGAACAGGCCGCTCTTGAACTTCATGTGTTGGCTTATCGATATTTATTGGCAAACTTAGGTGGATTCATTCGTAAAAAAATGTTATTTCATTCCGCATCTTCCTCCACGACCTCATGCAGGGCGACGGCGAGGTTATTGGTCTTGACGAAATCACACCAATGACAATCCGGCTTGCCGCAGCCGGTATAGAATTCCCTGTTCTGGATCTTCTGCCAGGTGTCCACGATCTGCTGGGCGACGGTCGTGGTATCTTCCGGTGTGATGGTGATCTTTATTTTATGATATTCTTTCTTTTTGTCCGGCTCTACAAAATCGAATTCCGTGCTGGTCACCTTCCATTCTTTCTGATCGTAGTTATCGACCAGGAGCTTATAGAAAACGGCCTGCCGCCAGTAATCTCCCCCGTCAGGCTGTCTGGGATTGGGGGCTACCAGTTTGTCTTTTGCTTTTTCGACATCGCCGGTCTTGTAATCCACCACGTTCACGTCCCTGCCCTGGAATTCCAGTTTATCCAGCTTCCCTCTTATTGGGACACCCTTCACCGTTACATTGCGGATATTCCTTTCTACGGCAACGATCTTATTCCATTGGAGGATATATACCCTGTAATAGTTCGACAGGACTTCCAGTCCGTATTCCGAACGTCTCGCAAAGGCTTCCCTGGTAAAGCTTTCGCGATGCCGGTGCATATACCATTGAAAGTCCTGCAACATTTCTTCCACGGCGGGGAAACTCCCAGCGGCATGCGCCTGCATTTTTTCGAACAGGCGCTGCAGGGCGAAGTGTACGGCGGAGCCAAATTCGGTGGCCTCGTTCTTGGGAGAAGGGATGCGCACGATGTTCCGGTAATAGAATTCCAGCGGGCATTTGAGATAATTGTTGAGCGCCGTCACGTTCATGACGAATTTTTCCAGCATGCGGCTGATGAAATCCTCCTGGGTCTTTTCTATTTCCGGTGCGATGGCCTCGCCAAAGGACAACGCTTCGAATTCCATCACCGTCTCTTCACCAAGGGTCATTTTCTCGACGGGGATGGCATGCCGGTCGAGGATCTCCGCGATGAACATGGAAGGCTCCAGCTCCTTGCCATCGGGGCGGTAGCGGGCATAGGAGATATATAAGTGCTGCTCCACGCGGGTCAGGGCCACATAGAACAAGCGGCGTAATTCTTCTTCATCGGACCCACTTTGTGCGCCCGAAGACTTCCCCTTTGGAGGAGTGCCGGCGGCGCTTTCCGCGGTCTCGCCTTGCTCCGGTGGCCCCGCACGGGAGCCGAACAGGGTATCGGGATATTTATAACCCCCACCAAACTTGCGTTTCTTTTCCCAGACGGAGGCATTGCAGCCTGCGAAAAAAACATATTCGAATTCGAGGCCCTTGGAGCCATGTGCCGTGAGCAGGTTGACGGCCTTGTCGCTGCCCGCGATCTGGAGCAGGGGGATGGAGATGCCGTTGGTCTTCATCAGGTCGATCATCTCCACCAGGTTTTGCAGGTCCATGTCCGGATCACGCCTTGTCTCTTCCTTTACAAAATCGAACAAGGCGGTGAGCACCTGCATCAGCCAGATCTTTTCGGGGCTTTGCATGATAGCCGCCAGGATGCCGGTGTCGCGTATGCAATTTTCAAAAAGGCCCTGAAGCGTCGTATTGGGAGTGTCGCCGATCAGCTTCTCGAGGATGCGGCTGGCTTTTTTCAGGGGTTCTGGCAGACCGGTATCGAAAAGGTCTTTTGCCGGCCTGGCCGCTTTTTCATAAAGCAATCTCCGGATAGAGGTGCGCTGTTCGCCGAATTGTCTCTCGGCCACTTCCACCGACAGCTTTGCGATCTCGATGGGGGCGATGCCAAAAAAATCGAAGTGCAGGATCTCGAACAGCATTTCATCCCCGCCATAGGGAGTGTCGTGTTCGGCGGCCAGATAACGGAGGATCAGGATGAGCTTCCGCGCAAAGGGCATCTCCAGCAGATTGAGGCTTCGTTTGCTGTATGCCGGTATCTTCTTCAGCTGGAGGAACCTGGCCAGTTCCTCGCCGTATTTATTTTCCTTATAGATCACCGCGATCCGTCCGGGCGATATGCCTTCGCCGACCAGTCTTTCGATCTCGAGGGTGATATCCGTCATTTCCTGCCGGGCGCTCTGGTATTCCCGCAACAGCGGGGGATAGCGGAGCTTGCTGATCGCGGGATGGCTGGAGAGGAGGTTCTTGGAGAGGCCGGGGATCTGTCTGACCAGACGCTCCTCGTTCTTGTCGATCAGGGTCATGGCAATATCGAGGATCGGCTGGGTGGACCGGTAATTATTGGTCAGCACGACGGTCAGCAGGTCCTTTTCATAGCTGCCGGCAAATTCCCGCATATTCTCGACGTTGGCGCCCTGGAACCGGTAGATGCTCTGGTCATCGTCACCGACGACGAATATATTGGGCTGGTCCCAGTAGCTGATGAGCAGATCGACCAGCCTGTTCTGGGCGCCGCTGGTGTCCTGGTACTCATCGACCAGGATATACTGGTAGCGTTCCTGATAGCCGGCCAGCAGGGCCTTGTTCTCTTCAAAGGCCCGGATCACCCAGTTGATCATGTCATCGAAGTCGTAGCGGTTCCGGCTTCGCATCAGTTCCTGGAAGGGGATGAATTCATTCACCGCCGCACGCAGCTTGTTCATCCTCTCCTCCTCCTCTGCGATCTTGTCGGTCCGGAGATCTCCTTTCTTAAATTCTTTGGTGGCCCTTTTGGCGATGTATTCATCCCGCAGCGGAAGCCCTTCGAGGTACAGGTCTATTTTTTCGTTGACAAATGCCGGCGTCCAGCCTTCCCTTTTCATGGTGGAGAACAGGCTTTGCAGGTTGCCCATCTCGAAATACACGTCCCCCCGGTATCGCTTCAGCGGGTGGTTCTTCGGGAAGCTGTCGATCAGGACCTTGAAGTACTGGATCCTTTCGAGGTCGGAGATCGGATCGAGGCTGGTCTTTTCGAACAGGGGCAGGTTCTCCTGGATGATATCGTTGCAGAAGGAATGAAAGGTGTAGATATTGACCTTGTAGGCGTCGGGACCTATAAAGGACAGGAGCCGGCGGCGCATGGCGATGGCCCCGGCGTCGGTATAGGTGAGGCAAAGGATGGTGCCGGGGGCCGAGTCCGTCTCGAGGAGGATCTTCCCGATCCGGGCGGCCAGGATCTGGGTCTTTCCGGTGCCTGGGCCTGCAATGACCATGACGGGCCCTTCCGTGGTGTCTACGGCCAGCCGCTGCTGTTCGTTCAGTCTGCGGTATTCTTCCTGGAAATGCTGCTGGAGTTTCTCCCGGTTGATGGACATGGGCCACAAAGATAAGCATGTTATGATTGCGCTCTGCGGGGCTCCCATCCGGGTCCGCGCCCACGCCGGATGACCCGGATGCCCCAAACCGACAAACGGCCCCGGCTCCCTGGCGACATTTTAATCCTTTTCCCGGGCTTTTTTAGCCCGTCCAGCCCGTAAAACCCACCCTTCCGGACCTCATAACTCGCTCTAAATTAAGAGGAAACACCTAAATTCGGCGCTGGTTAAATCTTAGTTTGGGAAAAGGTAAACGCTTAAATTGGAAATTGTCTTGATATGGGAATAAATTCGTCGTTTCCGCGTTAATTATGTATCCTATATAAACGCAAATATGAAAAACCATCAGCCCTTTAAAGTATTCATCGTTGAAGATGATGTGTGGTATGGCTCCATGCTACAGCATTATCTTTCCCTCAACCCTGAATACGAAGTCAAACGATTCGAATCTCCACGCGATTTTTTTGCTGCCCTCCATGAGAATCCCGAAGTGGTTACCCTTGACTATTCCCTGCCCGATTGCGATGGGGCGGAGGTCCTCAAGAAGATCAAAGAGCATAACCCGGATATCCGGGTGATCGTGATCTCGGGTCAGGAAGATGTCGCCACGGCCATTAATCTTCTGAAGAACGGCGCCTTCGACTATATTGTCAAGGACGACGATACCAAGGACCGGCTCTGGAACAGTATCCTTCATCTCCGGGAGATCAGCGACCTGAAACAGGAAGTGGAGACCCTGAAGACGCAGGTAGGGAGGAAGTATGATTTTTCACAGATCATCCTGGGCAAGAGCGAAGCCATCCAGAAAGTATTTTCCCTTATCGAGAAAGCAGCGAAGACAAATATTACGGTGTCAGTGACAGGAGAAACAGGTTCCGGAAAGGAAATGATCGCCAAATCCATTCATTATAATTCGGAACGGCACAAACAACCTTTTGTGGCGGTGAATGTGGCTGCCATTCCCAGGGACCTCATCGAGAGTGAATTGTTCGGTCATGAGAAAGGCGCATTTACGGGCGCCGTCACCCGGCGGATCGGAAAGTTTGAAGAGGCGGATAAGGGAACGCTGTTCCTGGATGAGATCGGGGAGCTGGATATCAATCTCCAGGCGAAGTTGCTGAGGGTGCTGCAGGAAAAGGAGATCACCCGTATCGGCAGCAATGCAGTAACAAAAATTGACGCCCGTATCATCGTGGCTACGCATAAGAACCTCCTCGAAGAGGTAAAGAACAAGAACTTCCGGGAGGATCTTTATTACCGTCTGATCGGGCTGCCAATCCTCTTGCCTCCATTGCGTGAAAGGGGCAACGATATCCTGATCCTTTGCAAACATTTTATAGACGCGTTCGTCAAGGAGAACAAACTGGAAAAAAAGCAGCTCTCGGCGGAAGCCCAGCAGAAACTGGTGCAATACCCATTCCCCGGAAATGTGCGTGAGCTGAAGTCTGTGGTGGAACTGGCCGTGGTCATGGCCGATGGAGAGCTGATACAGCCCGAGCATATCACCCTCAATACGACGGCCAGCATTGCCGACCTGCTGAACAAAGAGATGACGCTAAAAGAATTCGAGATACAGATCCTGCAGCATTATCTGGATAAATATGATCAGGATGTGCTGCTGGTGGCTAAAAAATTGGATGTAGGAAAATCCACGCTGTACCGCATGGTGCAGAATGGAGAGCTGAAAATAAAGTAACGGAACACAGAATCGGATAAACCTTTCTATCTTATTAATCACTCCTGGCATGAACCTGCAAGAGGAACTTGTTATTTTGAAGGAACAGGTGGAGGCGGAAAAAGCCGCCCGCCTGCAGGCTGAAAGGTTGCTGGGAGAGAAGACTTCTGAACTGGAGCGCCTCGCCTTGTTCAAGGGATGGTTCGCTTCATTGCCGGGCATCAGTCTGGCGGAGAAAAAGCTGACGGAACAACGGGCTTTTTTTGAAGAGATACTCAACAGGACTCCCGCAGATATCATTGTCGTCGATGCACAATACCGGTACCTTTTCGTGAACCCGAGCGCGGTCGCCGATCCCGAACTGCGGCAGTGGATGATCGGGAAGACGAATGAGGAATTCTGCCTGCATGCGGGCGTAGGACGGACGGAAAAGATCGCCAGGGACAGACGTCAGGTATTTGAAAATGTGCTGAGTTCGGGACAGATGATCGAGTGGGAGGAAGAGAGCCTGAATACCGACGGGGAGCCGCAGCATTATCTACGTAAAGTATATCCGGTGCTGGATGAAAAAGATGAGGTGCAGTGGGTGATCATTTATGCGGTGAATATCACGGAAAGAAGGGAGTTCGAAGAACAGGTGAGGCGCAGTGAAAAAAGATACCGGGACCTTTTCAATTATAGCCAGGCGCTGATCTGTACGCATGATATGACGGGCCGGCTGCTGGCAATCAATCCGGAAGTCTCCAGGACCTTCGGATACCCGGATGAGGCGCTGATCGGCCGCAAGATCCAGGACTTCATTCCTGCGGAGCATCAGTCCAAATTCGAAGAGGAATATATAGAGGCCATAAAAGAAAATAACAAGGTCGGCGGGGTCTTCTCGCTGATCAGCCGGAAAGGCGAAAGGATCTACCTGCTGTACCAGAATTACCGCGTTGAAGAGCCGGGCAGCGAACCTTATGTGATCGGCTTCGCCCAGAATATTACGGAAAGGATCAAGATCGAGAAAGAGCTGCGCATGGCCAAACAAGAGACGGACGAAGGCGCGCGGGCCAAAGAGGCCTTTCTTGCGCATATGAGCCATGAGATCCGCACTCCGCTCAGCGGCATGCTCGGCATCGCCAGCCTCCTCCGAAAGACCAAACTCGACAAGCATCAGGGAAATTATCTTCAGTTGATACAAGAGGCGGCCGGCAACCTGCTGGTGATCGTGAACGATATCCTCGATCTCGAAAAGATCATCGCCGGCAAATTACAGCTGGAAAAGATCGCGTTCCGCATCGTCGATAAGATAGCCACGACGACGCAGTCCTTTATATACAGGGCGGAGGAAAAGGAACTGGGCCTGATCTTTCAGAATGCCATACCTGGCGATATGGTGGTAAAGGGAGATCCTTACCGGCTTAGCCAGGTACTGAACAATATTTTAAGCAATGCCCTGAAATTCACCGAGGCAGGGCATATCACCATTGTATCGGGTATCCGTGAACGAAAGGAAGATTCCGTGGTCGTCGAGATCACGATCAGCGACACGGGGATCGGCATCAGCGAAGAGCGGATACAACGCATTTTCGAGCCTTTCGAACAAGCCGACGTCTCGACCTCGCGGAAATACGGGGGCACGGGTCTGGGCCTGACCATCTGCAAGAACCTCATCGAAATGCAGGATGGCGAGCTGGCGGTGCAGAGTAAAGAAGGAAAAGGATCGGCCTTTACCGTTCGTATCCCTTATCAGTTAAGCGTTGAACTTATGCAGGAAAATGAACCGATAGAAGAACTGGACTACAAGAGCCTGGGACATAAAAAGATCTTGGTGGCGGAAGACGTGGAGCTTAATCAATACCTCGCCAGACATATCCTGGAGTCATGGAATTTCGAGGTGGTTATTGCGGGCAACGGAAAGGAGGCGGTCGAACTGCTCGGGCTGGCGGATTATGACTGTGTCCTCATGGATGTACAGATGCCCGAGATGGATGGGATCGAAGCTACCCAGCGCATCCGGAAGCTGGCCGACCCGGTAAAGGCGCAGATCCCCATCATCGCGCTGACCGCCAATGCCCTGAAAGGCGACAGCGAGAAGTATGTAGCGGCGGGTATGAATGATTATCTGGCCAAGCCATTTGATGAAGAACGGTTGTTCCGGGTCATCTACAGGAACCTGGCGCATATCAAACCCTTTGGTAACCCCTCCGGCCAGAGCCATCTCGCTGGTAGTCCCTCTGGCCATGGCAATCCCTCCGGAAATGGGAAACCCGCTGCGAATGGGGTTGGCCCGGCGGCCCATGTGGTAGCCCCGACGGCCAACGGGCATTCCGTGAATCGAGTACACCCCATGGCTCCAGGTCAGCCTTCCGCGGAGGGCCAGCCTTCTGTGGTTCCGCCAGAGTCCGTACCTTTGGCCGCAGCGACACTGCTGGCTGAATCCTTACAAGAAAAAATAAA
>DATHHO010000246.1:0-31806 GCA_035317125.1 Puia sp.
CCACCTCTACTTTCGGATTGTCCAGCACGCCTTCCTTTATCATAAGCGCCGCGCCGCCTTCTTCTCCTGTCGGAGGGCCTTCTTCCGCCGGCTGGAAAATAAATTTTACGGTACCATGCAGCTGATCTCTCAGGCCGGAAAGGACTTCCGCGACGCTCATCATGATCGCCATATGGGAATCATGTCCGCAGGCGTGCATCGCTCCGACATCCTGTCCGTTGTACGTTGTTCTTACCGTGGATGCGAAAGGTACTGCTGTCCTTTCCACGATAGGAAGGCCATCCATATCGGCCCTTAGTCCGATAACAGGGCCAGGCTTCGCCCCGCGTAATATTCCGACAACGCCGGTCTTTCCCACGCCTTCTTTTACTTCTATACCAAGAGAACGAAGATGATCCGCGATGATCTTCGCCGTTCTGAATTCGCGGTTGCCCAATTCAGGATGCTGGTGAAAATCCCTTCGCCAGGCGATCGTCCTGGGCTCAATTCTTTCCGAGGCTTCGTCGATGAGCAAATGAATGTCTTTTTTTTGCGCTGCGGCGAGGAGGGTAAGCAGCAGGAGACCATTTAGCAGGACGAACGATCTTCTCATATTACAGTAGTTTGATAAACAATATACAAAATCCGTCGGGCAATTTTTTCAGTTGATCGATTCCTTTTGATAATGTTTTCAACAATTGATAAATTGTAGACTTATAGAAGAATTTGACAGTTCTCTTCAGACATATTGCTTTTTTAAAAGCAGTGTTATTGCACAGCATTTCCGCTTTTGGGGGACCGCAGGGACATTTTGGGATGATGATGAAAACATTTGTGCATCAGCGGGGGGATATTACGGAAGAGGAGCTGATGGATTATAACGCCTTCTGCCAACTGCTGCCCGGCGCCAGTTCTACACAGACCCTGACCCTGATCGGCTACAAGCGGGGGGGCGTTGTACTGGCGGTCATGACCCTCGTGATCTGGACGCTGCCGGCCTGTATCCTGATGGGCTGTTTTTCTTTTTTACTGGGGTATATCAACGAAAAAACGCTGAAGACCTCCGAGCTTTTCCGCTTTGTTGCCCCTATGACGGTCGGCTTCCTCGCCTATGCGGCCCAGCAGGCCTTTAAGATCTCCATTACCAATACGATCACCCGGGTGATCCTGGTCGTAAGCGCATTCGCCACCTTCATTTTATTCAAGACACCCTGGATCTTTCCCATCCTGATCGTACTGGGAGGTTTTGTCACCAACCTGAGCAGCAGGCGTATTCCGCAAAAGGAATTATTGCACAAGAAGATCAAATGGGGCAATATCTGGCTTTTTGCGATCATCTTTCTGCTGGCTGGCGCCGGCAGCGAACTGGCGCATAAATATAACTGGCCGAACCGCCGGCCGCTGAACCTGTTCGAGAATACCTATCGTTTTGGAAGCCTTGTCTTCGGAGGTAACAACGTGCTCATCCCTATGATGTATGAACAGTTTGTCGCGCGCCCCGAATCTCAGAAGCTCATCCAGCGAAATCCAGGGATCATCCGGGTGAACAAGGAAGATTTCTTTACGGGAGCGGGCATGGTCCGCGCCATACCAGGGCCCGTATTTTCCGTGGTCACCTTTATGGGTGGCATCGCCATGAGGGACAGGGGGCCGGGCATGCAAATCCTCGGATGCTTTATTGCGACGACCGGTATTTTTTTGCCGAGTGCCCTGCTGGTACTTTTCTTTTTCCCGATCTGGCACAATCTGAAAAAATATGCTGCCGTCTACAGGGCTCTTGAAGGAATCAACTCCGTTGTGGTCGGGATCATGATCGCGGCTGCATTCTATATGATGAAAGATATTTCCGCGTGGAACTGGAAAGAGATCATATTGAATCTGGGGGTAATTGCCGGGACCTGGGGCTTGTTAAAATACACCCGGTTTCCATCGCCGGTGATCGTGTCGATCTGTCTTGCGCTGGGATGGGCATTTTTGTAAAAGGATCTTTCTCCCGATCAATGTCTGCGTTTCTGCTGGCTGAAGTTCTTTCTCCCACCACCACCGTTGCCGCCGCCTCCGCGACTGCCGCCATGACCGCCCCCATGGCCACCGCCTCCGGATCTTCCTTTCCGCGGACTATATTCCGGTCCGGGGCCAAACTGTTTTGGTATTTCTTCCTTTTCCACAGGGCTTCCTAAAAGATCTTCTATGATGCGGAATTTATTTTGTTCTTTTTCGCTGATAAAGGTGATGGCCATCCCATCTGTCTCGGCGCGGGCCGTACGGCCGATGCGATGAATATAATCCTCTCCGTCATTCGGTACATCATAATTGATGACCAGATCGATGTTATCGATGTCGATGCCACGGGAAAGGATATCCGTGGCCACCAGTATGGGAAGGCGCCGGCTTTTAAATTCAAGGAGGGTCTGTTCCCTTCCAGCCTGGTCGAGGTCCGAGTGGATTTCCTTGACGGAAAAGCGGGAACGTTTCAGCTCCATCGTGAGCTGCTTGACATTGTGCTTTTTGGAACAGAAGACCAGAATGCTTTTGAAATCCCGCGAGCTCAGCACCCACTTTACCAGCGGTATTTTTTGCGTTTCGTAAACGACAAAGGCCTTCTGAATGATCTTCGCGGGTGGTTTGGAGATCGCGATATTGATCTCGGCGGGATCATGCAGGATCTTCCGGGCGAGATCCCTGATCTTCATGGGCATCGTGGCGGAAAAGAGCAGGTTCTGCCTTTTTGCCGGAAGAAAGGAGATGATCTTCATGATATCATCGAAGAAGCCCATGTCGAGCATCCGGTCGGCTTCGTCGAGCACGAGGTATTGCAACCCCTGCAGTTTCACATAGCCCATATTCAGATGGGCGATCATTCTACCCGGAGTACAGATAACGACATCGGCTCCTTTGGAAAGGGCTTGTTTTTCCGTGGAAAAGCTGCTGCCATCCCCACCGCCATAGACGGCTATCGAACTGATGGGCGTAAAATAGGAAAGGCCTTCCAGGTTCTGTGCGATCTGCACGGCAAGCTCGCGCGTGGGCACGATGATGAGGGCATTGACCTGGTCTTCGATCCGGGAAGCAAGTAGTTTGTTGACTATAGGGAGCAGGAAGGCGGCCGTTTTACCCGTTCCTGTCTGCGCCGAGGCGATAAGATCCTTACCTGCCAAAATAAGAGGGATCACTTGTTCCTGCACTGGTGTGGCGTTCTCATATCCCGAGGCTCCGATACCTTCGAGCAGACTTTCATCCAGGCCAAATTCTTTAAAATTCAAAATAGAAAGAGTTAAATAAGACCAGTAGCTTATAGGAGGCCCCCGGTAATGTTGATTGAAATATGTGCAAAAGTAAAATAAATGATCGGACAATTAGTAACTTACTCGCGAAAACGACCCATTTAACGGGGATTTTGCTAATGATTGCCTGCCTTGAACCAGATTTTTTTTAATGATCAGTGACTTATCACGGTAGTGCGACCGGCTAAACGGCTTGGAAATGACAGAACAGGGCCCGGGGATAATTGCTGCAGAAACAAAAAGCATGACGGCAGAACATCAACGACTGGCAGTGAACGCTGCTAAAAAGATACCATTGGAACAGTGGGGACCGTATTTAAGCGAGCGGCAGTGGGGGACGGTGAGAGAGGATTATAGCGCAAATGGGGATGCCTGGCAATATTTTCCATACGATCAGGCCCATTGCAGGACTTACCGCTGGGGTGAGGACGGGTTGGCAGGGATCTCCGATTTTTTTCAAAACCTCTGTTTTTCCGTGGCTTTGTGGAATGGGAAAGACCCTATTTTAAAGGAGCGCCTGTTCGGGCTTGGGAACAAAGAGGGTAATCATGGGGAAGATGTGAAAGAGCTGTATTATTATCTCGACAATATTCCCACCCATTATTATATGGAATACCTGTATAAGTACCCACAACAGGAATTCCCTTATAAAGCCTTGCTGGAGGAAAATCGCAATCGCTCCAAAGAAGAGCCCGAATATGAGATCCTCGACACCGGCGTCTTCGACAACAACGAATACTTCGATGTGCGTATCGAATATGCAAAGCAGAACGCCAAGGATATTTTTATCCGGATCAATATCCGCAACTGCTATACCAAGCCGGCGGAGATCACCGTAGTGCCAACCTTATGGTTTTATAACCGCTGGAGCCACGATGGGCTGGAAAAAAAGCCGGTCATCACCAGCAGGGACAAAGGCTCGGTCAAGGCTACCCACAGTCGTCTGGGACCTTATTATTTATATTTTCAACCGCCGCAGTGTTGTCTTTTCACGGAGAACGAGACCAATACGGAAAAGGTGTCGGGAATTCCCAACAAAACTATTTTTGTAAAAGATGCTTTTCATGACGCGATCATAAAAAAGAAGGACCTTGACGCGCTGAAACAAAAAAAGTCGGGGACGAAATTCTCACCCGTCTATAAATATACCATCGAAGGCGGAGGCTCGAGGACCGTTTACCTGCGTCTGAGCAACAAGATCCTCGAGAACCCCTTTTCGGGAGGTACGGCTGGCATTTTTTCCAACCGCAAGGAAGAGGCCGATGCTTTCTACCAGGCGATCCTCCCATCTAATATTTCGAAGGAGATGGCCATCATACAGCGACAGGCGCTTGCCGGCCTCTTATGGAGCAAGCAATACTATCATTTTGACGTGGAGAAATGGCTTACAACCAGCGATGGGATCAGTCCGGTGAATGCGGGCAAGCTGAACGGGCGTAATCATGACTGGAAGCATCTGAAGAACCAGGATATCATCGCCATGCCGGATAAATGGGAATATCCCTGGTATGCAGCATGGGACCTGGCCTTCCAGAGCATATCGATGGCCCTGGTGGACCCGGTGTTCGCGAAGCATCAGCTGTTGCTGATCATGCGGGAATGGTATATGAAGCCGGATGGTCAGATACCGGCCTATGAGTGGAACTTCAGCGATGTAAATCCACCCGTACAGGCCTGGGCGGCATTGCATGTATACCGGGTAGAAAAGGAGAAAACGGGAAAAGGGGATATCAATTTCCTGAAGAGGATCTTTCAGAAACTGCTGATCAATTTCACGTGGTGGATAAACCGGAAAGATGCGAACGGGAATAATATGTTCGAAGGCGGATTCCTTGGCCTGGATAATATCGGTGTTTTCAACCGGAGCCATCAGCTGTCGAACGATATGCAGCTTGAGCAGGCGGATGGTACGAGCTGGATGGGCATGTATGCGCTGAACATGATGGATATGGCGCTGGAGATCGCCATGAAGGATGAAGCCTTCGAAGATACCGCCACGAAGTTCTTCGAGCATTTCGTGCTTATTGCGGAAGCATTGAATGAACAGGGCATGTGGAATGAGGAAGACAAATTCTTTTACGACACGCTGTCCGTTGATGGCCTGCCGGTGCAGTTGAAGATCCAATCCATTGTGGGGCTTACCACACTGTTCGCCGTGTCCATCATAGAAAAAAAGACCCTGGCCAAACTGGGAGATTTCAAGAAGCGCATCAGCTGGTTTGAAAATTACAGACTGAAGAACAAACGGTACTGGCCAAATGAGGAGCACAGCGATGGAGAGCAGATCCTTTTATCCCTGGTGCCGCAGAAAAGATTGGTCTACCTGCTGGAGCGTCTGTTGAACGAGGCAGAGTTCCTGTCGGCCGGCGGGATCAGGGCCTTGTCGAAACATCATGAAAAAGAGCCGTATACCATCAATATAAGAGGGATAGACTACACGATCCGCTATGATCCGGGAGATTCGACCTCAGATTTTTTCGGAGGCAATTCCAATTGGAGGGGCCCGGTGTGGATACCTATTAATTATCTGATCATCCGCTCGATACGGCAATATGGAAAATTCTATGGGGATGGGTTGCTGGTAGAATATCCGGTGGGTTCCGGCAACAAGCTGAACCTGGAGCAGGTGGCGGATGAGCTGACAGGCAGGGTCGTCAGCCTGTTCGAAAAGGACCCCAGCGGCAAGCGGCCCTTGCATGGCAAATACAACTGGTTCTACCAAAAGCCTGGAAATGAGGATCTTCTGCTATATTATGAGTATTTTCACGGGGACACCTGTCATGGCCTTGGAGCCAGCCACCAGACTGGCTGGACCTCCCTGGTGGCGGAGCTGATCGGTGAATTGGCAACCCGCTGACCGTATTTTTCCCATTAAAATCGTAAAATTCCAAAAAATGGAAAAGGGTATCTGGAAAGATATCCTTTTCTCGTTGATTATCAATTCAGTATAAAGTGGCATTGGGTTGGTAATCATGGGTACAAGTCTGACATTACAAGTACTCAAACTAAAAAAAGCCATGAATTCCTTAACAAACACGAACACCGTTAAAAAGACAAAGAAGAGTGTAAAAAATGCTATCCTTCCTTTTTTAACTGCATTTGCGCTTGTTTCGGCCACTGGGGCCAGTGCACAGTCATCCTACGGGTCAAACGCCGCCAGGATCACCTATAATGTAACCACGAACCATAACTGGTCCGATGGTCTTCCTACCAACTGTACCAATTGTAACATAACTATTTCCAAGGGGACAACGCTGACCATCGACAAGGCGGTTACCCTGCAGAATTGCAATTTCGATGGCGGAACGGTTTCTATAAAAGACCTGACCCTGCAGTTCGCCGGAGGTAATAATGCAAATACCTCGTTCAAGGGAACAAATCTGCTGGTCTATGGCAACAATGGCGCAGTGATCGCCAATTCAGCCCTTTCGGTGACCGGCGCTACTTTTATTTTTAATGATGCTTCCTCTTTCAAGACGAGCTATCAGGTAGACCTTTCTGCCAGCCGTGTGAATATTTATGATAATTCCAGCATGCAGTCGACTGGTTCAGAGAGCAGCTCGATCAACCTGAGCAATTCCAGCCAGATCGTTATCGGCAGCGGTATCCGGACCAGCGCATCAAGCTTTGCTATCAGCGGATCCGTATGTAATATCAATGTATATGATAACTCTTCTATAGTACTGGGAAATCAGAATAACTCTTACAGCAACTGGTCGAAGTTCAATACGGCCAGCAGCACGACGAGCACCCTGAATTCTTACGCAACAGCGGGTATCAAAATGAATTGCGGCAACGGTTACCCGAACAGTTGTTCGAACGTTGCGCTCTACGGTCCAGCCATCCTCAGTTCCGGTGGCATTGCAACAGGAAATTCAATACCGGTAGTACTGGTTGGTTTTTCTGCTGAACTGAACAACGACAGGACGATCGGTCTGGATTGGGATACAAAGCAGGAAGTTAACTCAGGTCATTTTGAGATCGAACGCAGCCTGAACGGTAGTGTATGGAATCAGATCGGGACGGTGAAAGCAAAAGGAAATTCTGCTACTGCATCGGATTATGTATATACCGATCAGAATCCAGCAGCAGGAATGAACTACTACAGGCTGAAGCTGGTGAACCTCGATGGTAGTTTTGGATATACCGATATCAAGGTCGTGCGCAGTGCGATGGTTACCAATGTCAGCTTCTTCCCTAATCCTGCCACTGATTATGTAAATATCTCTTTAGGCGCCAGCGCCAGTACAGAAACAACCGTCCGTCTGCTGAACCAGGCTGGTCAGGTCCTTCAGGAAAAGAAAGTGCCTGCAGGTAGCGGTACGATCGTATCTTTCCCCGTACAGCAGTATCATACAGGGTTTTATATCCTGGCCATTGCCAGCGCCGATGGTTCACATGAGACCAGCAAGCTGCTCATCAATCGTTCTTAATCAAGCTTTCTTGTTTTTGTCAGATGAATAAGTAAGTGTTTGTATAGGAGTTAATAGTAAAAAAATCCCTCTCAATTGAGAGGGATTTTTTTATATCAAGATCCTGGATTTGTCGGGAAAAAGTGGGAGGAGCTTAGCGATCTTTTTATGCCCGAGCGGAATTTCGGTGTTCAGGGTGACATGGATATTCAGCATCTCGGCGATCAATAACAGGTCGTCAAAAGAGGGAGAGATGAGGCCTTCCATCATTCTTTTCACTTCGGTGTACGATTTGTTCGTTTTAAGCACGATGTCTTCGATGGTTAAATTCTTCTCTTGTGCAATAGAAGAAAGGTATTTACAAAAAACCATCCTTATTCTTTTGATCCTTTCCATAATATTCCATTTAAAGTGATGTAACCAGAGATGGGTAAGACAATTTGCATGCCACACGGGGAAATTATTTTAACGCATTGTTTGCAGATGCTCTCAGGCACTTAGCTATCAAGTGGATACGGAGCTGTTAATTTATCTGTATCTTAGAGATTAGCTATTTAAAACAAAAAATACTATGCGGCGCAGATCCTTTATCAAAACGACCGGGCTTATCACATTAGGCTTGTCACTTGCAGAAAAGGCGGCGCTGGCGGCCATGCAGCCCGCGTACAGCAACAAGCTGCCGAAATGGAAGGGGTTCAATCTGCTGGATTTTTTCTCTCCCGGTCCGGAGTTGGGCAGCAGGCCATCCACGGAAGACCATTTCAAGTGGATGGAAGATTGGGGGTTTGATTTCATCCGGTTGCCGATCGCCTATCCGCATTATCTGCAGTTTGACCGCAGCAGGAATATCCTGCCGGAGGAAGTGTATCATATCGACGAACAAAAAATCTCCGAGATAGAAAACCTGGTAGCCCTTGCGCATAAGCATAACATACATGTTAGCCTCAATCTGCACAGAGCTCCGGGCTACTGCATCAATGCAGGCTTTCACGAGCCCTATAATCTTTGGACCGACCAGGCAGCACAGGACGCTTTTTATTTTCACTGGAACTTCTGGGCCAGGCGGTATAAAAATGTATCCTCCAAAAAGATAAGCTTTGACCTGCTGAACGAACCCAGCATGCGGGAGGATATGAATGACCAGCATTCCAAGGCTGGACCGGTTCCTGGCGATGTCTACCGGAAAGTGGCAAAGGCTGCCGCAGAAGCCATACGGAAAGAGAATCCTCAGCATCTGGTCATTGCCGACGGAAACAATGTAGGGAATGCGGTCATCCCGGAGATCACCGATCTGGATATTGCGCAAAGCTGCCGGGGCTATTATCCGCATGCCATTTCTCATTATAAAGCGCCCTGGGCGAACAAGGATCCCGATCATCTTCCCGAACCTCTGTGGCCCGGGCTGGTGGGGAATCAATATCTGGGCAGGGATATGCTGGAAGTATATTATAAGCCCTGGATAGCGCTGGTGCAAAAAGGCGTGGGGGTTCATTGCGGGGAATGCGGATGCTGGAATAAAACACCGCATGATGTGTTTATCGCCTGGTTCAGCGATGTCGTCGACATTCTTTCTGTAAACCAGATCGGATTTGCGCCATGGAATTTTATCGGTGATTTTGGCGTCCTGGACTCGGGCAGGGCCGATGTAGCGTATGAGGACTGGTATGGACATAAGCTGGATAAGAAGTTCCTGGACCTGCTCAGGGAGCATTAGAGAGGGCCAGGGCCCACTTGTGCGGTCCGGCAGAGGGGGTCAGCGTAACCCGGAGAGGGGCTGATGGGGGGTAGCATTATTCGCCGCATATTTTGCGGAATTTAATGGCTTAAAATTCCACAAAATCATCCTATATTCACCGCATAATCTGCGGATAATGGGAGTGTATATTCATAAGCCCAGAAGTTGGCCTGTCTTCCACTGGAATCAGGAAAAATTACTGACTTTACTGACCGGCGTGCGTCATCGTCAGGGAAAGCTGGCCGGCCGTATGGAAGCTGCCGGCCCTTCGCAGCGTCAGACGGTATTATTACTGAATCTGGTGCTGGACACCACAGGTTCCGCTGGGACAGATGGCGTCATCTTTAATCCCGGAGAAGTCAGGTCGTCGGCGGCTCGTCGTCTGGGCCTTGAGATCACCGGGCAGATCCATACTTCTCCTCAGATAGAAAGGACCGTTGAAATGATGTTGGATCCCGCACTGCATTATGATAAGCCACTATCGGCCGACAGGATCAGTGGATGGCATACTGCATGGTCTGCAACCGGACAGGAGCCAGTACGAAAAGTTTCCGCCCGCGATTGGCGCGGGCATGGAAAGCGGACTTCGCCCGTGCATTACGAAACGGCGGACACGGGCTTTGTAAAAGCGGAGATGGAAAAATTCCTTCAGTGGTTCAATAAAGAAATGGGCATCGACCCGGTAGTGAAGGCGGCTATTGCACACCGTTGGTTCCTGTCCATTCATCCTTTCGATGAGGGAAACGGGCGGATCGCCCGGGCCATCGCGGATATGCAGCTGTCGCGTTCAGATGGCAGCGCTTACCGCTGCTACAGCATGTCTGCACAGATCTGCAGGGAACGCAATCTTTATCATACCATAGTGGAAGGAACGATGAAGGCGATGCCGGATATCACGGTATGGCTGGAATGGTTCCTGGCCTGTCTGGACCGGGCTCTTGCTGCAACCGATGAAGCGCTTGCCGGAGTAATGAGGCGGTTGCGTTTCCGCGAGCGTCATGAAACAGCATCCTTCAATGAACGACAGCTCCTGATGATCGAAAGATTACTGGACGGATCCGCGAACCGGCTGGCCACCTCTAAGTGGGCGGAGATGACCTGCTGTTCACCCGATACAGCCCTGCGTGATATCCAGGATCTGGTAGACCGGGGCATCCTGCTCAAAGACAGGTCAGGTGGAAGAAGCACGGCCTATTTATTAAAGGACCTGGTCTGAATTTATGGTACAGCTTACCAGATATTGGTCATACCCATCTTCAAATAAGAGCCGGGTCGACCATCCTTCTTCCGCCGCTATTCCGGCAAGCCTGCTCTTATCGATGAAGAGCCATTTGAACCAGTCGCCTCTTTGCCGCTTGTATTCATACTGATAAAGGATCTCCCCGTAATAGTCTTCCATTTCGGGTATATTTCCTTCATACATATAGGCTATATCGGAAGAATCGAAGAGCAGCTGCCCACCGGGGCGGATCAGTTTCCTGGCCTTTGCTAAGAAATGCCGGAGCCCTGTCAGGGTTCCGGCCAGCCCGATGCCATTCATCATCAGCAACAAGGTGTCGAAGGACCCGGGTTCTTCCTGCACGGAAGGCATCCTTGCGGTGGGGACCGGGTCGGGAAGGTCAAAAAAATCCTGGCGGATGATCTTCTTCACTCCTCTCCCCTCCATAATGGCCGCCGCTTTTGGCGAGTTGTCGAGGGCGGTGATATCATGGTCCATCTGTTGCAGCACGAGGGCGTGGCTGCCGGCACCGGCGCCGATATCCAATATTTTTCCCCGGCATTGTTGTAAGGCGATCCATTCGAGCTCTGGCATATCATCGGCCTGTCTGAAATAAACGTGTACAGGCATTTCTTCTCTCGGGCCGTATTTATTACGGATCCATAATTTTCCGGGAGACAAATGATAATGATAGTCTGACAGGGCCTCGCCCAGGACGTCTTTCATATCGGTATGGTTTGAACTCCGGCCATTCACCGCGACCCTTTCCGCTGGCCATGGCGCTACTCTCCTGTCCAAAGGCCAGCCCGTCGCCTCAATTCTTTAACGGTGATGTCCAGTTGCCTGCCTATCGGGCGGCCATCGCGATAGGTGATGACCTTCAGCATCACCGCTTCTTTCGGGATGGACAACGGGGACGAATAGCTGGGGTAAAAATTATCCGGGTTGGAATTATCGAAACTATAGTGAATGACCAGGCCCTCCACTTCGGTAGAGAGTTCGACGCGCAAGGAGTCACCGCCTGCAACCGAGGAATCTTTTTTTGGCGTGAAGATCGGGTCGAACATAGAGCGGGCGTATTTGATCTGTTCCATATCCATTCTCCCAAAATTTATCTCTGTCCTTCTGGCAAAGCTGTTCCAGTCCTTTTTTTCTTTTGGGGACCAGAGACATTCTGCGATGGCCTGGGCCCGGGGCCAGATCATATACTGAAGATGGCGGGTGTTATATACTTGTTCGGTCCAGAGATTAGCCTGGCCGCCTTTAATCAGCTTAGCATCTACGCTGTCGGGGACCGGCTCGAAGGAATAAGCTGTTTTTAATCTGAGCGTGGCATACACAGGCGGCTCGATGACGGCATCTCCCTGCATATAATCGAGGTAAGCAAAAGTCGTGGGGCTCATCACCACTTCATGACCCATCTTCGCCGCCTGGATGCCGCCTTTTATTCCGCGCCAGCTCATGACCACGGCGTTGGGCGCCAGCCCGCCCTCAAGGATCTCGTCCCAGCCGATGACTTTCTTTCCTTTCGACTCGACGATCTTTTCTACGCGTTTTTCAAAATAGCTTTGCACTTCGTCGAGGGTCTTCAATCCCTCTTTCTGCATCAGTTGTTTGATCGCATCGCTCTTCTCCCAGAAATTTCTTGCGCATTCGTCGCCGCCGACATGAATATATCCGAAGGGGAAGAGGCTCGCTAATTCCGTGAATACTTTATCGAGAAAAGGATAGACTTTTTCGTTCGCAGGGCAGAGGGTGTTGTCGACCAGCCCATAAAATCTGCCGACCTTTGGCCAGATCATGACTTTTTCACCTGAGTTCACCTGATAGCTCTCTGCTCCTGGCGTACAGGACAGTTCCGGGTAGGAGACTATGGCGGATAGGCTATGGCCCGGGCAGTCTATTTCGGGCAGGATATCGACGAAACGGTCTTTGGCATATTTCACCAGTTCCCGGATGTCATCCTGCGTATAGAATCCGCCATTATCGCGGGCTTCGTCGGGCGCCGGTGGTTGAAAAGTTCCGAAAGTCCCCGTTCTGCGGACATTCCATGCTCCCTTTTTCGTCAGGTTGGGCAGGCTTTTTATTTCGACCCTCCAGCCTTCGTCATCGGTGAGGTGCATGTGCAGCAGATTATATTTATACTTTACCATTCCATCGATAAAGCTTTTTACTTCGTCTTTTGTGAAGAAATGACGGGAAACATCGAGCATGAGCCCTCTCCAGGAGAAGCGGGGACGATCCATGATCGTCACGCAGGGCGCCTGCCAGTTCACGCCTTTCTGAAGGTCTCGTCCTTCTATCTCTTTTGGGAACAGCTGCAGCAGGGTCTGCACCCCATAGAAAAGTCCGGCGGGCTGCGAGGCCCGGATAATAATATTTTTTTCGGTAACGGACAGGCGATATCCTTCTGCGCCGAGGGAATCATTTCCGGCCGTGGAGAGAAGAAGGCGTATTGTAGCGGCCGGCGCTGGTTTTTTACTGATCGTGACCGCTGAGCCTGTTGGCTGGGATAGTCTGGTTTTGAGCACCTCAAGGGATTGACCGAGATCCTGCCGGTCGGGGGCTTCGATAAGGATGGCAGGGGGCAGTATAAAATGACCGGGATCCAGCTGCAGGCTGACCGGGATGGGGATGAGCGCGATAGAGGGCTGGGCCTGTGCGAATGCCAGAACGGAGAATGCGTTTACCACGAGGATCAGGAGCGTTCTTTTCATGTGTATGAGATTGCGGGATGACCAATAAATATTTGTAAATATAGGGTGAACGATATTGGGAAGTTGTAATGGGTTTTGTAATTATTTTTTATACCCTAATATACGCGGAGGATCGTGGTGCTCAGGCCATTAAAAAGAAACGGATCCCCCGCCTTCTTATGTTGCAGCTGTTTGGCCAGAGGGGCATCCGGCGAAAGGAAGAAGACGGTCCGTCCCCCTGTTATATGCTTACCAAGGCCTGCAGCGATAAAAAAATGGACCCCCGCGCATTCGACCAGCGCTCCGGCGGCGGCGGCCTCGTAAATGTTATCTACGTTGATGGCATGGAGGCTGGCCAGCTCTTTCCTGTTTTCCGAGAGCTGCCGGGCATACATATCTTTCTGAAGATGGCCCATAGCCCTTCCTGTCTCGTATTTATCGCCGGCAGAGCTTTTTTCTTCCTGGTTGGCGGCCTGCTGGGCCTGATCGATGGCCAACCTGGACACGGCTATCCGCTGTTCGATGAGATCAAGCGCAAACTTTTTGAGCCCGTTCTTTACCGCTATTTTTTCGGTGTGGGTCATCAGATCTTTACTTTGATGACCAGCTTTTTTACGGGCGCGGGCTGATGTTGCAATACTTCGGGCTGATGAATGTCGGAAGGAAAAAAGAGGATGAACTGACCCGGGTGAAGGGTAATATAGCTGAGTTCGGTTTCGGGCAGTTCATAAAATGCGACGTCATTATCCAGCTGGAATGGAACGGATGGCTCCTGACCGATGAGAGGGGCATATCCAAATCTTTCTGTTCCATCGATCATGATCTGGATGTCCGCGTAGTCCTGGTGGCTTTCGGCTTCGCATTCATCGATGGTTTTGGTAATATACTCATTGAGGATGGCAAAGGCGTTGTCTCCGTCTATTTCATATTTTCCTGGCTCTGCCCCGGAAAGGTCGGTCGTCAGGGCGTAGTCGATCGCTGCCGCGAAATTAGGGCTGATTATTTTATACCAGTGGAGCTGTGCGAGGGTAGAGGTGATCATGGTTGCAAAAATATCCCATTCCAGCGGAATTATTTTATCCTTTTCCAGACCAGATCATTTCCATTGCGCCGTTCCAGCATCAGCATTTCACCGGTATCGTTCTTTACAAAGATCTTTCTTCCTCTGGTGTCGGCCTGTCTGAAAAAAACATTCTCCGTTTCAGCGAAAAGCGCTACCGGGCTGCCCGTCTTCTTTTGCAGAAAGAGCGTATCGTTTATCAGGCTGATGGTGCAGGTATTGTTGTCGTTCATTTGGTAGCTACCGGTATACGATCTCAGGATCTGCGTGGTCGCTTTTATGGCGGGGGGTAGTTGAGGGATCTCAAAGACCTGCGATCCTATCATTTTCCAGGATCCGCCGTTCTGGACCCAGGTGTTGGCAATCCCATAGGTTGTATGGAGCTTTTGTCCGAAAACCTGTTCGTATTCATCGGCCACATAATGAATTACGGCGGTGTTGCCGATAAAACTGAAGACGGGATGGGTCACCTTGATATAGCCGGAAAACCCTTTGGGCAAGGGGCCGAAAGTGGCGAGAAACTCTTTTTTGAAATAACCAGTCCCATCTTCGGTGATGGTATAGCATTTTGGATCGAGGTATTTATTCCAGATGCTGGTATCGCCGGGAGCGATGGCATCCGCAAGCGACTGTTCGATCCGCAGGATCTGTTTCGCCTTTGTAGCGCTGTCGGTCTGCGCCAGACAGCAGAGGGAGGACGACAGAAAGGCGGTTGCGATAAGCAGGCGGCGATTGTGCGGCATATGGTATGATTGGATGACCCCGGAAAGTATAAAAACTATCCGGATAATCGGGTTGCCGTAGCCATAAGTTTGCAGAACCTGGTCAAAAGCGAAATAAAGTGGGATAGTACTTGCTGGAGCGGAGTGTAAGGGCGGTGAATTTACCGGATAGAAGCGGGGTTTTAAATGAGCTTTCTTTCAACGGCGAGCCGGATCAGACTGGCCGTATTTTTTACGTCCAGTTTTGCGAGCAGGTTTTTCCGGTGGCTGTCTATGGTGAAAGAGCTCAGGAAAAGTCTTTCCGCGATCTGGGGATTGGTGTAACCTTCGGCGATAAGGCCCAGAATTTCTTTTTCCCGGGGGGAGAGCTGGGGTAGCTCGACTTTGGATGACCGTTGATATTCTTTCAACGCTTCTCCGGCTTCCCCGCTAAAGAAAATGCCACCGTCCGCAGCGGTTTGTATGGCCTTCAGCAGCTCTTCTCTGGAGGAGTTCTTTAAAATATAACCCGATGCGCCGTTTTCCATCATCTTTTTTATGTACAGTCCCTGGTTGAAGGTGCTTAAGCCAAGAATAAAGACACCGGGATATTTTTCCTTCATCAGGGCGCACAGCTCGATGCCATCCACACCCGGCATACTGATATCCATCAACACGATGTTTGCCGTATTGTTTACAAAAAACCCAAGACAGGAAGCTGCGTTCATCGCATGACCTGCCCATTCGATGTTCCGCTCGTTCCGCAGCAGGGAATGAATGCCTTCAATTACCACGGGATGGTCATCGACAATGAATACACGGATCATGGCTGTATATTAAGTTCTATATTTACGAGGGTTCCTTTTCCCGGTTTGGCATCGATGGCTAACTGCCCTTTCAGGTAATCGACCCGGCTCCGGACGCTCAACAGCCCGGCCCCCATATTATTTTCCGGAAGGGCGGCATCGAATCCTTTACCATTATCCTCTACGATCACATTGAGGCGATTGCCTTCCCGCATGATCTGGACAAAGGCTTCGGTAGCAGCGGCATGTTTCAGGATATTGTTCAGCAATTCCTGCACAATACGGTAGATGATGATCTCGACCGATTTGTCCAGTCTTGCCTCCATTCCGAAGGATTGGTATTTTACCACAAGCAGCTTTGCCGAATTTATGGTATTGCCATATTCTTTCAAGGCTTCGTCGAGGCCAAATTTAGTCAGCATTTCCGGCATCATATTGTGCGCTACGCGACGCAGCTCTTTGATGGAAGTATCTATCATGTCCAATGACCGTTCAAATACGGCCATGTTATCGGGGGTTACGATCAGATTGTCTTTCATATTGCTTAATGAGAATTTTACTCCGGATAAGAGACCTCCCAGCCCATCGTGCAGATCTTTGGCCAGACGGCTCCGCTCGTCTTCCTGGCCTTTCAGCATGGAGTCGACGGCTACCAGCTGCCGGTCTTTTTCCAGCTCTCCGATCCGCTGTTGGTGCAGCTCATCCTGTTTCTTTGCCAGCAGGTGGCGGTTGCGGAAGTTGCGGAAACCCAGAAAACCGACGATCAGCAAGGCAAGGACGGAACTGATCAAAAAATAATTGAGGAGTGACTTTTGCCGGATAGACAGGATCTGTATTTCTTTTTCAGCCTGTAGCTGAGCGATCCTTTTTCCTTTTTCGGCAGCCTGATATTTATTTTCAATTTCGGCCACCGATTTTTTGGAGGCTTGTATATTCAGGCTGTCCTTAAGGATGTTAAGCTGCTCAAGATAAATGAATGCCTGGGCTCCGTTATTCGTCTTTTTTTCTACATTGACCAGTTCTTGCAAGATCTCGATCTTTTCAGCCTGGAAAGTGCTTTCATTCGCAGCCTCCTGCATGGCCATCAGCAGATATTTCCGGGCTTGAGCATAGTCTGCCAGTTGTTCGTAACAAAGGCCGATAATTTTCAAGGCGGAGGTCGTCTGATATTTAAAATGATTCGACCTTGCTGTCGACAGTGTTTTATTATAATAACCGATAGCCGTTTTATACTCTTTTTTCTGGCGACTGACACTCCCCAGCTTATTATAATATTGAATATTGATCCTGAAATTATTCAGTCGTTCTACCATTGGCTTTGCTCTGGACAGGTATAACAGGGAAGAGTCCAGTTGTCGCAGCCCGTTAAAATCATCGCAGACATATAACAAGGCCCAGACCGTATTTTCTTCATTGCCATCATGCTCGACAAGGGCAAGGGACAGCTTGTCGTATTCCAGTGCCTTATCAAACTGGTTCATCTTGTAATAAACGGTGGAGATCCTGCTATAATATGTTCCCATCGCCGTGAACCTTGTTTCGTTGCCGGAGTTTTTCCAGGCTTCCAGGGCCGTAATATATTCGGCTATCGCTTCTTTATATTTTCCATTCGCGACGAAGCGATCACCTTTTTGCCCTTTAGCGGAGGCTATCGACAGGATGGCGTCGGCGGTCTCTTTCGGATTGTGTTTTGCATCGGCGCTTTTCTGATAATAGTAGATGGCGGAATCAAAGTATAGTTCCGAACTGACCCCATCATCGGCCAATTGTCTGATCGTGGCCTTATGGTCATAATAATAGCCGTACAGATAATCCCAGTTAAGCTTCTTCGCCATTTTATAGCCGTTGTCCAGGTAGCGAAGCGCCTTTACGCTGTCATAAGTAAAATATTTGGCGGCTAAGTCAATGATAAGATAGACGCTTACCGAATCGTTGTGGGTTTTTTTGAGCTCGGATTCGAGGCTGTCGATAAAATGAGTCTGACCTTTCGCCTGCTGTATGCAGATGAAAAGAACGAATACCCTGAACAGATAACGGGTAAGCGATTTTATAAAAGGGAGTTGCCAGACCATTGTCTATAAAGGTTAACATTCCCACTCACATTCCCAAGCAAGGCGCTTAAAATACCAGTTTCGGGTGATTCTGCAGGATTTGCCGTGAATCACTGTTTCGGGTGAGGGCTTCTCTTCCTGCTTGTATTTATTTTAGATCATTGTTTACCAGGCATCGGCTATGAACGTCAAATCGTGACCTACCATATTTTTTTTAACCCCTAAACAAATGACCATGAAAAAACTGCTTCTTGGATTGCTGCTCTCCGGTCCATTTTGTGTCTTTGCGCAGATCGGTATAAAGGCCGGTTTGAATTTCGCGAACGTCACTCAGGCTTCTTCCATAAACAACGGCAGCAAATCCGGCTTTATGGCTGGGATATTCCTTGCGCCTCATTCAAAGAGTATTCTGAGCTCCCGTACGGAGCTTATTTATTCAAGGCAGGGCTACAATTTCAATACCGGCGCCAACACAGGAAAAGTAAACCTGGATTATATTGTGCTGCCACAGCTGATGGGGATCAATATCACAAAATATGTCCAGTTGCAGCTCGGCGCGCAGATGGCATTCCTGATCAATGCGAAGGCTGACAGCACAAAAGGGGCTGGGTCAATGGCCGGTCCATACGGAGCGGCAATGGATTACTATAACAAATTTGATTATGGATTTGCCGCAGGCGCAGAGATCCATCCCTTTAAAGGGATGCTGATCGGGGCAAGATACAATATAGGTCTTGGGAAGCTTTATAAGGATGCGATGAATGGTCAGGAACCTTCTTTTAAGATCGATACTAAGAGCAATATCGTGCAGATCTTTGCCGGCTGGACTTTTGGAGGGCAGGACCAGAAGAAGAAGGGCCCTGTGCCGGAGGGGAAATGAGGGGGCAGGCCTTGCAGAGGCAGTATGAACTGCGTCCCGATGATGACCTTTTATGATAACAAGATCGTGTAATGGAGGACTGATGGCGGTCTAGGACCTGGCGAATTGTAACAGCGGTTCGAATTTTCCAGCATCGGCCTCCTGTAAGGATGCCGTATAGACTGCCCTCGGATTTTCCATTCTTATATTATCGGCCCCGATGGTTGCCCCGCCCCAGGAAAAGGGCTGTTTGCCGAATATTTTTTCGATCAGGAGATCCCCCATCAGTCTCGAATGCCGGGCGTTACCATTTGCGAAACACCGGATGGATCCGAGACGGTGCTGGAACCGTACGGCAATCATGTCTTCGGTATAGGTCTGGTTCCCGATCCAGTAGCGGATATCGTCCAGCAACAGCCTCAGCTCCCTTCCGATCAGATATTTATCAGGCTCGCCCTCTTTTCCGGAATCTTTGAAATGTCCGGCATTTTTCCAAACCAGTCCAAACATTCTCCGGTGAAGGTCTTTTATAAACCGTTCGGTAAGGACTTCGGTCGGGGTAAATTTTCTCCTGCGCTGGATGGTCCAGCGGATGGCTTGCTGGATATTGAGCTGCTCCAGCTCGTTCAGTTCATGGCTGGTCGCGATGGATGGAATGAGCAGGTCTTCTTTATCGGGCAGACCCTGCTGTCCGGAGCCTGGTATTTCTGTCAGTCCCATAGGCTTTTTGGCATTTCTTTTTTAAGGTCTCCGGCCAAATCTTCAATGGCCTGTTCCATCCTTTCCGATGAATTTTCCTGATCTTCCAGCCTCATGGAGTTGGAGGTGCGGCTCACGATCTTTTCTGCCATTTCATGGGCTTTGCGTTCAATCAATTTCTCAAAAGAACCGTCTTTTGGGACAAGCCCGTACACAAGGGTCATATCGAGTGCCTCCGCGGCAACTTTCAGGGTCTTCAGGCTGATCGTTCCCTGGGCTTCGCGTCTTTCAAGATCTCTTACACTCTGGGGGGTCATCAACATTTTGTGTCCCAGTTGGCCCAGAGACATATTGAATGCTTTTCGTATTTGTTTTACCCAGCTTTCGGGCAGGTTCATTTCCTTAAGGGGCTGCAAGGCCAGCAGTTTTTTATCCAGCTGCTGAAGGATCAGCCTGTTATTTCTTTGTTTCATAAGGCTATAACTTTATATTATTATCATAATTTAAGCCTTTAATTTTAAATATTACAATTATTTTAAAGGCCTGTAAGCCTGATCGGGATTAATTAATAGATTGAAGGGTTGATTATCAATGGTCCTTATCTTTTTATTCAAAATACTTTAGTTACGATGAAACGCACTATGATCATGAGCGGAACCTTTGTCCTGTTGCTTCTTTTCTTTATGGTGACCGAAGTACCTGCACAGGCTGTTTCGCATGTACAGCATCTCTTCCCGGCTGGGACGGTTGTTTTTAGCAATGTTCCTTATGCCGGAGATACCCTGAAACGGCATCAGTTGGATGTCTATCTTCCGGAAAAAGCGGGCAGGAACACTCCCCTTGTTGTCTGGGTACATGGGGGTGCCTGGATGCTGAATGACAAGTATGCGGACATGGGTTATATGAAGAATACGGTCAGGGGTTTTCTGGACAGCGGATATGCGCTTGCCTCTATCGATTATCGCTATAGCACCGAGGCGCCATTCCCTGCTCAGATCCAGGATTGCAATCAGGCCCTGGAATTCCTTTATCAGCATGCGGACCGGTATAAGATCGATAAGGAGAGGATGGCCGTTATCGGCTTTTCGGCTGGCGGTCACCTGGCATCCCTGCTGGCCCTGTCGAATAATACACCGGTAAAAGCCTTTTATCCGGCCGGCAGCGGAGGGCATTTTCGTATACGATGTGTGTTGGATTTTTATGGCCCCTCCGATTTTATCATGCTGGCCAGCAATCCCGATACGGCGATAAGCAATATGCGGGACCCTGTTGCTATTCTGCTGGGCGCTTTACCTGTGGACCGGCCGGACCTGGCAAAGATTGCCAGCCCGGTGACGTATGTGGATCGGGACGATCCACCGTTTCTGATCGTGCAGGGAGAAAAGGATGAATCCGTCCCCAACACACAGTCCAAAATATTACATTCCTGGCTGACCCTGGCCGGTGTGAAGAATGAGCTGATCATCGTGCCCAATGCCCCGCACTACGGCGAGATGTTCGATGCGGAGTATATCCGGAAGAAGGTGTTTGAGTATCTGAGGGGGTATCTGAGATAGGGGTTGGTGGATGCTGAATAAGAATTTTCAGGACTGGTGAGCCGATTAATAAGACTAATCGGCTCATTTTTTTGAAATATTTGAGCCGAATAAACGCTGGAATTGGCTCATGGAACACTATAACTGGCAAAAAAGGATTTTACCTATTCTCTGAATGGAACAGAGGATGGTCTCTTTTTATTTGCCGAAAAAACAGGAAAGGTAACAGGTATTTTAAATGCTCTCCCAGAAGATACGAAGGTGGAGGCCATTATAGAAACCGTAAGGATGTGATCTCCTCCATCAAAAATAATCCCGGCATTGTCAGTCCAAACATTGAAAAGATACAAGATAAGATGGCGGAAGGCATCGGTGAGCTTATGACAGATGTGCGTAATACTTACATGGAAAAATTTGATCAGGAAAAATTATTTGCCTGGCATAAGATGTTATTAAGAGGAGATAGAGCGATCAAGGTAGGTGCATGAAAAGCACAGAGATCAAATGAAATAACCGAATGGATAAATTACATTGTAAGGACAATACTGGCGGCACAAATCGAAGCAGAAGACCAGATAGAATTTATTCTCAGGAAAGTAAAGTTTTTTGACCGGCTATCTGACGGCAGTGAATAAGAGGTGTTTAATGGACACCTACACTTAACCCAATAAAAAAAGCGACTACAACATCTGTCGTAATCGCTTGATTATCTTCGTGGTGTGAGCCGGGATCGAACCGGCGACACAAGGATTTTCAGTCCTTTGCTCTACCAACTGAGCTACCGCACCGCCTTTCCCGGTTTTTACATCGGGGCAACAAAAATAGGCTTTCTGGGCAAAATTCCGAAATTCTAAGGTAGAAATCTTAAAATCCCTCATTGATTCCCTGCTACTTACGTGTTGAACCTCTTATTTGCCTCTGTAGTGTCCAAAGAATGAATTAGTGAATAAATGTTGTTTAGTAATCCAAAATTATAGGAAGTCCGAGAAATTTGGCTCATATACTGGCGCACTTTCTCCATTACTTTGCTACTTTTTATTACCTAAGCGGGAGATTGATACTATAAGTTTGGTTCGTCCAATAAGAATATAGCATTCACTATGATCCCTAACTTTACGAGGTGAAACAGAATCTATTTGTCAAGTTAGATGGGACGGTCCACCGTTTTCAAATGGAAAAGGTGTTTGAATCCGATCGTCTGGAAAAATATAAAGTTTATGGCGGTAATAAGGAGATAGTTCTACAGACCAACAGGAAGCTGTTTCTGGCAAAAGGGTTTAAGCATAGGAAAGGGGAATGGACGGTAATAGAAGGCACCCTGACTAACCATTATGCCTTAGAAGCCATTACCCAAGCTATTGAAGCATTAAAGTAAGCCAAAGTTACTTGCCCTTCCTCTGCAAATCAGATTGATCTACATTTTCTTCAATAGCTTCAAGGAACATCACCAGATTCTCCATGTCCTTAATGTGATCTATCAGCCAATCGTCATAATCAAACTCATGTTCCCTTTTCAGATAGTTCAATAGGATTTTCATGTTACTATTAATAAACCTACGGACAGGAACAAGCTCGTAAAAGGTTTCAAGATTCAGTAGTAGTTCCTTATGTTGTTTCTGAGGTAATGCCATAATCAAACGGTTATGAGTGTAGGCTCATTACTTATTTATCTTTCGGCTGAAATGCCTTTTCTGTCTGCTGATCCATAAATGAAATATAGGCTTTGATCACCTTTTGATTAGTTTTTACCATAGTGATATTCACGTTGACAAGTCTGTTATTACTTTCAATCATTTTGTCAATATTCAATATCAGGTTATCGTAATTCTTTTTCAACGTTTCGATATATTCTTCATTCAAACTCTTTTTTGGGGGCATATTGTTTGTTTTAAAATATGGGGTGGCTTACCTGCTTGCGCATGACAAAAAATAACTACTAAAGGAGGATTAACCAAAAGTGAACCAACCCATGAGGTAAAGAAAGTATGTATCTACGGCATATTAAATTCTGGAAATGCCTATCTTAGCCATTAATGTGGGTATTTTATCCATCTACTAAATCATTATCTTTATCATCATGGAAAAGGTTATTCATCAAGGAAGGAACATTACAAGGTTCCGTCAGATGCTTGGCATTAAACAGGACTTACTAGCCACTGTTATGGGAGAAGATTGGAATCAAAAGAAAGTATCATTGCTTGAACAGAAGGAGCATATAGAACCTGAAATCTTACAGGAGGTTGCCAATGCCCTTAAAGTTCCAGTAGAAGCTATCAAGAATTTTGATGAAGATGCTGCTGTAAATATCATTGCTAATACATTCGCAGGCGAATCAGCCGCCTATGTTCAGTACTACAAATGCAATTTCAATCCAATTGATAAAGTTGTTGAATTGCTGGAAAGATTGATTGCAGATAAGGATGAACAAATTGCAAAACTCAAAGCGGGTAAGAAGTAGGGAGAATCATATTAATATCTCATAATATCATTTCAGGGCTGAATTTATGATTGTATATCCTGAACTTGAGCATTGAGCCTAAAGCTCCTGTTCAATCGTAAATCCAGCCTGAAACAAGGATATGCCTCATATCCTTTTGGCTTTCTCCACCTTGTCTGCCATATACTGGTTGTAAATAATAGTAAGAATTAACATCTCATCAATTTCAAGCAAGAAGGCCATCCTGAACAGGTCTTTAATTCTAAACAGGGTTACATTTTTCTTCAACTTATCAAACCGATTATTATTCATCCAAAGATCACCCGCCATTATCGTTTTTGGAAGTAATGTAAATATCTCCCGGAAGCATATAATCCGGCCATCCTTAATTAGTTGCCCAACTCTTTCATATCGAATGTCTTTTGTCATTGCAAAGGTTTTATTGAGAAAGTGGTTATAATCAGCCGATTAATAGAATTGCTGCTGCCTCCATCGTTCAAATCTTTTTAGGTTTAATAGAATAGGTCAGCTTTCCTTCATCAAGCATCTCATCCAGCAAATATGAGCTTTCAAGCAAGTCCATCAGCTCATTGAAGAACCAGAACTGGTCGCCTTTGTCTTTTGGGGTTTGATCCTTCCAGAGTTTACTGCTCATTGCAGCTTCAAACATATATTGCAGGTAAAATCTCATCTTAAAAAGAGAATCCCAGTGACTGAAGTTGCATACGGTATCAATTGGGTCTTCTCTTTGAGAATGGGATAAATAGGCAGGGACATGCTCCCAATCTTGTGCATCTTTTGGTTTCATAAAAGTTGATTTAGGTGATATGTTAATAGTTTGTATCCAGTGCGCTCTATCAATGGGTTATTGGGACGGGCAGAAGGGAGCTATAATCCACCGTTGAGAAAGTTATTACTGCCCTGCCACTCACTGCCATGCAGTTTGGGCGGAGGGTTTGGGAGTGCAGGCAATCATATATATTCATTTATTTGTCCTGCACGTAGAAACCTCCTGACCCCTGTGGGACCTTGTTAATGGCTTTATCCTGCCTTAGAGCATTGAGCATGGCTAGGCAGGAGAAGGCATAATCATCAGACAAGCCCCAAACTGTTCGCAGTGTGGCAGACCAATTGGTGGAGGCTGCCTGGCTATACAATAGACAGATAGCAGCCGGAATGGAGATTTATGAAGGGCTTAGCAAAACCATGACAGATACTGTAGTATTGGCTTGCAGCTTAGGGTATCTGGCGGGGTTTTTATTGTTGGCGTAAATACTCCATACCTATCTTCCTGACTTAGTTGGGCTGTGTTCCTAAGTGGATATCGCTGCTGATGTTTGGGTCCTTATTTTGTTTGGGCTTCTTATGACTATTTTAAACTTGTCAATAAAATTTTGGCTCTTGTAAGTCAGAAAAGGTGTTTCTAAAAGCACGATATTCCCTATTAAATGTATCACAATCTCGTTCTAGAAACTGAGTGGGATTTGGACCTTTTAAGTCAGCTTCTATCACTTTAAAATTATTTTCAAGTACTCGCCAAGCTTTATTATATTTTTCGTTTCGTATCAAAACAACATTAGTTCTGAATTCATTCAATATTTGCAGGGTTTCCAACGTTAATTTTTTTATGTCTTTAATTAACGCTGCTGTGTCCGTATCTTCCTTAAGAATATAATGTTTCTCAGCATCTATAGATTCAAGTCTTTTCATTGTTCGATATAAAACTTTATTAGCGTCATCGGTGATTAAAGCAGAATCTTTCATTAACCTATTATACAATGTGTCAGTTTTCCGCAGAACTTGATTAGTCGATTTGTTTATTTTGCTTGTAGATCGTAAGTTGTTATCTTCCTTCCCTTGTATGGATTTTAGAGCGTTTAGTGCTGCCTTAAACTTATCAGCTACTGCAAGATTGTTAGCGATATTTGCTAGGTTGTTAGCTAAGGTAGTAGAGTCTTGACGAACCTTTGCAATCTTATCCTTAGCTTCCTGCTCCAATTTATCCTGAAACTGCATATATTTTACAACAACAGTAGTCAATCCACCGGCGACAATTCCCAGTATTACCCAAAAACTTTTTGTTTTTGTAACAGTGCCATATATTCCCGATACAATGCCTATAAATGGCGCAACAATATCTAACCATTCAGCTAAATGAGGATATGGCCAGAACAAAAGAAAAATGTTTATAAAATCCATAGTATTTGGTTTAGAGGATATAAAGATAAAGTTATGAGAATATTCTGCGATTTCATTGGGACATAATTTGGTGTCTGTGTTAATTAAAAGTTGATAATGATCCTGAAACTGGAATGCGGGGCAATCTTGCCATTAACCAAGTATAATAGCTCCTTGTCACTGTTTGTAATTATTTCATCTACATACACGAATGACTCATTGGCTATATGCTGTACTCTGAAGGGTGTATGAAGTGTTCTGATTTGTCCATGTGGGTTAATCACCAGCAAGATTTTGGGGTTGAAGTATTGGAATTGCATAGTTGATCGTATATGGCCTTAGTGTGTTCTAAACCTATATGAGGCGGGAAAGTATTGTTGTGGGGCTTTGTAGGCAGCAAAGAAAAAAGCGCCAGAATTGGGTTCTAACGCTTTTACAGATAGTTCTAGGAGGCACTAAGGGAATCTTACACTATCTCCTGCAATTCCTCTCTGAAATTCTCTTTTGCTTCTACCAACTTTTTTACTGCTGGAACATACGAGTAGGTGTGTGACAAGGTGATCACCTGCCCTCCCTCTGGTAAGGTGTACTGGTATGGTTCACATGCCATCCTGTCAATAGTTCCAGAAAGCTGCTGACCTATTAAGCCTTTGGCAATCTCTAGGCTAAAGGTGGAGCTTATAAAGCACCGCTTGGCTGTAGCATAGAATCTGCCAGTGTTCTGGGACTGCACCAACTCTATAGCTCCCATGATTTCTAGGGTTACGAATTGTCCCTTAGGGGATTCCCTGAGGTTGGCTGAAATAACTTTAATCATAATTATAGACTTTTAGGATGAAGAATATTTGTCAAAAAAGAGGTATGGGGTATGTCAACCCCAAGCTGTTAGAGCGGTTACTGAAAGGGATAGTACTAGCACGTGCATATATTAAACAAATTTCTGGGGTAGGGATACATTGATAAAGTACCTTTTTATACTGAAATATTCCCACAACTAGGTTAGACCTGGTCAATCATTCATAAACCCAGACAAATTGATTGACTGACCAAGAAATCTATTTACAAAGAATAGTACCATAATTCTCTTCTTGCTTGTAAATACAAAGCTTAACATTATCCTCAAGTTGCTGGAGGCCGTTGAAAGAGACTAACAGTATACCATCCGGGTATATAAAATTGCAAGAAAGTCAAAGACCATTATTCTGAAATTAGGTTTACTTTCGTCATTCCCCCTTCTAGCAGCTTACTTCTAAACTCTATATACAATGACAAAATCCGATCTTGATTATCTATCAATTTTTTGTGCGATAGCATTCTTCCTTATTCCGGCTTGGGAACTTATAACGAACAAGACTGAAAAAGGACTAAAAAGAATAACTCCCTTAGGGTGGGTAAGCTTTGGTGTTACTGTTATTTTTGGAATAATTGCGTTTGCTAGTATCAAAATAGGTGACAAAGAAAAAAGGGAGGCGACTAAACTAGCTGAGATCAATCGTAATGCTGATAAAAAAGAGATTGTTGCAGCTTTTCAAGCAGAACTAAAGAATTATAATCTTCATTATGATTCCTTCACTCGAAAAGTTGAAGTAATAAAGGTAGATTCTTCAAACTATTATGGGGTTCCGAATATTTCTCCTATGCGCGATCAAGATATAGGAATTAAATATTCTCCCAATAAAGATCATATCTTAGTACATATAAATCTGAATAATATTTCAAAAACAGATGCTTATAACTTCGAAATTCATATTAGTTCTTTGGCAATATTTGATACGGCGAACTATTTTACGGTAAAGGAATATACTTTGGATTCTGGCTCCAAAATCCCTGTGCATGTAGGCATAACATTTGATCCATCCTGTAACATGACTAACATGCATGGGGCAATTGTTGACACCTTCTTTCTTTATATCAGAAGCTATTATACCAATTATTATGGACGTGGGAAAAATACATATATTGAGATGTTTGAATGGACTCCTAATGATGCTAGTCCTTCTATACCTGACCCTAAAACTAAAGCCAGAATTAAGAATATATTAGGTATAAACTAATGATAAGGGGATTGCTATAATAACTATTATTTTCCCGTGAATAGGCCCTTTCGTACCTGGTCTGCTATTAATGGCCAGTCACTCAGATTTACACTATGTTGAATGACTGACGGATAATCTAGGTATATGAATCCAGCTTAGGGACTAGAAAAACTAATCTGTAAAGTTTAATAGCTATATAATTAGATGAGTAGAGAATTTCCTTAGCGGAAGTAAATATAGGAACTGGGAGAGGTATTTACGCAGCTCGTTTAAGCAAGTGCGGCCCTAAGTTTAGCATTAAAAATCAACCTTACTACTTTTTGGACCTGCTGCTCTTTTGACATCACCATTCGTTATAGAAAATGAAATATAATGCTCTGCCGGTATATACCCTCCATTATGCAAGTAGATAGGCTCGGTTTCTTTGTCCATTTGCAAAATTCGGGTATACAGATTTCCCTTTGTTAAGGCAACCGTTGCATTTAACAACCCCTCATCGTAATCATCACCTACAATATGGTATCCATTGGCTTTCTTTTGTCTTATAAGGCCAATTATAAATTGCTTTACGGCTTCAATTTCAGTACCCCCAACATTGCCACTCATAGTTATCTCCATAGGTTTACCTTCTTTATTGAGTTCTACATATATATCAGCCTTAAATGTTCCATAGGGATTGGTGATTTCCACTGAATCGACTCCTTTGTACTTTTGGTAAAGCCTATCAATTTCATTAGCTGGTTTTACATTTTTTGTTTGTGCTATGCATTTACAGGATATTACTGCAAAGGCAATCAGAATGAGTGATTTCATGTATTCGGTTTAGGGGTTAATGTAAGAAAGTTTTGGCAGACAAATATACGGTCTTATTAGACCAAATTCAAGTTTGGAGAAGTCCTCATGCTGGCCTTAAAAGGCTTCTTTTTGTTGTAATGAAAACGCACAGGATAATGAGGCGGAGTTAAGTGGGAGATAATCAAGGAAATAGTGAAGGAAAGGAAGAAGTTTTTTTTGGAATCATCCCTTTCTTGCCTTACATTTGCAATGTAAGATTCCCCATCTTGCAGAGATTGAAGAAATAAGAAACAGACGACTCCCAAAGAAGATAATACAAAAATTTTACAGAAGATGAAAAGAAGGAATTAGTCATCTGCCTGTTACGGGCATACCTTTTTTTCGTGAACAGAGAGTTTACATTTTTCATTCCGGGCAACATTGATTTGGATGCAGTACTGGCTGCGAATCCAACCACACAACTACCAATTTTAAAGCGTGAAAAGCTGGCAGCTGTTTTACATATTGTTTCAGATATAGCATCTATCAACAAGGACATTAGCTATAATCGTGGCTATATTCCTATTAATGCAGAGGTCTTAAGGTCTATCATTGGAAAAGAGTATCATTATTACCTGCTATATTTGGTTGAGGTGGGTATACTTGATTGTAATTACTCCTTTAGCAGGAGGTTTAACATATCCACTGGGTACAAGTTTAAACCTGCTTATCAAACTGAGTTAAAAGCGGTTACTATTAATGTATCAAAACCATTGCATGGGCATTTAGTAAATAGTGCATCAGATACGCCATCAAGTACTACTTCAAACACTTCATTGACTGTAGTTATAGAAGGCACCCAATATGCTGTTACTACTTCAGATATGACCCCTACTGTAACCCAAGAGTTAGTTAAGAGCAAACTACCATGCAAAGCCAAATCTTTAACTAAGGAGGAAATAAAGGTTTTCAACTTTATGATGCGCTCCAAATATGCCCATGCTTACAAATGGCTGGATAGGATGGGATTGAAGATAGATCATGAATCAGCTCATTCGTATAATGCTAAAGTATATAATGTAAAGAGGGCCAATCCCGATTTACGGGACAGGGAGTATAGTACCCGTTATAAAAGGATCATTGTTAAAGATCCCTATATACAATATTTGGCAGGTCATTCCAGCATTGAGAATATAAGGAATGGCAGGGTTAGGCAACATTTCGATCCTAATATATGCAGGTTTCATACCAATCTGACCAATATGAAGAGGGAGCTTCGAAATTTCATTACTTGGGATAGCCAGCCTTTGGTTGGAGTTGATCTTTCTTCCAGCCAGCCTACCTTACTGACTGGATTGTTTGATCCTCTGTTTTGGCGCGGGGAAAAGGAATTTTCTATTTCTTCCCTTCCCTTATCTATCAATCCGTCCTTTGTACGCACCTCTCCTCTCATTACTCTGTGCGATTTTATACATGGTAAAAATGGGGCTGTTCCAGAAGATGTAAACAGATATATCAGCCTAATTGAGGGAGGAAACTTTAAGGATAACTTTCGTGACTTAGTATTCAAAAGCACAGGCAGGCATTATCTGGGAGATTCAATTAAGCCGGTGATCTTTTTGACATTATATACAAGCAACAGATTTATTGGGCAGCCTGAGGCTGAGCCAAAAAGAGCTTTCAGAGATGTATTTCCTAATGTGTACAAATTAACATGTCTGCTGAAAAAGGGTCAATCAGAAGCCTTGCCCAAACTTTTGCAACGCATGGAAAGCTATTTGATGTTTAATAAGATTTTGCCAAGAATTGAATATGAAAGGCCAGATTTGCCCTTGTTCGCCATACATGATAGTTTGGTAACTATTAGGGGTAATGAGGAATATGTGGAACAGATAATGAAACAAGAGATTCATAAAGCAATAGGAATTCAACCGCACTTTAAAAGGGAGTGCTGGCATCCTAACCAATTAGACCATATATTATAGTAATAACATTTCAATTTGCCTACCCGGAGCCTTTGTATATAAAGACCTCAGGTAGGCATTTTACTCTTCTTCAGATTGACAATATTTTTGACACCAGAAGGATGATATTTCTATCTGAGTATATCATTTTTGACTTAGCTATAGGGACATAGCTATTACCTATACAGGGAGTTCCGGCAGATCGTCCAGAGAGGCATCTATTACCATCCCCAGACTGCGGAGATAAATAAGTGTTACCCGTAAAGAGCCATGCCCAAATGCCTGCTGGATTTTGTAGGGGTCTTTTGTTTTCAGGTACATATACACTGCTGCGGTATGACGAAATGAATAAAGAGTATGATCCTGCTCTATAAGACCATCCTCTAGCAGGTTCTCCTTTATTCTGGCCCAAGCTGTGCTGAAATAGAAAGGGTTGAATGCGCTTGTTGTGTGGCTGAAAATATTCATGCCATCATCCAGCAGGGAGATACCCAGTCGCATAAGTTCAGTCCTTACATATTCTGGGACTAATACTGACCTGATCTTACGGCTCTTATTCTGGTGGCCTCCCAGACTGATTTTGGTAAACTCCTCATCAAAGTATCCTCTTTTAAGAAGTCTTATTTCTTGGTGCGGCCTTAATAAGCAGCCATACATGAGCAGACAGCACAGATATACATCTTTATGCCTCCCCCTGACAATTTCCAGCACCTTGCGTAACTGATCTTTCTTATAAGGCAGATTGAGGTGAGGAATTTCCTTCAGTTTGCCGGTTTGTTGAGTAGGATTGTCTTTCAGCACCTTCTGGGTAGTTTTCAGTCGTAGAAACAGGGCTGAAAGGGTACGCCTTCTGTTCATGTAGTTGGTCGGGGAACTTTTGAACTGCTGTAGAAACTGCTCAATATGGTCTGAGCCTATATTTGTTACAGGCAGATTACTAAGTTTCTCCCTTTGCAGATAAGCTAAAAAATGGTCATTAAGCCCAAGCAGATCACGTTCATACAGATCACTGAGGCTCTCTGCTTCAATGCTTGTCTTAAGGTCTGTAAAAGCCTTGATTGCGGGAATAATGAGTATCGGCTTAACTAAAGGGATTTCTGCGGCAGGTGTCCATCCCTTTTCCAGTTGCTTGCGCAGATGAAAGAGGAGAAAGTCCAGTGCTTTATTTCTTTCAGCAAGAGATTTTGCCCTGTTTGGGTTGCAGCTGATTCCAATTAATTTACCATTGTAAAGGCGGTGACGTTCCCCGTCAAAATAAAACTCTACATAAGTTCTGCCTGCTAATTCCGGGGTAGTGTGAATGGTGGGTTCTGAGAACATGGAGAATGAGCATTTGGCTCATTCAATGGCGCACTTAGGGAGAAGTTGGCTGAAAGCCGCG
>DATHHO010000247.1:0-17103 GCA_035317125.1 Puia sp.
AGTGCCGGATGCGTCCGTTCTCCTCAGCCGCAAGCAGGTGCCGATCCTCTGCTATCATCAGGTCCGCGACTGGAAGCCCTCCGACTCCAAAATGGCGAAAGACTATATCATGCCCCCCGCCAATCTGCGCGCCGAGCTGCAGATGTTGGCGGACAGCGGCTATCATACTATATTGCCCGATCAGCTGTATGCTTATCTTACGACGGGCGCGGCCCTTCCTTCGAAGCCGATCATGCTGACCTTCGACGACACGGATGAGGATCAGTATACCGAGGCCTTCCCGGACCTGAAAAAACACGGCTTCAAGGCCGTCTTCTTTATCATGACCGTTTCGCTTGGCAGGCTGCCGCACTATATGAGCAAGGAGCAGGTCAAAGAACTCTACAATGCCGGCAATGTGATCGGCAGCCATACCTGGGACCATCACAACGTAAAAAAATACCAGGGCAACGACTGGGCCATCCAGATCGACAAGCCCACCAAACAGCTCGAGGCGATCACGGGAACTCCCATCCGCTATTTTGCCTATCCTTTCGGGCTGTGGAATCCGCAGGCCATCCCGGAGCTGAAGAAAAGGGGCTTTGTCGCCGCCTTTCAGCTGGCCGATAAAATGGATCCCCACGATCCGCTGTTCACCGTGCGGCGCATCATCGTTGCCGGGGGATGGAGCCTGAAGACTTTTAATAATGCTATACACGCCAGCTTCCATTAAAGATTAATCGCGATCCGGCGAGAAAGATAATTACGGCGGGGTGACCCCTTGCCCGGATCCTGATGCCGGACCGGGTGACCGGTTATCCCGCAGCGCCGGGCGTCGGAGTGCCGGGAAAATTCTTTTTTTATACAGAATAGGAACATGCTTTGTCTGGTTCGTCTTATTGGTTAAGGCGGAGTGGGTGAGGGTCATGCGCTAAATCGATTTATTGCGATCGGCTCAAACTGCGCTCCAGGTCCGCCACACCTATTTAATTCATTGGACAGCCAAAAACTAAACATGTATGAGGAAATTCAAATTTCTCCTTGCTTTGCTGCTTATGGCCACTGGAACATGGGCCCAAACCCGGCAACTGACCGGAAATGTCAAAGATTCAAAATCCGGTAACGCTCTCCCTTCTGTCACCATCAAAGTAAAAGGACAACGGATGCTCACCAGCACCGATGCGGGTGGTGCCTTCTCCCTGAAAGCGCCAACCGGCAATCTGACTCTCGAAATCTCCTCGGTGGGGTATCTTACCCAGTCGGTGGCGGTCGGCGCCTCCGAGAGCAGTGTCAATGTTAATCTTGAATCCTCTTCCACCCAGCTGGGCGAGGTGGTCGTTACAGCCCTCGGCATTTCGAAAGAAGCGAGGAAGCTGGGATACGCCGTATCCACGGTGAACGGCGATCAGCTCAACCGGGCCAGAGAGACCAATGTCGCCCTTTCATTAGCAGGCCAGGTGGCCGGTCTGAATGTACACGGAGCCAATGGCGGTCCGGGCAGCAGCGCCCGTATCCTCCTGCGGGGTATGCCCAGCATGAACTCGGGTGGTTCTCCCCTGTTCGTCATCAATGGCGTTCCGATGGATAATACCAACCGTGGTGCGGCCGGCGAGTGGGGCGGATCGGACAACGGCGACGGCATCGGGAATATCAATCCCGACGACATAGAGACCATGACGGTCCTCAAAGGCCAGGCGGCGTCCGCGCTGTATGGTGCGAGAGCCTCCAACGGAGTGATCCTCATCACCACCAAGGCTGGCAAAAAAGGAGATTTCACGATCGAGTACAATACCAATGCTACCTGGGATAAGGCCGTCAACAACACCGACTTCCAGTATGTCTACGGACAGGGGCAGAACGGCGCGAAGCCGGCCAACAAAGTGGAAGCGCAGAATACGGCCAGACTGGCCTGGGGTGGAAAGCTGGACGGACAATCCGTGATCCAGTATGATGGAAATTCCTACGCTTATTCTCCTTACAAGGATAATATCAAAAACTTTTACCGGACCGGGCCTTCGCTGACCAATACCGTATCCATCGGTGGCGGCAACGACCGGGGTACCTTCCGTCTTTCGCTGTCCAACCTCGACAACAGCTCGATCGTCCGCAACAGCGGGCTGGACCGCAAAACGATCAACCTGAACCTCAGCCAGAAGATCACGGACAAGCTGAGCGCAACGGTGGTCGCGAACTATATCGACGAAGCAGGCCGCAACAGGGCTCAACTGAGCGATGGACCGGGAAATCCCAACAACGGGTTCTTCCTAGCCCCGAATATCAACGAGAATATCCTGAAACCGGGCTATGACGCCACGGGCACCGAAGTCGTGTTCAGCGACGATAATTATGTGACGAACCCCTGGTTCGTGGTGAGCAAATTCATCAACAACACGGGCCGTAAGCGCCTGATCACCGCCGTTACCGGCAAGTATAACTTCACCGACTGGCTGTATGCACAAGGCCGGGTCGGCTATGATCTGGAGAATGACCGTATCCTCCAGATAACCCCAACCGGTACGAACTTCACCTACAATTCAGCCGGTCAGTCCGGTCAGCTGAACGGGCTGACCACGTTACAGGTCTCCGAGCTGAATCTGGACGGGATCATCGGCGCATCGCATAAGATCACCGAAGACCTCAGCGTGGATGCAACGATCGGGGTCAATCAGCGGAGGAACCATTATGAATATGTGCAGATCAACGGCAGCCAGTTCGTCATCCCCAACCTGTATGCACCGGGGAACGTGCTGAGCTTTGGCCGGAATTATTATTTTTCCCAGACGGAAGTACATTCCGCCTATTATACCCTGGACTTCAATTATAAGGATTTCCTGCTGCTGAACACAACGGGCCGGTATGACGCCTATTCCACGCTACCCAGCGAGAACAGGACGATCTTTACACCGGCTGTATCGGGTGGGTTCATATTCTCGAAGTTCCTCAACAGCAGGACGCTGAACTATGGTAAGCTGCGGGTTGCTTATGCGCAGACCAGCGGCGAGCCATTCGGCGGACCCAATAATAATGGGAGCGGCGCTTATCAGACCAGTCTTTATTACGGGGTCGGCAATGCGATCAACAGCACACCTGTGGGCCTTCTCAACGGAGCCGGTGGTAATGTGAATAATCTGCCGAACCTTCCCAACCTCTTCCTGAAACCATTCGTTCTCGATGAACTGGAATTTGGTACGGAGCTGAAATTCCTGAACAACCGGCTGGGGCTGGATGTGTCGTATTTCGAGCGCAAGACGCATCATGAGATCCAGAACGCCACGCTGAGCCAGGCCTCCGGGTATTCGAGCACGGTAGTAGGTACCGGGTCCACAAAGAATAACGGCCTGGAAGTCCAGGTAACCGGCGTTCCAGTGAAGACGCAGAATTTCACATGGAATGTCACCTTCAATTTCACCAATGTAAAGAATACGATCCTCGAAACGGACCTCGCCGGTGGTACCGTTACGCTGGGTACCTACCGCCCGCTGAATGCGAACACCGCATTTGTGAAGGGGATGGCGGGCCCGCAGATCATGGCCCATGATTATACCTACGATTCGAAAGGGAATATCGTGGTGGATGGCAGCGGATTGCCGGCACAGGGCAAGCTGCTCCCGATGGGCAGCGTGCTGCCGACGGTCTATGGCGGACTGAGGAACGACCTGTCCTATAAGGACTGGAATTTCTCCTTCCTCATCGATTATAATTATGGTAACAAGATCCTGTCCGCTACCAGCGATTATACGATCTCCCGCGGGTTGAACAAGCTGACCCTGGTGGGCAGAGAGACAGGCATCACCACCGGCGTAACGGCCGCAGGCGCGACCAACACGGTCAAGGCGGATGCGCAGACCTACTACCAGGCGCTTGCTAATAATATTTCTAAATTCAGCGTCCTGAACGGAGATTATATCAAGCTGCGGCAGATCACGCTGGGTTACACGATCTCTGAAAGGGCATTGGGAAATATTCCATTGTTCCGTGCGATACAGATCTCGCTGGTCGGCCGTAATCTGCTGACCCTTATGAAACACAGCGAAAATATCGATCCGGAATCGGGATTTGCCTCCAGTGTTAAATATGCCGGCATCGAAGGCACAAGCCTCCCTGCCTCCAGAACATTCGGAATAAACGCTAACTTCAAATTCAAAAAATAGTCAATATGAAATTCCAAAAAATATTATTCTATATATGTTCCGTTTGTGTGCTGGGGCTGGGGGCCTGCACCAAGAAGTTCGACGCGATCAATACGGATCCCACGCAGGCATCGGCCTCGCAGTTCGATCCGAACCTGCTGCTGTCGGGCGCAGAGACCGGTTATTTTATCGCCAACCAGGGATACAATGGCCCGATCCTGTTCCAGAGCATGTGGGTGCAGACCTTTGCCAGCGCGGCGTATCCGAGCTATTACAGCAACGGGGATAAGTATGTGGGATCGAGCAATCTGCTGGATTACCAGGGCCGTCTCTGGACCCGCTGCTACAATTCCGCCAGCTATTGTTACGAGATCCAGAACCTGACAAAGGGTGTGGCCAGTCTGGTCAACCTGAGAGGCATCGCCCTTATTCTGCAGCTGCACAATCTGGAAGTCCTCACCGATGTATATGGCGATATTCCTTATTCCCAGGCCCTGCGGGCCAAGGAAGGCATCTCCCAGCCGGTGTATGACAAGCAGCAGGATATCTATACGTCCATGCTGGCGAGACTGGATTCGGTGCTGCCGACGCTGGACCCCGCCAAGGACGCGCCAAAGAACGATGCCTGGTCGTACAAAGGCGATGTGGCCAAATGGAAGAGATTCGGCTATTCCCTTATGCTGCGGATGGCGATGCGGCTGACCAAGGCGGATGCCACCACTGCGCAGAAATATGCCGAGAAAGCGGCCGCGGGCGGCACGATGACGGACAACGGAGATAATCTTTATCAGGTATTCGACCAGGCCAATGGCTATGGCAATAATAATTCCAGCGCGCTGGTAGTTCCCGAGGATTATTCCGAGGTCCGGTGGGGCAAGGTGCTGATCGACTATCTGAAATCGACGACCGATCCGCGTCTTCCCGTCATTGCGGAAGTTCCGCAGGCCGGTATAAAGAACGCGGCTAACGAAAGCCTGCCGGGTATTTCCACGGCTGCCTCTCAGAACGGGATGCCAAGCGGACGTGATCAGAATGGCGGCGCGACCGATATCAGTACCGCACCCGGTTATCCCGGTGGTACGGGCACGGGTACGGACTTCAACAAGATCGGCAACTACAGCCGGCCCACTTCCGCGGTGTATATCCCCCTGAATACCCCGGGCTTTGTCATCACCTATGCACAGACGCAGTTCCTGCTGGCCGAGACTGCGGCCAGAGGATGGAGCGCCGCCGGATCGGCTGCAACGCATTATAAGAACGCGTTGTCCGCATCCCTGCAGACCTATGGCACGCTGAATGCCGCTGGTACGATCAGCGCCGCGGTGGCCGATGCCTATGCAACGGCGCATCCGCTGGATGTCTCGACCCCGGCCAATTCGATCCAGCAGATCAATATGCAGTACTGGGTATTGAGCGGGACGATCATGGAATATGTGGAAGCCTGGGCCAACTGGAGAAGATCCGGATTTCCCGTGCTGACCTCCGTGAATTATGTCGGTAATTTCACCGCCGGTGTGATCCCGAGAAGGCAGGCTTATCCAGTGACGGAAGCCGCGACCAATCCGAAGAACTACACGGCTGCCGTTACAGCGCTGACAGGTGGAGATGTGTATGCGTCGAAGGTGTGGTGGGATAAATAAACAAGATCAAAGGATGTTCTCATAAGCAAGCAGTGTTAGTTTTAAAGTAGAAGAAAGGGCAGGGCTGTTAATCCAGCCCTGTTCTCATTTTTGGGGGTGCGCATGAGGCGGCTCCATGGGCGCAGCGGGAGAAGGGTCCGGGCCGGTGGGCCGCGCGAAAATTATTTAAATCCGCAATTGAGGTTTATGCCGAAGGAACGGGTGGAAGGCAGGCTGGTGCCTTCGATGCCGGCGTACTGGACATTGGAGCCGAAGGTAGCTTCGGGATCGATGTTATCCGTATGCTTGAGGAAGGCGATGAGGTTGCGGGCCACGAGGGAGAGCTGTACGGAACGGAAAAAAGGCTGTCCGCGCAGCTGTCTTTCGGTGAAGGTATAGCCGAGGGTGATCTGTCGCAGCTTTATAAAGTCTCCGTTCAGGACGGAGATCTTCTGCACGTTATTGGCGAGGGCCTGATAATAATTCTCCGCGCTGGCGGTCGTCGTATTGATGCCCCCGTCTTCATGCACGCCGGTGGTGATACCGGTCTCGCGGCCCGCCAGGGTCATCTTATCCAGTCCCCGGTAAACGGTGTAGTACTTTGTGGCCGACAGCACCTTATTGCCATAGTTGTAATCCAGCAGAAAAGAAAAATTAAAGCCGTGAATAGCGAACTCGTTATTCAGTCCGCCGTATAAGGAGGGCAGCACACCGCCTGCGGAGACGAAATCTCCCGACTCGGGCAGACCGGATGCATCCACGACGATATTTCCCTTCGCATCCCTTTTGTAATCGTGTACGAGGATCTGCGGGGCGGCCTGGCCTACGACGTAGGCGGTAACGGCGCTGCCATGATTGGGCCGGTCGGTGCCCAGGATGCGGGTGGTGCCGGCGGCATCCGTCTGCAGGATCTTATTTTTTACGCTGGTGAGATTGAGCGAAACATTCCAGCTGCCTTGTCCTGAGGTCATGGGCGTGCCGGTGATCAGCAGCTCGAGGCCTTTGTTCTGGGTGGAGCCCGTGCCTACTACCGTGTTGGAGTAACCGGAGGCCTGGCTCAGCGTGGCGCTCTGGATCTCCTGGTGGGTCTGCCGGGCAAAATAGGAAAGATCCAGACCGAGGCGGCTCTTAAAAAATTTCAGCTCGGCCCCGAATTCCATCTCATCGAGGACAAAGGGCTTCAGGAAGAGGTTGGGCAGGTTGGCCAGATTGTTCACGTTGCCCGCTGCGCCATTCAGCAGCCCCACGGGCGTGCCATTGATCGAGTTGGCCACTCCGTAATAAACGCCGGCCTGGTAGGCGCCGCTGTTGTTGTTGTTGGGTCCTCCGATGGCTTCTCCGCTGGTCTGCGCATAGGCGGCGCGCAGCTTGCCGTAGTTGAGGACGTGGCTGTTGAGACATTTCGAAAAGATAAAGCCTCCCGACACCGAGGGTGTAAAGATGGTCCGGTTATCGTTTGGCAGCGTGGAATAGGTATCGTACCGGCCGGTGGTATTCAGCAACAGCAGGTCCTTGTAATTGAAGTCGAGGGTATAGAATGCGGAATGGACCTCGGCCTGCGAGAAATAATAATTCCTTCCGAAGTTCAACACATTACCGGGCGCATAGAGAAAGGGGATGACGAACTGGCTGCCGTTGATCTGCAGGTATTCGTAGTTGTTCTTCCGGGAATTGACCCCGACCGTCGCATCGAGGCTGAGGTCTTCGTTCAGGTGATGCGAAACGCCGATCAGCCCGTCGAGGTTCAGCTCGGAAGTCTGCAGGCTGGTCAGCCCATAGAGCTGACCGGACTGCCCGACGGCGTTATACGAGAAGTTGGTGCCGGTAGGCGCGACCTGAAAGATGCGGTCGTTCTCGAGGTCATATCCGACCCGGCCCTGTGCGTACAGCCAGTCGGTGAAATTATACTTGCCCGTAACGGCGGCGATCAGCCGCTTGCGGCCGGTGTTGTTGATGAACTTATTGACCACAAACCAGGGATTGGTGACATAATTATCGTCGCTGAACACGATCTCCGCGCCCGTGGCGTCATAGCCGGGCCGGAGGATATTCTCATCGATGTTCGTGGCGAGGAAGAAGCCGTTGTTGGGATTGCCGGGACCATCGCTCAGCTGCGATCTGTTGCGGTCGGACTCATCGATGTAATTGGCCATGACGGTGGCGGTGAGCTTGCCGGTAATTTTTTCGGTGAGGTTCAGGTTAATGGTCTTGCGGTCCAGCCCGCTGTTACGCAAGACCGAACTGTTGTCGAGGTTAGAGAGCGAGAGGCGGAAGGTGCTGCGGTCGTTGCCACCGCTGAGGGCGATGGTATTGGTGAGGGAGGGGCCTGTGCGGTAAAAATTCGCGACATTATCCTTATAAGCCGAATAGTTGTACGTATTCCCATCAAACTGGGTGAAGGGCGAGCCATCCAGCCTGGCTCCCCAACTGAGTCGCGTGGTATTGCGTGCCTCGGTGATGTTGGCGGGCTTTGCGCCGTTCTGCCCCTGTCCGTAGACATACTGGAAGTCGGTGTTGTTGATGGCTTTGTCCCAGAGCGCGTTGACGTTGTATTCCACCGCGAAATTTCCTTTTTTACCGGATTTGGTGATGATCATGATGACCCCATTCGAGGCCCTGGCCCCGTATAATGCGGAGGCCGCCTGGCCTTTAAGCACCGTCATCGTCTCGATATCGTCGGGGTTGATATTGCCGATGCCATCGCCGTTGTCGGAGCCCCCCCACTCACCCGCCGTGCCCCGGTTGGTGTTGTCCATCGGGACGCCGTTGATCACGAAGAGCGGAGAGCCGTTTGAGTTCATGCTTGGCATACCCCTTAACAGCATGCGGGCCGTGCCGCCGGGACCCCCGCTGACCCCGTGTACGTTCAGCCCCGCCACCCGACCCTGCAGGGATAGTGCGACATTGGTCTCCCGCGCCTTGTTCAGCAGGTCCCCGTCGACTGTCGACACGGCATAGCCGAGCTTGTAGGATTCTTTTGAAATGCCGAGGGCGGTCACGAGGACCTCGTTGAGCTCGTCGGGATTTGTGGACAGGACGATGGTGGTAATTTCCTCTTTCCTCAGGTCGACCTCGCGGCTGGAATGGCCTACATAGGAAAACTCAAGGGTGATGTTCCTGCCGGTGACCAGCAGCTGAAAATTGCCGCTGGCATCGGTGAGCACGCCTTTATTCTGATCTCTTATCCTGACCGTAACCCCCGGAAGGGCTTCGTGGTTCTCATTGACCACCTTGCCCCTGATCGTGTCCCTGGAAAGAACGGGCGGCACCTCGCCGGGGTCGATGCTCTGTATGGCTAGAGAAGGATCCCTGTTTTTTTTTATGATGATGTTCGTATTGACCTGTTCATATTTCAGGTCGGTGCCCTGGAAAAGTTTGTCGAGAAGCTCGGGCAATGGGATGCGGTATTCCTGCAGGCTGATATTCTTGTGCCCCGCTACGTCGTCGGTACGGTAGGTAAAGGAAACATGCGCCAGCCCTTCGATCTCATGGAGGGCTTTTTTCAGGGTGGAATTCTTCAGGTGCAGGTTGATCAATATCTTGCTGAGATCCTGACCGCTGCAGTGCTGTACGATCAACAGATTCCCTGCGGCAAGTAAGAAAAGATAAAAGCAAATCTTCATTGAAGAGCTTCTAAGCAAGTTTAGTTAAGTTTGGTTCTGAGATCCTTTAAAGGTTGGGCAACCTGAGCGCCGGGGTCTTCTCCCTACTCAATCGTGTATTGACCATTCCTCTTATTCAACTGCTTGTCGATCAATTTACAGATCAGTTTTAATTCCTGGTCAACGCCGATGGAACGGTTGAAGGATGTAGTTATCCGTGTATTCAGCAGAGAATGGTCCGTGACATTGATGACCACATTGTTGAGATGCTCCAGATCCTGGACGATCTCGCCGATTGTTTCATCGTCATAGGAAACGTACCCCTGCTGCCAGAATGCGATATTGCCGGCATCGATGTTCTTCTGTCTGACGAGGCTGTCGACATTGCTGACCTTTACCTGCTGACCCTTCTCCAGGATAGCCACCACATTATCCTTGCGGCTGACCTTCACCTTACCCCTGCTGACCGAGACCATGACGGTCGTCAGATAGGGATAGGCCTTGATGTTGAAGGAGGTGCCCAGAACGGTGGTGGTGATATTACCCGTATGGATAATAAAAGGGACTTCCTCGGCATTCTTTACATCGAACCAGGCCTCGCCGGCGAGATAGACCTCTCTTTTTTTGCCGGAAAGATCGTCGGGATATTCGAGGGAGCTGTTGCCATTGAGCCATACCTGGGTACTGTCCGAGAGGACAAGGAATTTGTGCTCGGAGGTCTCGGTAAATTTTTTGGTAAGGGACTGGATGGATGCCAGCTGGGGTGTTTTGATCATGTGGACGTCGCGCTGATTGTTCCACCATACCGTACCGGCCAGCAGGGCCAGCGCCAGGAGGACAAGACCCGACCAGAGCTTCTTTGTATTCCCTGCGGGACGGGCCGGGGGCGGGTCCAGGGAGAGGATGCCCGATTTCAGCACAAGGCTGCCCCTTTCGTCGATATAAGAGACCAGGGTGGGGTCGGCCTCATAGATATCATTGTACACTTCCCGGATCATGTCCCGCAGCGCCTGATCGTATTTTGCGGTTTTGACATGCGATAAGAATTCCTCCAGCTCCTGCTCAGAAGACGTATTTTTCAAATATTGCAAAAAAAGATATTCTAAGCGCTCTTTCATGACAATGCCGGATATACCTCCTTTAATAAGACGAAACAGAACGTGGCTGTTCCTATCCCCGTGTAAAATAAACTCCCTATGAACAACCAGGTCATCCGGTGGCGGGAAACGAATTTCCGTATCGACTCCATCGCGCTGAACAGCTGATTTTTCACGGTGTGTCTGGATACGCTGAGCTCGGTGGCGATCTGCTGGTAGCTCAACCCTTTCTCCCTGTTCAGCCGGTAGATCAGCTGGCGCTGGGGAGGGAGGGTATTGATCGCCCGGCCGATGATGGATTCACATTCTTTTGCCTCCACCAGCTCGATGGTCTCGTTGTTCAGGATATCCTGCAGGTTTTCCCAGAGCGCCTGCTTCAGCCGGTTGTTGACGGCGGCCTTGCGCAGAAAGTCCATCACCTTGTTCTCCGTGACCCTGTACAGCCAGGCATCCATATTGTGGATGGAGCCGATGTCCGCACGATGGTCCCACAGCGAAAGGAACACTTCCTGAACGATGTCCTTCGCATACTGATCCGATTTGGTCAGCCGCAGGGCCAGAGTATGGAGCCTGTATTCGTGTTCCTTAAAGATCTGCATGAAGCAGGTCTCCAGCTCGGCATCTTTATCCCCGGGCTTTGTCTGTTCTTTTTGGCGCATATCGTTCAGGGAGATGGGTTTACTAAATAGAAACATCTAAAAATAATAAAATAAACCCAATCCCGGACTACTTTATGAGCGCAACGCGGCCTCCGGCACATTTCCGCTGAGCCAGTCCCGGAACCAGTACCCGGAATCTTTGATGGTGCGGAGCTGTGAGCTGAAATCCACATGGATGAGGCCAAAACGGGCCTGGTAGCCCTCGGACCATTCGAAATTATCGGTAAGGGTCCACGCGAGAAAACCTTTTATATTGACGCCTTCTTTTTTTGCCCGCAGGAGGGCGTAAAGGTATTCCCGGTAATAGCCGATCCGCTGGTCGTCGTGGACGGCGCCGTCCCGGAGTTCGTCCTTAAAGCAGGCGCCGCTCTCGGTGACGATGATCTCCTTGACACCCCCGTAGAGCCAGAAGCGGCGGAGGACGCGGTAGAAGCTGTCGGGGTTGATCTCCCAGCCCATGGCGGTATGGGGCACCTTTCTCGTCTTAGCCTTTACCTCGGAGGCATTGAGGATGGGTATGAGGCGGTTGTGCCTGACGACGACCGGGAAATAGTTCTGGATGCCGATGAAGTCAAAGCTGAAGGTCATACGTTCCGTGTATTTCCAGCTCTTGTTGTGGAGCTCGAGCTTTTCGAGGAACCGGAATTCTTCCCTGGGGTACCCGCGTCCGAGGGCGGGCTCGATGAAGAGGCGGTTCATCAGCACATCCACCCGTTTGGCTGCCTGCTGGTCTTCGGGGGAGTCGGTATATGGGAGGACTTCCGAGCAGGAGAAGCTGGTGCCGATACGCGCACCGGGGACCAGTTGCCGGAGGATGCGGCCCCCGTCGGCCTGGGCGAGGGCCGCGTGATGTATAGCGGAGAGATAGGCCGTGAGCCCGATCCTGCCGGGGGCGTGCTTGCCCAGCATATAGCCGAGGGTGGTAAAGCCAAAGGGCTCGTTGAGGACGATCCAGTGCTTGACCCTGTCGCCGTATTCTTCGGCGCAGAGCGTCGCGTAGCGGTTGAACCATTTGCCCATGAGGTGGCTGGCCCATCCGCCTTCCTTTTCGAGCGCGGCGGGGAGGTCCCAGTGATAGATGGTGACAAAGGGCGTCAGGCCTAGCTTCAGGCATTCGTCGATGACGCGGTGGTAGAAGGCGATGCCTTCCCGGTTGACCCGGCCGGTGCCTTCGGGCAGGATGCGGGGCCAGGAGATGGAGAAGCGGAAGACGGTAAAGCCGAGGGCTTTTGCCAGCAGGAGATCGTCCTTGTAGCGGTGGTAGAAATCACAGGCGATGGTTGGCTTGCCGCCGCCGCGGATCTTGCCCTGGCGGCGTGAGAAATTGTCCCAGATGGAGGGGCCTTTGCCATAGCTGTTGTATGCGCCTTCATTCTGTGCGGCAGCCATGGCCACTCCCCATAGAAAATCATCTCCGAACGCCGCGGCTGTCAGTTTGTGCAGGTGATTGGTCAAGGCAAGATTGTTTAAGCCGCAAAATTTGGGCGAAAAGATGTTATGGCAATATTATCCTTGGGTTATATTTTGACGGAGAGGCCAAGGAAGCAGGGTCTGGTTGCGGGGCCGTTGCGGAGACAGGAGAGCCGGAGGTCTATCGCTGCGCGGAGAGGCCCTTTAGCAGACTGTTGTAGTAATTCACGACCTGGATATAGTCCTGTTCCGACCGGCCACGGAGATGATTGGCGCTGATGTAGGGATAGAGCTTGTCTTTCTTATCCGCCAGCTGGTCGAGCAATTCGCTCCATTTCTTTACGGGTGTGAGCACGCCATTTTTATAGACATAATAGAGATCAATGGTGCTAATGGTCTGTTCGACGGTGGCGGAGCCATAGGAGGTATTGTCGATGATCCTTTTCTTGTGCTGTTTGCACAGGCTGACATTGTCGTTGACCAGCACCTGGAACCATGTGCCCTTGAGCTCCCTATCCGTATTGTTCAGCTCGCTGCCGAGCACGAAATTGTATTCTACGCCGGTGAGGCTGTCGCGGAGCATGATCCGTTTGAGCGGGGTGGTCGCCGTGAGCTCCTGTCCTTTGTCGTCCTGATAGATCACGGTGTTGTCGAGGAGATTGAGGCGGAGCAACAGGTTGGCATACGCCTTCCCCGTTGCAGGGACCAGCATGCCCCTCATCCATTGTTCCGTGAAGAAGGGAGTGCCCGAGGTGACCTTTACGAATTTGGCCATTGAAAAAGGTTCACTTCCCGAGAGTACGATCGGAATCCCTTTGCCCATCTGGACGGCGTCGGCGTTGGTGACATCTATAACGCGCTGGCCCATGCCGGTGGTGGCGGAAAAAACGGAGGCGGAGAAAATGCAGAGGGTCAGTTGGAGGCGTCGCATGGCTGATAATTTTTAGGATGATCTTGCCGGATGCTCAGGTGAATGAGCGATCGTCTGATGAACCGTTAGTCTGGTCGACCGCTGGTCACGCTAAAGTTAACCCGAAATCCGTTGATTTTAAAATTCAATACCAGGAAGCTGGTCGGGGCTGATCCACTGGATGGCGGGGTCTTTGCGGAACCAGGTCATCTGTCTTTTGGCATAGCGGCGGGTGTTCTTTTTGATCTCTAAGCTGGCCTCGGGGAGGGTGAGCCTGCCATCCAGCCAGCCGAACAATTCCGTGTAGCCGACGGTCTGCAGGGCGTTGCAGTTTCGGTGGGGCAGCAGGCCCTTTACCTCTTCGGGCAGTCCCGATGCGATCATCCGGTCGACGCGCTGATGGATGCGGGCGTGCAATTCTTCTTTGGGAAGCTGCAAACCGATCTTGCGGATCTGGAAGGGGCGTTGTTTTTTCCGGCGGGTGCGGAAGGAAAGGATGGATTCACCCGTCGACCATATTACTTCGAGCGCGCGCATGAGCCTGCGGGGGTTGTTGATCTCTGCGGAGCTATAGAATCCGGGATCGGCGAGACGGACCTGTTCCTGGAGCCATCCGATGCCTTCGCGCTCATAGCCGGCCTGGACCTTGTCCTTTGTGGGTGCATCCACGGGCGGTATCGTATCGAGGCCTTCGCAAAAGGCCTGGAGATAAAGACCGGTGCCGCCCACCATAACGACGGCATCGTGATCGTGGAAGATCTCATCCGTCCACCGGAGGGCAAGCTCTTCGAAAATGGCGGCATTTACCTGGTCATGGATGGAATGGGAGGCTATGAAATAATGGGGAACCGCGAGCAGCTCGGCGGGCGAAGGCCGCGCCACCCCGATGTCCAGCTCCCGGAAACACTGGCGGGAGTCTGCGGAGATGATCTTTGTGCGGAGGCGCTGCGCCAGCCGGATGGCTGCCGCCGTCTTGCCCACGGCCGTGGGGCCTGCTATGATTATGACTGTCTTGTCGTTCACGTTGGTATGAGCGGGATGGCGTCAGAGTTCCTCTTCGGCGGCGCCTGCCTCTTCCGGGTCCTCTTTTTCTTCCTCCTCCGTATCATCCTTTTCCCCGTCATCCTTCTCCCCGTCATCCTTCTCGCCATCATCCTCGCCACCCACAACCCCAAAGCCTTCGGTGCCTTTGTGCAGGTCGTATTTTTCTTCGATCTCCGTGAGCTTGTCCCCGACGAGGCCTTTGGTGCCGTACTGGGACGGGGGGATGCCTTCCGACTTGACAAGCACGGGATAGTCCAGCTTGCCGTTTTCCTCTTTCGACACGTTGATCAGCTCGACGAGGAAACCCCAGTTGCGGGTGAAATCGTAGGTGTACATGAATTTCTGATTGGGGTCGCGGATCTCGGAGCCGATGGTGGTCGATTCCATGAGGAGGGGTTCCGCCTTGTAGGGTTTGTCGTATTTTTCAAGGGAGATCTCCCTGCCGCGCTGCCAGTTGTCATTGCTGCGGTAGAAAGTAGCCTGGTGCTTACTGTCGAATTCATAGGCTTTCAGGATCACCTGGTGCAACTGCAGAAAGGTCTGCGTATGCCTGATCGCCACGTCACGGTAAATGCTATCGTCTTCCTCAAAATAGATCCTGAATTTCAATATCGCCATAGCTGATAAGCAATTTAGAGTTCACAAAATACACGAATTATCCATATTTTTCGCAGCAAATTATATTACCAGAAAATACCATGCCCAGGGTATTTCCATATGCTGTATGGTTATTTTACCGGGGAAAGGCGTAGTTCTTCCGCCATTTTCATCATGAACCCGAATGCGGCCTCGTAATTATTTTCGATGTGCCCGTCGAGGATCGCCTCCCGGATCGCGGTCTTGAGATCGCCCACTACCCTGCCGGGCGGCAGTCCGAATTTCTCCATGATCATTTCGCCGGTGATGGGTGGCTGCCAGTTGCGGATGCGGTCCTTATCCTCCACTTCTCTGAGGCGCAATTTCACCATTTCGAAATTCTCGAGGAACCGCCGCACTTTTTGTTTGTTCTTCGACGTGATGTCGGCCGAGCAGAGGGTCATCAGCGAATCGATGTCGTCGCCGGCGTCGAAGAGCAATCTGCGGATAGCGGAATCCGTGATATTCTCCTTGGTGAGGCTGATGGGGCGCAGGTGGAGCTCGACCATCTTCCGGACGAAGCGCATTTTTTCATTCTGCGGCAGCTTGAGCCGGGTAAAGATCTTCGGGACCATCCGGCCCCCTATCGTTTCGTGGCCATGGAAGGTCCAGCCGTGGAGTTTTTCAAATTTTTTTGTCGCCGGCTTGCCGATGTCGTGCAGGATCGCCGCCCAGCGGAGCCAGAGGTCATCCGTATGTATGCAGATATTGTCCAGTACCTGGAGGGTATGGTAGAAATTATCCTTGTGCCCGAGGCCATCGATGTATTCGGCGCCGGCGAGGTCGACCATCTGCGGGAAGATGATCTGGAGCAGGCCGCTGCGGTAGAGCAGGTCGAAGCCCACGGAGGGCCTGGGGCTCATGATGATCTTGTTCAGTTCGTCGGTGATCCTTTCCTGGGAAACGATGGCAATGCGGGGCGCGTCGGCTTTAATGGCCGCGAAGGTGGGCCCGGCGATGGCGAAGTCCAGCTGGGTGGCAAAGCGGATGGCGCGCATCATGCGGAGCGGGTCGTCGCTGAAGGTCTGGAGGGGGTCGAGGGGGGTGCGGATCATCCGGAGTTCGAGATCCTGCCGGCCTTCGAAGGGATCGACGAGGTGGCCAAAGTCCTCCGCATTCAGGCTGATGGCCATGGCGTTGATGGTGAAGTCACGGCGGAACTGGTCGTCCTCGATGGTGCCAGGGATGACGGAGGGGTTACGGGAGTCCTGCCGGTAGCTTTCTTTGCGGGCGCCTACGAATTCCACTTCGAGATCGGGTTCGCTGATTCTGATCTGGGCCGTGCCAAAGTTGCGGAAGAAGGAAACCTGGGGGCGGGGGTGAAAATGAGCGGCCACCTTATTGGCGAGCTCGATCGCATCACCGACGCAGACGATGTCGGCATCCTTTGTGGGGCGGCCGATGAGCTTGTCACGGACGAAGCCCCCGATCAGAAAGCAGGACAGATCCAGTTCCGCTGCGGCCTGGGCGATCTTTCTTAGTACAAGGGTCTCCTTCTCGGTGCAATTTATGTCCATAAACGCTGCAAAGGTAAGGCAGCCGGGTGGGTGAAACAAGTTTGGTCGGAGTATGAGGCCTGGGCAGGCGGTACCGCGGCCGTGGTTATGTTGGGAGTCCTGGGTATGCTTGTGATACGGGAATGGGATGAGCAAGAAAGTTATGGTAAGGTCGCGAGAAGCTGTTCGTCAGTGATGGCGTATGCGCATCTGAAATGTCCGAGGGGGCAGGCCTTGTACCCATGGAGGCCGCAGGGGCGGCAGTCGAGGGGCTGCGCAATTTCGACGATGAACCGTTTGTCGGACAGCGGGCCAAAGCCAAAGGCGGGGATGGTGGAGCAGTAGACGGCCGTCACGGGGGCGTTGCCGGCCGAGGCGAAGTGCATGGGGGCGGAATCGTTGGTATAGTTCATGGCAGCGCCTTGCATGAGGGCGACGGACTGGAGGAAGTTCAGCTTGCCGGCGAGGTTGAGGATGGAGCGGGCGGGGGCGGCGGGTATGCCCGATCGCTTGTCGGGGGA
>DATHHO010000248.1:0-15816 GCA_035317125.1 Puia sp.
GGCCTCCTGATCAAAGCCCCGGACGGTAAAGAATTCGTGATCTTTACAGAAAGGGAGATAACTATTTAATAAATCATCAGGAGAATGAGAATAGGCATCGATGCGAAATGGTATTTCTCGGGACCGGTAAGCACAAGGGTAGTCTTGCAAAACCTTCTTCCTGAATTGTTCGCGCTTTACCCCGAACACGAATGGGTCGTATTCCTCGATAAAAAGGATAAACATCTGGGGTTCCCCCTTTCCCAGACGAACATCGATACGCAATATGTCTGGGCCGGCAACAATATGCTGTCGAACCTGTTCATATTACCACGCCGGCTGCAAAGGCTGAAAGTGGACGTGATGCTTTTTCAGACATTCCCGTCCCTGAAGCGCCGGGTCCCTTCCATTGCCTTTATACACGATGTCCTGTTCAGGGAATTCCCGCAATTTTTCAGCTGGAAGGAAAGGCTTTATTTTTTGCCCCTGGCCTGGCTCACCCGCAACCGGGCCGACCGCCTCATCGCAACAACGGAGTTTGTCGCCGGCGACCTGCTGAAGTATCACTATGCCCGCAGCAGGTCCCGCATAGACCTTGTGCCGCTTGGCGTAAACAAGCTGTATGCGCCCGCCCCCTTTCAGGATGCGGACCAGCTGGCCCGGGTCAAGGAAAAATTCAGCCTGCCGGACCGGTACATATTATATGTAGGCAGGCTGAATGTGAGAAAAAATATCGAGAACCTGCTGAAGGCGCTGCCCTTGCTCCATGATACCGGCACTCCGCTGGTCATTATCGGAAAAGAAGACTGGAAGGCGCCTGACCTGCAGCAGCTCCTGCTCGATCCCGGGATCCGGAAAAGGATCGTGATGCCCGGGGGGATGAGCAATGAAGAGCTGATCGCTACCTATGCCATGGCAAAAGTATTTTGTTTTCCGTCATTTGCCGAAGGCTTCGGTCTTCCGCCACTGGAAGCTATGGCGTCGGGTGTACCCGTAATCGTTGCGGGAGCTACGGCTTTACCCGAAGTATGCGCGGATGCTGCCATTTACATTGACCCGTCACAGCCGGAAAGTATCGCAAATGCGCTGGACCAGCTATTGTCGGATGAGGAATTATACAACAGAAAGAAAAGGTCGGGTCTGGAAAGATCAGCCCGGTACACCTGGAACAGAACAGCCCGGGCCACCATGCAAAGCATCGAAAAGGCCTTTAAAAATCCATGAGTATGAATGTGCATTGTCCGCTATGTTATCATGAAAGCTACACGGTGGTATATAAAGACGTACCGCAATGCCCCGATGTGGATATCGTAAGGTGCAGCAACTGCGGGCATCAGTATACTTTACTGAAGAAGGACATCGATATGGACAACCTCTATGCCGATGAGGTCTACAAGGTAGTGGAGAACAGGGATTCCATATTCGATAAGATCCTTAACAGGGAATACAGGGGCGTCATCGGAAAGCTGAATACCCTCAGAGGCCGGAAAGGAACGCTTCTTGATTTTGGCAGTGGCAAGGGCAAATTCGGAAGCCTGGCAAAGGAGGATGGCTGGCAGGTAAAGGGGGTCGAAACCTCCCCCGAAAGAGCCGCTTACTCAAGATCCGTGTACGGGCTGGAGATTCATACCGGGTTTTACAACGGTGGCAATATATTCCATGAGTATTTTGACGTGCTTACCCTTTTCCATGTGCTGGAGCATTTGCCCGATCCCAAACCTTTGCTGACTGAGCTGATCAAAAATAATATCAGAGAGGACGGGCTGGTCGTGATCGAAGTCCCCAATATCAACAGCCTGCAGTCCAGGATAATAAAAGATAAATGGATCCATCTGGACGTCCCGCGTCATGTCAATCATTTTACTCCCGGGCGATTAGAGCTGTTTCTGCGGGAAATCGGTCTGGAGCCCCTGAAAAAAACATTTTATTCTTTTCATCTGGGTGTATTGGGCATGGTAGATACTTTCTTAAAGCTGTTGGGTTATAAGGGAAATATCATTTATGAATTAAAGAATAAGAAAAGCAAAACGCTGCTCGTAAAGATCGCCTTGTTACTGCCCTTTGCCATCCTCCTTGAATGGATCGCATCGGCTATGGGAAGAGGCAGCGTGATCAGAATGATCCTCCGCAGGAAGACAGGATCGGGAGGCTAATCCGTTGATCCAGCCGCGGGGGTCTCTTCATTTTTACCTTCTTCGTGATAGTCCTGCTCCGTATTGATGGACCAGATATTCGACTTGTCGCTGACCCCTGCGCAGATATTATCCACCGCCGTCATGGCGGTCAGCATGGAATGGTCTGCGTTATTATATTTATGCATTCCATTGCGGCCGATAAGATACAGGTTATCGAACTTGTCCGCATACGTACGGATCACGTCGAACCGGTCATACGTACCGAAATAAGCCGGATAGGTCTTTTCCATGCGAAGTACGGTGGCGTCCAGCAGGTCTTTGCGCCGGCCCAGTCCTATCTTCTCCAGCTCTCCTATCGCCACTTCTTTGATCTGTTCCTCCGTCAGGCTCCAGAATTCATCCCCTTCGTTGCAGAAATATTCCATTCCTACCCAGGTGGTGGTGGGGTCCTTTACAAGAAATGGGCTCCAGTTATTAAACAGCTGCAGACGCCCTACTTTTACGTCCTTGTCCTGAATATAAATCCAGGTATCTTCCAGCGAGATCTTTTTGGGAGCATCCGCAGAGCCGCCCGGAGCCGAAAGATGTTTTAACAAAAGTCCTACGGTGATAAAATCCCGGTATTGAAGTCCGGCGGCTACCTCTTTTACTTCCGCGGGAACTTCCGTCCGCAACCCTTTGACCAGCTCGCTGACGGGCATGGTAGAAAAAAAATAATCCCCGGTCCATACTGTAGAAATGCCCGACCGGGATCCGACCGTTTCCACGGAAGTCACCCGGTAGCCTTCCGTATGGATAGCTTTTGTGTCCTGGTGCAGATGGATCTCCCCACCCATCTCTACGATCTGTCGCGCGACCTCTTCCCACAACTGGCCCGGCCCGAACTTTGGATAGAGGAACCGCTCGATATGGCTGGTCTCCACATCTTTCTGTGCGATGTCACCGTCCTTTGTTTTTTTTCTGCCGGATCTCAGTGCGTGGGCTATCGCTGCGCTGATCGATACGCCCTTGATCCGCTGCATTCCCCATTCGGCGGAAATATGCTGGCAGGGGACACCCCACACTTTTTCCGTATACTCTTTGAAGAATGTTTTGTAAAGCACGGAGCCAAACCGGTTGATCAAAAAATCTTCAAGGGTCTTTTCAGGACGCCTGGGGAACAAACGGGCTTTGATATAGGAAAAGATAATACCGCCGGTACGCAGAATGCCCAGCTTGCTTAACGTATCTGCGGAGAGTCTGATCGGATAATTAAAGAATTTGCGGAGAAAATAGATCCGGGACAGACGACGCCTCACCAACATCACCTTATCGGGGTCCTGTGGAGGTCTTTCGCCCTGCTGCGGCTTGTCCCCAGATCCCAGAACCTCCTGTCGCTTTTCCGGATTTTTGCCTGTCTTTAAAGAGCGGGATTGATGCTGATAATGGATGCTGGTGTCTGCTGCTGTGTCCTGGAGTGGCATGAATTGAAACCACCAATCCATCACTCTGTCCGACTTGGAAAAAAAACGATGTCCTCCGATGTCCATACGGTTTCCTTTATAGTTCACCGTTTTGGAAAGACCTCCTATATCTCCCGACTTCTCCAACAGAACAGGCTGTATGTCCGTCCGTTTCAGCAATTCATAGGCTGCTGTCAGGCCAGCAGGCCCTGCGCCGATAATGATAGCTTTTCTTCCCATTAATATTTTGTGTGTCGAGGTTTTTTTACAGGCTGTATAATTCTCTTATGACTCGCTTGTCCCCGGACTCCACGTCTACTACCGGCAACTCCTTCATCAACGCAAGCCTTTCGCCGTGCGGTAAAAAACTGAGCTCTCCCTTTTCATTTCTGGAATCGCGGTTGGCGGACTCCCGGAAATCTTCTTCCGCCCGATATTTCTTAAAAGGCCCTGAAAGGTCTTTCCGGACAAAGAAAGCATTCACTCCCGCACCGGCCGTGCCGATGAAATCATATCCCTTTTTTTCCGCAAGATGACAGAAGGCGGCGAGGGAGGCCCCGAAATAAAGATCGGACCAGTGCGCCTTGCTTCTTACAAAATCAGCGGCATAGGGAACGGAGACTTTCCGGGCAGGGCCGAAAGCGGAATTATATTCACAGATCACGATCCTCGGATCGATCGCGTCGATCGCCTCCCATACCCAGTAATCATTGCCGTCGATATCGACGCTGAGCAGACCGATGTCCCGGCAGCCCGTATATCCGGCGATCAGCCCATTGATATTCTCTTTTGTAATAAAGCTGTGCAGGGCCGTGATATCGTATTTCCAGTAAATAAAATCGTTCCGGATAAACTGTATGTTCGCCGGACTACCATCGATCACCAGTCCAGACCAGTTATTATTGATCAGCAGCAGGCGGGTGTTCGATTCGGTGTAATTCTCCACGCCGAACTCTACGAAGATCCTGTTCGGGACCTCTATCTTGCTGAGGATATACTGGATGATGCCATCCTCCCCTCTCTGGGAAAAGACCTGGAACTCCACCTCTCCGAGGCTTTTTATGTCCTTTTTATCTTTGTTGTTATCCGCCAGCAGCCTTGCCTGGTTCTGCAGCACTTTAAACGTATCATAATGCAGCTTCTGGTAGATCTTATGGTAGCTGCGTTTTAAGAAGTTGATCATCGGAGAAATGATTTTTGTAATTGCTAAACGGGTCAGTTTTTTGCCATCCAGAACGAGGCCGGCACATGCGACGGGATTTTCCTGAGCAGCGGCAGCCTGGAATACATTTCCTCCGGGTGATGGCTTTTCAGGTAATTCAGGGCCCCGATGATCCTGAACTGATCATTGCAGGTTAAGAATGCTTCCAACAGATATTGCTCGTTCCAGAACAGCACGTCCTCGACGAGGAGCCTGCGGGTATAGTCCTTTGGGCTGAAAATATCATGCACATGAATGACCACCCCGGATTGCAGCGACGGCAGTATTTGCAGGAATTCAAACAATACGTCGCCCTGAGGACGGATCATATGCGAAGAATCTATGAACAGGATATCGTTCTTGCCAAGGGACCTGAACAGAGAGAGGTCCACTTCCTCAACCAGCTTGCGATGGACCTCGACGCCGGTCTTTTCGAGCCAGGGCATTTCATAAGGTTCTATGCAGATATGGGCGCACTGGTACCCCGCATCTGCCGACCTGTTCGTCGCAATGGCCTGCCGGGCTATCAGTGTGGAATAGCCGCTGCCGATCTCAACGATCTTGCCCGGCTTGAAATGACGGATCATGCAGTACAGGTACTCCGCATCGCCGGGCCCCAAAGAGGGATTGCCATAAAAGAACTGGAGTTCATCGGCTGGTCTGTCAAAGGGTATGGCATCCAGTTCCTCCTGATAGTGGAAATCGTTCAGCAAGGCCAGCTGCCCCGCTTCGTTCCACCCGATCCCTGGAAGGTTCCGGTCCTTGTCCAGCGGGAATCTCAGATGAGCGTCATTGAACAAAGGCTCATAATAGTGATCGAGGATGGGGAACACGCCGACCTTTTTAAAGATCATCTTACTGAGCGGCATTTTGGCGACCCTCATCTTCCGGATAGAAAAAAAAAGGAGGGAAGCCATCAGGGTAAACGGGGATAATAAAATATCCAAGATGCGGAATAATGGCGTGAGTGATTCCCTGAGTTCGCTTTTTGTCATGACAATGACTTTTTTATTTTGCCTGTTTTGGGTATTACGTCAAATTGAGGAAACGCATGCGTGAACGCCAATATCCAGATCACGTATTCTGCAATATTAGTAATAAAGCTACCGGTAAACTGATATATAAAAACAAAAAGAAATAAAAAGAGACGGTAATAGCTGGTCCAGACCCTGGTGTGAAAAAACAGGAAGACCTCGGTCCCCATTCTCAGGACCAGACCCACCCATCCAAAGAGCGCCCAGGTCTCCGCCACCGTATTCGGAATGGCGATCACCATATAGTCATCGGGGTAGTTATAGTAATTCCTGATGATATCTGCCCCGACGATCTTGACCTGACCGGCCCCTACACCCCAGATATGGCTCTTCAGCGCAAGGATCCGGTCTGCCAGCAGGAATGCGTCCGAGGTCCTTCCGTTTCCGGAAAGATCGGTGCCGGAGATAACATTCCCGATCCTTGAAAAAAGCGAATTCTCCGGGAAGAAGATCACGAGCATGACCAGCAGAAATATGGACAGGCTGCCGGCCAGCGCGACCAGGTTCCAGACCCTTCTCTTCCGGGCCATGCTTCTCAGCAAAAGAATACAGGTAAGGAACCAGGCTATCAGGATCGCACTGATGACACCGAGTGAAAAAGAGAGTGCCAGCGGCAAAAAGATCACCAGCAGCAGCTGCCAGCTGTTAGCCTTATTCAACTTTAAAATGATCTTGAGAAAATAGAAAATGAACAGCGGAGTGAACAGCGTGGCATAATAAGAAGCCTCATAGGTGAATAATTTCAGTCTTCTGAAATTATCGACTCCCTCCGTCAGATACTGTTCTATCCACAATATATCGTAAAAGGGAGTAAAATAGAGCGGTATTGCGATGAGGCAGAGGATGAAGTTGACCAGCACCAATTTTCTGAAGATCCCTTCTTTATCCCTGGCATATATCAGGAACGTATAAAAAGCCTGGCCAAAAATGTAGCACGAGGCCAGGTTAAGCACCGAGACAAAATAGCTCTTCATATCGACCCCTCCAACCAGATGGATGATCGCGAATGGCAAAAAGGCCAGAAAGAATGGAAATAAGATCTCGCGTTTGCGGGTCACCAGTATCCAGTAATAAAGCAGGGGGCTTAGCAGGGTAGTATAGGTCAGGCCGAAAGGCAACCCAAGAGAATTCAGGAAAAAATAAAGGAAGGCGAATAAAATATATTTATCAATCTTCATTCCTTTCTTTCTTTTTGAATGCCTGTATTCCCCGATACACGCCTCTTACCCTGCTCCACTGCCCGGACATTGCTCTTTTTATAAGTCGCAGCCAGGCAGCGAACAGCGCGCGGCGGTTCGCCTCCTTTTTGTATTTGTCCACGAAAAACAGGCCGTTTCGGGTATAATAAAATTCCGCCAGAAAGCCTCTGCCCATCGTGGTGCTGACCTTATCATAACAGATTGCGGTCAGACATATATTCAGCTCGTAGCCCTTTGCCCTCGCCTGGAAACACCAGTCCGTTTCTTCCCAGTATATAAAAAAGCCAGCCGGCAGAATTCCCAGCTCTCTGAAATTCTCCGCTCTTGTAAAAAGCGATCCCCCTGAAATATAGTCCAGCTGGGGAATATCGTCTATTTCTTCGATCAGGGTAGCCGTCGCTGTATTAAAATTGACCCGGCCGCCGCCGTACATATGGATCTTATCGCGCTGATCCTCAAATTTTATGACCGTCCCCGTAATCGACCTGACGGGATGGGCTTCCGCAAATCTCACCAGCTCAGAAAGGGCATTTTCCTCTACTTCCAGATCGGGATTCAGTAACCATATATAGGCGTCCTGCCCGGTAAGATGGCGCAGGGCGACATTGACGCCTCCTGCAAATCCGACATTTTTTGTATGCTGTACGAATAACAGCCGGGGGAAGGTGGTGGGGTCCGTATGCTCATCCAGGTCGCGGCTGTGTATAAGCTTGAAAGAAGAGGCCCGGGGAACGGACGCATCGCTGGCTGCCCAGCGGGTCAGGTGCCCGAGGGAATCGTTCTCGGAATTATTATCGACCACGATGACCTTGAAGTTGTCATAATCCGACCGGAAAATGGAGGTGAGACATGCCTTGAGATCTTCCCATTTATTATAATTGACGATGACTATATATATCTGTGGCATGGATTTATTTTTTTTTGGCGATAAACAGGTATTGCACCGTCAGGAAATCTTCAAATAACCGGAAACTGAGTAGATTTAAAACACGGCGGAACTTTCCCTGCGGAACTTCCTTCAGCATGAAATTGGGTTTGCAATAGAAAGGGGACAAGGCTGAGGTAGTGAGCAGCTGGTATATATTCTTCTTGCAGAAAAAACGGAGATGGGTCTTGTCCATGATCCCGCCTTCCGGCCGGTAGTTGAACTCTCCCATAAATACGATCCGCGCCAGTGTCTTCCACTCCCTGATATTTGGAATGCTGACGATCAGCAATCCTTCCTTTTTCAGATAGCCGGCCAGCTTATCCACGATGATCCATGGATCTACGAGGTGTTCCAGCACATCGGCGCACAGGATGACGTCAAAATATTCTTTTTCGGCCTGGATCTCTTCCAGCTCGATATTGGCGATCTGGAACTTATCTATGGACGGGTGCTGCTGGTGCGAGCCGGCGATCTTCATCAGCTCGACGCCCATGACTTCCGCCGCCATCCCGGTCTCTTTTATATACAACAGGGTATTGGCGGCGCCCGCTCCTATCTCCAGTATTTTCTGACCGGGGTTGTTTGGGATCAGGCTGATAATATCTCTGCGAACATTTGAAAAATAATCCTGCGTCTTCACCGTATAGTGGGTGGTGTTCATATTCTTCCCGGGTTGATATATGCTGACAGATTTTTGTTATAGAGCTCCCAGTTAAGACCTACCGTCACGAACAATTCCGTTATGATAATGCTCAGGGCCGTGCCTATCGGTCCCCAGGCGCTGCAAAGTAATAAATTAGCGGCGAGGTTTACAACAGTTGCGCTGGCCAGAATACGCAAATAACTTTTTTTTTGGTTAAAGGCAAGAAGGACCTGGTAGGCTGGTATGTTCAGACAGACGATCACCGGGACAAAAGCCAGGATCCGGAGCAACAGGACCGGCATGTCGGGCCGGCTGTTCAGGAAAACATGGATGATAAGCGGTGAAAAAAAGAAGACCACGGCGCATCCCAGGGTCAGCAATAACAGGAATGGCAGATAGAATTCTTTAAAAAAACCCGAAGCCTGGCGCTTGCCTTCCACGGCCAGTTGGCACACGCGCGGGTAGATCACCTGAGAAAAAACACCCAGGATCTGCCTCACGGCCAAAAAGATCTTTTCGGCTATGCTGTAATACCCCACGATGAGGTCATTGGTAAAAGCCCGGAGTATGATGACATTTATATACAGATAGGCGTTTATGGAAAGATTGGACAGCGTGACCTGCCAGCCTTCTCTCATCTCGGCCGCTATATCGCTCCACGAGGGTCTGAAAATTTTCAGCTTGAACATCTTTAGGGCAAGGAGAATGCTGAAAACGCCCGCAATGATATTTCCGGCGCCAAGGAATAAAAGAAAATATACCTCATCACCTCTCTGCCGGATGAATGCAAAAACGAGAATGACAAAGATCAGCCTGGCAAATAAAGTGCTGGCGGTGATATATTGCATCTTCTCCATCCCCTGAAAAAACCAGCCCACCAGCGAAGACTGACCGATAACATAGGTAAAACCCAGCAGATACAGAACACTGTTGTTCCTTATGAACGGGACAAATTGAATAAGCCCCAGCAGCAATACGAACGTACCGATGCAGAGTATTAATTTGGAAGCCAATACAACAAAAAAAATCCTGGAAGTCTTTTCAAGATCGTCTTTATAAAGCGCGATATCCCTCGTTGCCGTGAGGTTAAACCCATAATCCGAGACGGCGGACAAGAAGATCATGACCACCTGCGCTACGGAGACCAGGCCAAATCTGTCGGCGCCGATGTTGCGGATGACGAACGGCATTACAATGACGGGAAGAACAAAATTTGCTCCCTGGATCACACTTAATGCAGCGAAGTTCGAGAATAGCCTCTTCTTATAATTCTCACCCATAAAATAAGTTGCGCGAAGTTAATAAAAATAGCCCTGTATATTTAACTATTAAAAAATTAACCATTGAATTACAAAGATTTAATTATTTTTACCCCTATTTTTAAATGGATAAAACCGATCGTTAATGCACGAATTTTAAATATTTAAGAACATCAATATATATGACAAAATACCCCGATTCTTTTAACGACAGGACGGACGATCTCGATCTCTTTTCCCTGTTACTTAAAGGGATGTTTTATTCCAAAAAATATGGTAAGCTTATCATCGCAACCTCTCTGGTCGGAATATTCTGCGGGGTCGTCATCTATTCAGCCTTGCCCAAAACCTATTCTTCCAAGCTGGTGCTCGAAACAACGGTACTTACCAATACCGAGGAGATCGAGCTCATCAATAACTGGGATGACCTTCTGAACAAGGATGGATATGGCACCCTGGCCCGGAACTTCAATTGCAGTCCCTATACGCTTACAAAGCTTCGCAGCATAAGGGCGGAGCCCATCCAGAAGACAGGCACCCCAGACAACGTCAGCGGATTCAGCATCGACATCGTGATCAAAGATACGTCCCTGCTGATCGAGGTGCAGAATGCGATCGTGTATGGTCTTGCGAATAATGATTATGTGAAGGAAAGAGTGGCCGTGAGAAGGAAGAACTTCCAGGACCTTGTCGATAATGTCAGAGCGGAAATGGTCAAGCTGGATTCCATAAAGTCAAGCGTCGGGGACATCATTCAGAACAAGAAAAAAAACAACTCTTCGCTCATGGTAGATGTTTCCGGCATCAGCAATCAGATGGTATTGCTGCGCGAGAAATTATTGAACTATCAGGAGCAGCTGCAATTTGTGGACGCCGTCCGCGTCCTGCAGGATTTCGTCAAGTCCGGCCGCCCCAAACAGCCCAGGCTTTCTGTGCTGCTGGCCGTTGGACTGGGAGTTGGCCTTTTCCTTGGCTGTGGCCTTGCCCTGTACAGGATCGTAAAGGCTAAATATATTTCCACCCTGAAAGACGCCGGGCAATCGGGGAGCTGAAGAATTGCCATTGTACACCCTATTTTTTATGACCTATGCGCAGCCCGTTCCTACAAAACAAGATCTGGTTTTCTCTGACCCTTGCCGTACTCGCCACCACCATTTTTTCCTGGTTTAACCTGAACAGCTATTGTATCATTTTGTTGTTGTTGGGCAGATTGTGGGACGGGGGACCCGTCCGGGCCATCAGGACCGCCTTCTCCAACAAATACTTCCTTGCCTATTTCGCGTTATTCATGGTGGATGCTATCGGTCTCCTGTATACGCACAATCTGAACACGGGTGGCCATATCGTCGAGAAGGACGCCACTCTTCTGGCTATCCCGTTCATTCTCTGCGCAGGCCCTTTTACCGACGAACGCGGCTATAGAAAGCTGATGGTCGGTTATTGCATGATCTTATCGCTGGCCGCCATTTATTGTCTGATCATGGCCGCCGTGAATTATTCGCAGGATAAGAACATCTATGAGTTTTTCTATCATCCGCTGAGCCATGCCATTCATGAAAATGCCATTTATTTTTCCGTATTCCTGATCTTCGGGATCCTGTCCCTGCTATCCCCACGGTGGGGTATCGACGGCGCGTGGCTGTCCCGGGGAGCGAAAAAAGGGATACGCGCGGGAATGGTCCTGTTCTTCACCGGCATGGTCATCCTGCTGGCCTCCAAGCTGCTGCTGGTGGTGCTTTTTCTCATATTGTCCCATTTCGTCTTCCTGCGTTATTCCATCCGCACGAACAGGAAGCTTATCCTGGCCATGTTCATCACCTGTCTGCTGCTGGCGGCGGGCGTGATCTTTACCGCCAATCCTATAAAGAGCAGGTATCTGGACATCGTCCATGGAGATATCTCCATGATCAAAAAAGACAAATTTTCCCAGGGCACCTATTTCAACGGGGTGCAGCTGAGGCTGATCGAATGGCAGTTCGCCCTTGAGATCCTGAAGGAGAACAATGCCTGGATCTATGGGGTAAGCCCCGGGGACAGCCAGGACTTGCTGAACAAGAAATACATAGGAGCGAACATGTACACCGGCAATCCCAGGGAGAACAAATTTGGATTTCTGACCTATAATTTTCATAACCAATATATTGAGGACCTGGTCCGTTCCGGTCTGATCGGGCTGGCGGCATTGCTTACGGTCTGCGGGCTGCTGATCGTCCTGGTCCGGAAATGCAGCACCCGGGAGGCGTTCTTCACCGTGGGCATCCTGCTGACCTTATTCCTGGTGGAGTCCTTTATAACCCTGCAGCATGGGGCATTCCTGTTCAGCTTCTTTCCGTTATTGCTGTTATACAGCCCCAAAAAAGCCCATCCCGGTATGGAATAGTATATTTTTATCCTTTTTCCCGAACTTGTAAGGAAATTTCCGGTTGTATATAGTCAATTATGAAAATATTACTGAGTTATTTAAAACCCTATAAATGGCTGATCGGCCTGGCCCTGCTCCTTGCCACCATCAATCAGGTATTCTCCATGCTGGACCCCTATTTCTTCGGAAAGCTGATCGACAGATATGCCAGCCATCCGTACCAGACGGGGTATCTGGATACCGGTAAGAAATTCCACCCGACCGGCACAAGGACCCAGGGGGACTTTATCTGGGGCGTGCTGGGGATCCTGGGCATCCTCATCAGCGTAGCCATGGTATCCCGGATCGCAAAGGCATTCCAGGATTATTTTACGAATGTCATCATCCAGAAATTCGGGGCGAAGATCTTTACCGACGGGCTGCAGCATTCCATGCAGCTGCCTTATCAGGAATTCGAAGACCAGCGCAGCGGAGAGACCCTCTCCATCCTGACCAAAGTAAGGACGGATACGGAAAAATTCATTACTGCCTTTATCAGCGTGGTATTCGGCATTCTCGTGGGTGTCGTCTTCGTCAGCGTATATGCTTTCCGGCTGCATTGGTCGATCATGCCCATTTATCTGGGCGGTATCCTGCTGCTGGCGCTGCTCACCAGCCTGCTGAGCAGGAAGATCAAGATCATCCAGAAGAACATCTTAAAGGAGACTACGGCCCTTGCCGGCTCCACCACCGAATCCCTGCGCAATATCGAGCTGGTAAAAAGCCTTGGCCTAACCCGGCAGGAGGTCCTCCGGCTAAACAACAATACCTATAAGATCCTCGGGCTGGAGCTGAGAAAGGTAAAGAGCATAAGGACGCTGAGCTTTGTCCAGGGCACTTTTGTGAATTTTCTCCGGCAAGTGATCATGTTCACCCTGCTGTGGCTGGTCTTTAAGGGCAAGCTGAGCCCGGGAGAAGTGATCTCGCTTACTTTTTATTCTTTTTTCATTTTTGGCCCTCTGCAGGAGCTGGGAAATATTATCCAGTCTTACCGGGAGGCAGAAGCCTCCATGAATAATTTTCACAGGCTGATGGAGAAGACGCCGGAAAGCCATCCGGCCACCCCCTTGCCCCTTGGTCCCATGAAGGAGCTCCGGTTCCTCGAAGTATCTTTCAGGCATCAGACGGCCTCGCAGAAAGCCATCGACAATATCAGCTTCGATGCAAGAACGGGGGAGACGATTGCCTTTGTCGGGCCTTCCGGCTCGGGTAAGTCCACCCTGATGAAGCTGCTGGTCGGCCTCTACCGGCCGCAGGAAGGGAAGATCCTCTACAATGGGATGGATGAGAATTCCATCAACTTCGATGACCTGCGCACCCAGATCGGATTCGTAACGCAGGATACCCAGTTGTTTGCCGGCAGTATCCGCGAGAACCTGCTCTTTGTGAATCCCGCCGCTACGGAAAAGGACCTGATGGATGTGGTCGCGCAGGCCAGTTGCCTTGGTCTGCTGGCGAGGGCGGAGAAAGGTCTGGACACCATGATCGGAGAAGGCGGCCTGAAATTATCGGGCGGTGAAAAGCAACGCTTGTCTATCGCCCGCGCATTGCTGCGCAAGCCAAAGCTGCTGATCTTCGATGAAGCCACTTCTTCCCTGGATTCCCTTACCGAAGAAGATATAACGCGCACGATCCGGGAAGTATCTTCCCGTGGCAATCAGATCACCATCCTCATCGCCCACCGGCTGTCCACCATCATGCATGCCGACCGCATCTATGTGCTCGAAAAAGGAGAGGTGGTAGAAACGGGTACACATACAAGCCTGGTGGTGGAAAAAGGGTTGTATTATGCGATGTGGAGGCAGCAGATCGGGGAAAGAAAATATGCTCCTATAGCTTAGAAACGATCATATGAGTATTCTTTCAAAAATCTTTGGGGGAGGAGGATGGGGTAATGGGGCGATCAGACAGGCTTTGCAGGACGGAGGGGTGATCATCGACCTCCGGACGGCCTATGAATATGACCAGGGTCATATTCCCCGTTCGCTGAATATACCGGTAGACCGTATACGCGCGAATATCGGAAGGATCAGGGACCTGAACAAGCCGGTGATCCTCTGCTGTGCGGGCGGTATGCATTGCGTGGAGGCGGCGGACACGCTGAAAAAGGCGGGCATCGGGCAGGTGCATATCGGAGGAAGCTGGGAGAATGTGTGGAGGGCCATGCGGAAATGAATCGTCGGGTGCGGAACCCGCATTTACGCGAATACCGGAGGAAAGATTGTCGAATGAAGCATCAAAATAATATTAAGGAAGCCATCGTTCTGGCAGGAGGCCTTGGCACCCGTCTCCGCTCCGTCATTCCGGACCTGCCCAAATGCATGGCGCCGGTGGCCGGGAAGCCATTCCTGGCTTACCTGATCGATTATTTCGTCCGGCAGGGCATCGAAAAATTTATTTTCGCGCTCGGCTATAAGAGTGAGGATTTCGAGGATTTCCTGAGGAGCAAGCTGGCGAAGGCGGATGGGGGTGGAGGCGCGGGTGCGGTTGGATCAGGCGTGGGCGCTGCGGGCGCGGGTGTGGACGGCGCGGGCGGAAGCGTGGGCCATGCGGAAGGGCCTTGCGACGCGGGAGGTCCGCACTATGAACTGTCGGTGGAAAAAGAACCGCTGGGGACGGGCGGCGCCATCCGGCTGGCCTGCGGAAAGGCGTCCAGGCAGAATGTCCTGGTCCTGAACGGGGATACTTTTTTTGGCATCGGTCTACACGAACTTAGCGCTTTTCATGACCGGCAGCAGGCCGATTGTACGCTCTGTCTCAAGCCCATGAAAAACTTCGACCGCTATGGCGTGGTGGAGCTGGGCCAGGACCAGCGCATCCGGGATTTCCGGGAGAAGCAATTCTATGAGACCGGGCTGATCAACGGAGGGGTATATGCCCTGAACGTTCCCCGGTTCATGGAAAAGCCGATGCCCGAAAAATTCTCCTTTGAAAAAGACTGGCTGGAGAAATTCCATGCGAGCCAGCGGATGTGCGGGCTGGTGCAGGATGAATATTTTATCGACATCGGCATCCCGGAAGATTATGAACGCGCGCAACGGGAACTGCCGGATGCCTTGCGCATGAAGGAAGACAGCCGCTGATGAATGGCACATGTGATGCGGGACGCGGGACAGGACGATGGCCAGTCTGGAACCGCGACAAATGATCTGAAACAACACAACGAATGATATACAGAAGTAAAGCTCCTTTGCGGATAGGACTGGCCGGCGGAGGAACGGATGTAAGCCCTTATTGCGACCTGTATGGAGGTGCGATCCTGAACGCGACGGTGTCCCTGTACGCGCACGCCACCATCGAGCCGCTGCCCGGGAATACGATCCTTTTGCAGGGAATGGACCGCAAAGAGGAATTGCAGTACGAGACCGGAGCCGAGCTGCCGATCGATGGCAAGCTGGATCTGCTGAAGGGTGTTTACAACCGGATCTTCAGGGAGTATGGATTCCCGCCGACCGGCTTCAGGCTGTCTACTTTTGTGGACGCACCTGCCGGCTCGGGGCTTGGCACTTCCTCTACCCTTGTGGTGGCCATCATCGGCGCATTTACGGAAATGCTGCGGTTGCCCCTGGGCGAATACGATATGGCGCACCTGGCC